>CAMDOH010000004.1 GCA_945903605.1 Akkermansia muciniphila
CCAGTGGACTCAAATCCGAATGGGACGTGGATGAGTTTCTTGAGTGATTCCTTGAGCTTCGCGTGCGTCTCCGGCGGGGCGAAGAGGAGCAGGAAACCGCCGCCGCCTGCGCCAGTCAGCTTGCCGCCGATGGCTCCGGCCGCGCGAGCGGTCTCGTACATCTGATCTACCTCGCTGTTGGAAACTTTGCTGCCGAGTGAGCGTTTCACCAGCCACGCTTCGTGAAGCAGTTCTCCAAAATGATTGAGCGCGTGCCGACCGGAGAGAATGGCGAGTGCTTCCTCAACCAATTCTTTGAGCAGGCGAAGTTGGCGACGTTTGGATTCAAGCGAATCCACGTAGCTGCTGGCAACATCCGAGGCAGTGCGTTTGATGCCGGTGTAGAAAAGCAAAAGGTGTTTCGACAGTTCGCGAGTTTTATCCGGTGACAATATGACTGGCCTCACGGAGATCTCGCCGGATTGATGAAATGCAACATGGTTGAAACCGCCATGAGCAGCCAACACTTGATCTTGCGATCCGACTGTTTCTTTCAAAATCTCTTGCTCGAGTCGGATGCTTTCGGTGGCGAGTTGTTTCTTGCCAGTGAATTTGCCCTGTAATGCCTGCAGGCCGTTGAGCAGACCGACTGTGAAGGCGGAGCTGGAACCCATGCCGCTGCGCGCGGGTAAATCGCCGTCATGATGGATCTCGACACCGCGATTGAATTTCAAATAGCGCAGAGTCTCGCGAACGGATGGATGCTGGATTTCGTCAATCTGATTGCAGCTCTCAATCTTCGAGTAAACCACACGGAAGCGATGCTCGAAGAACGGCGGCAGGTAACGGCAGGAAATGTAACAGTATTTGTCGATGGTCGTGGCGAGAACCGCGCCACCGTGCTCACGGTACCAACCCGGATAATCGGTGCCACCGCCGAAAAACGAAATCCGGTACGGGGTACGAGTAATAATCATTATTTATTTCCGCCGGACTCAACCATCCATGGCATCTGCTCGCACCCGATGATTTAATTTCCAGCTTATAGTCCGGTGTTTTCACACCAGCACATCTAAGAATAGCACCAATTGTGCCACGGCAGAATCTGCATGGAATTGAGCCAAACCGGTGAAATTGCCCTGATTTCCAGGGCTGAATTGAAAGTAATCAGGCATTTCCGACCTTAGTTGCTCAATGCGAGCAAACAATTCCGTCTAGCCGGAATACGGTTCGTGAGCGGGTTCGATTTTGCCGAATTGAGCGAAGTTTTCTTTCACAAATAAATCCGCTTCGGGGAGTGTTTCGGGAGTTCCGACATCCAAGAATGGGGCCTCGGTTTTATGACCGACCCATTCCGCGCCACCCGCTATCAAACTCGTGAAGACTTCAGTTTCCATGCTCAATGGAGATTTGTCAGGAAACGAACCCAGTGCCTCATTTCGTAAAAGGTAGATGCCGGCATTGATCCAACCATGGCCCGGCTGTTTTTCTCGGAACGCTGTCACGCGATGTTGCGCATCTAATTCCAAAGAGCCGTAGCGCGAAGTATCCGTTGCATATCGGACAGCAATCACTCCGGTTGATTTCTCGCCGAGCGAGCGCAACATCAAAGTCAGATCGATAAAGACAAGCGAGTCGCCATTGAGAATGAACCACGATTCCGACTTAGTTCTGGCATGACTGATGGCGTGGCGAACCGCGCCGCCGGTTCCCAGAGGTTCCGATTCTGCGATGCACTCGACTGAGGTTTTTGGGACGGGTTGGCTGGCAAAATGTTGGGACACTTGATTGGCCCCAATGCCGGTGGAGAGAATCACTTTCTTGATTCCCTGCGCAGAGAGGTATCGGACAATCCACTCAACAAATGGACGGCCCAATACAGGTGCCATCGGCTTTGGCACATCGCCAAGCAAATGACGGACACGTGTTCCAAGCCCGCCAGCAAGCACGATTGCGCCGAGATTGGAGATGTCCGCAGGCATCACACGTTCGAGTAAATGGAGTTTTTCAAGATTGTGAAACCCTTGATCAATTCCTGGATACCCCGATCCAGATTCCATTCCGTGCGGAACCCGGTATCGAGCAGGCGTTGATTGGAGACGATGTAGTCGCGCTTGTCGGGGTCTTCACCCACGGGCGCTTCGATAAACACAAATTTCGGCAGGTGCTTTTGGATGACCGCGCACAGTTCGAGTTTCGAGATGTTTGCTTCGTCGAGTCCGGCATTGTAGGCGTTGCCTTTCATCGAATCAAAATGGTCCAGTCCGTGAGTGAATACTCGCGCGATGTCGCGCACGTGAATGAAATTACGCTTGAAGTGGCCCTCGAAAATCAGCACTGCGCGGTCGTTCACTGCGCGGTACACGAAGTCGTTCAAGAGCAGATCCACCCGCATTCGAGGCGACATTCCAAACACCGTTGCGAGACGGAAACTGATGCTGTTTTCTCTTTCGAGGACGGTTTCCTCGGCGCGAACTTTGGTGACTCCGTAGAGCGAGATGGGTCGCATCGGAGTTTCTTCAGTGCAGAATTTTCCACTTTCGCCGACACCATAACCGCTGTTGGTCACGGGCATCAAAATGCGCTGCTGTGGGGAGGCCAGTTTGCAGAGCGATTGAATGGCGCTCAGATTTGTGCTTTCGGCGGCGACTTTGTCACGGTCGCAAAGTGGCGCGCCAACAATGGCTGCCAGTGGAATGATCGCGTCGGCATTCTTCACGAGCGGTCGCAGAATTTGTTCATCGCGGCAATCGCCACGGACTACTTGAAATGTGGGATACTGACAGCAATCCGTGAGCGTGGCTTGTCGAAATAGGAAATTGTCCAGCACGGTCACCTCGTGGCCGAGGGAGAGCAGGTGTGGAGCGAGTACTGAGCCGAGATAACCGGCGCCGCCAGTGATGAGTATTTTCATGGTGTTTGGTGTTTAATGATTCTGGAGTTGTCTGACAATGTCTCCGCCGATGGCCAGCGATGCTGTCGCCGCTGGGCTGGGTGCATTGAGTACGTGCAGGGAATTGGGGCCGCGGACAATGTGAAAGTCTTCCACCAATCGGCCTTCGGGAGTCATCGCTTGCGCGCGAACACCGGCGCCACCGGGTTCGAGATCGTCCGAGCGAATGGCGGGCACGAGGCGTTGTAACGATCGGCAGAAAAGTTTTTTGCTCACCGAACCGAGAGTTTCTTGAAAACACATTCCGGAATGTCGCAGCAGAAACCGCCACAATCCCGGAAAGGTGAGCGCCTCGGCGAGGTCGCGTAGATTCACCGTGGTTTTCTTGTAGCCTTCGCGCGAAAAGGCGAGGACGGCGTTGGGGCCGGCCTCGATTCCACCGCCGATGAGCCGTGTGAAATGGACGCCGAGAAATGGGAATTGGGCATCGGGCACGGGATAAATCAGGTTCCGGACGAGGTGCTGCCGGTCCGCTTTGAGTTTGTAGTATTCGCCACGGAATGGAACGATGCGAGTTTGCCGAGAGTGTCCGGCAGCTTGACTGATGCGGTCGGAATACAGTCCGGCACAATTGATCAGCCAATCGGATTGAAAACTGCCGGCGGTTGTTTCCACTTTCCACGATTCCGAATTTCTGTGGAGTTGAGTGACTTTCGCGCGGGTCACAATCTGGCCGCCGCGCTGGAGGATTTCGTTTTTGAGCGACTGTGCGACGGCAGGGTAATCGACAATGCCTTCCTCGGGCACATGCAGAGCAGCAACTCCGCTGACGTTGGGTTCGATTGTGCGCATCTCGTGCGGTTCAAGCCAACGCAACCCGGTCAGCCCGTTCTGTTGGCCGCGCTCGTGCAGGAATCGGAGGCGCGGGATTTCTCCGGCGTTGGTTGCGACTACAAGTTTGCCGCAGATTTCGTGAGGCACTTTGTGCGACTGGCAAAACTCGGTCATCTCGCGAATGCCTTTTACGGCCAACTGCGCTTTTGCGGAGCCGGGTTTGTAATACAGACCACAATGCAAGACGCCGCTGTTGTGGCCGGACTGATGTTGGCCGAGGGCGGATTCTTTTTCCAGCAAAGTGACGGCAGAGGAGGGGAATGCCTGAAGATGTTTGTAGGCGGTGGCAAGGCCGACGAGGCCGCCGCCGATGATGATGAGCTTTTGTGTGTTGAGGTTGGTCACAGGGAAAAGCTGTTAGTAAAAGGAGAAGCCGGCCAGAGGGATGCTCCGGCCGGCTTCAAATCCAACCCAATCCAAACCCGACCCAATGTTGACATACTGGCCATCCATGGCGCTGTCAAAATGAGCGGGTTGCTTCCGTGCTATTGACGCAACAGGGTCAGTGCCGATTGCGGCAACTGATTGGCCTGCGTGAGCATTTGTGTGCCGGATTGCACGAGGATTTGGTATCGTGCATATTGGGTGGCCTCTTCAGCAACATCGCAATCGGCGATACGGCTGATGGCTGAACTGAGGTTCTCACGAGTGACGACAAGCTGCTCACTGGTGAAGTTTAATCGCGCTTGGACGGCGCCGAGCTGGGCGCGATCGATGGCGATTTGTGAAATAGCTTCTTTTACGCGTGTCAGTGCTTCCGTCGCAAATGACGTGCTTCCCAGTGCGACTGTTGCGGCGTAGGCATTGGCATAACTCGTTGCATCCAAATCAATGGCTGAAACGGAGAAAGTACTGCCTTCTGCGTCAATCGTGACTGCGAAGTTACTCGTTGAGCCGAACAGCGGCACACCGTTGTATGCCTGGCCTTTGGTTGCGACGATGTAGGATTTAAGTTCCTGAAATTCCTTGTCATACAATGCGCGGTCCGCTGAAGACTTGGATTGGTCGAGCGCGAGCATGGAAAGCTCACCCATACGACGCAGGGCTTTATCCACCGTTTTCATAAAGCCGTCCTGAGTCTGAGTGAAGGAGACGGCGTTGATGACGTTACTGAGTGCAGATTCAAGACGCTTAATCTGCGCCTCCAATCGTGAACTCACGGCCAGTCCGGCAGCATCGTCGGACGGGTTGATGATTCGTGATCCAGAACTCAAGCGAGCCAATGACTTGGACAGCTGAGTATGGCTCACATTCAAGTTGCTCGCTGTACGCTGAGCTTCTGTATTTGTGTTAATGACCATAGGTCTAGTTAGGTTTGGGGTTTTGGTTGGTTACAGTACTGCAGGCAAAACATTTTTGGTAATCGGAAGGACCTTTGGAAGTGCACCGGGTTTGATAGGAGATGAACCGGCAGCATGTCGGTTATTCGCGCGAATTTCGTCATACACTTCCTTGCGGAAAACGGGGATTTCAATCGGAGCATCGATGCCGATGCGCACGGTGTCGTTTTCGACTCGAAGCAGAGTGACGGTGATCCGGCCGTCAATCACGATGCTTTCGTTGGGTTTTCGGGAAAGTACAAGCATGGCTCAATTACCCATCGGATGCGCCAGCGAGTGCGTGGCGGCATTGAGGGGCACCACTTGGCGGGCTACCCGCGTTTCCTTGTGATAAACAATCGGTCCTTTAAGGTTAATGGTCACGGTTTCATCCGGATGATAGGTGGCAATATTCAATATCACGGCATCATCTGGGTTACTTAGGCCGATACAGGCGACATCCTCATCCGGCAAAACGACAGAATAACTCGCCGTTACGTAGGATGGTGGGATGACCAGGAACGATTGATCGGCGTCCATGCCTTTGAGCCATTTATATGGAGCGAGTTCAGGGTCGGAGAGCAGTTGGAATTGTTTATTGTCCTCAAAACCAAGCAGGCCCGATGGGAATGATAGTTCGACAGCATCCATCACCGGGTTGGTTTCCGGCACTTGCGCGACTCTGTTTTGTTCGATAGTCAGCATATTGACACTTTCTCTGATAGGACAGAGCAGCGGCTGTGCCAACGGCTTGAAATGAATCAAATCTCACTGATTGAGGATCAAAAGCCTCAATTACTCGTGAATTGGACAGAAGTAGGAAGAAAACGCCACTTGGCTACAAAATGGGGGCTGAATCCAATAACAGATTTCCAATTTGTTTATGGACAACTTGTTGAGGCTATTTTTTGTTTGGCTGAAGGTCGATCCGGAGCAAAGTTTCACCGATGGTGATGGTATCGCCGGACTGAATGGAGGTCGGCTGGGTAATTTTGGTCCCATTCAAGAGGGTGCCATATTTGCTTTTCAAATCCTCAATCCAGATTGCTCCATTAGATTCGTACGCTTTGGCATGAAGCCGGGATACAGTTGTATCGGGGGAGAGGTCCAAATCGACCGACACTTCTTTATTCGGGCGGCCAATAGTAACGAGAGTCTTTGTGGAGGGCAGTACCCGCCAGCTACCGGCGTAACAAATGCTAATTTGCATCGTAATTGATTTTAGCAGAACCCGTACATAGGCTGCAGCACAAATAACACGAATAAAACTGGCAAAAAGGCAATCCCGAAATCAATCTCAGCAGACAATTTGTTGTAATTCTGCAAGTACCCTGTGACGACACCGCACGATGAGCAAGTATTGGTTCCCGGCCAGTTAACGGGTAGTGGCCGCTACAACCTGCTCTGGATGCTGGGCAAAGGGGGCAGTTGCATGGTTTGGCTCGCTCAAGATGAACGGCTGAACGCTGTCGTCGCTCTCAAATTTCTCCTGCCGGAAACCAGTGCCGACCCGCAACTACTCAAGGAACTGCGCATTGAAGCCATGCGATCGCGCCCGCTGGCCCATCCCAACATCGTTCAGCTTTATGATTTGTATGAGGCGCCAGATGAACGTCCATTCCTCATCATGGAACACGTGGATGGGAGCAGCCTGCACACGTTGCGAATGCAACAGCCCAATCAGATCCTCACTTGGGAATTCCTAAAGCCAGTCGCACTCCAGATTTGTCAGGCGCTCGACTACGCACATTCCGAGGGACTTGTTCACCGGGATTTGAAACCAGCCAACCTCATGATAGACCGTCGAGGTCGGCTCAAACTGGCTGACTTCGGCATTTCGTCAGCCATCAACGATGCTCGCGCCCGTTTATTTGATATTCGCGATTTTCGCGGCACAGCCACATTCATGAGTCCGCAGCAAATGGACGGCGAGCCGCCGCAAGTCACCGATGACATATATGCTTTCGGTGCCACCCTGTACGAATTGTTAGCCAGCCGGCCGCCCTTTTTCGCTGGTAATATCGAGGAACAAGTCCGAACCCTTCATCCTCAACCGATTCAGGCTGCACTCCAAGAACTCGGCAAACACAATCACGTTCCGCCATACGTCGGATCACTCATCCAAGCGTGTCTTCGCAAAGATCCGAGTGAACGGCCTCAATCCGTTCAAGAACTCATGACCAACATCGGCGGACTGACATCAGTGCCCGATTCAACCACCAGCGGCACACGCCGCAACGCAACTGGCCGAAACGAAACCGGGAACCGATTCACCCGCGAATTCGTCATCGTGATGGGCTGTTTGTTAATCCTGCTCCTCCTCGCAGTCATCACATTAATTCAGCTCAATCGTTACAAATAAGAAGAAATCATGGCGGATGATGACATGGGCTTCCCCCGATTGTCAGTCGCCGCCGCCCAAGCCAGCCTCTGATTCAACGAGAAAGACCTGCTCAAGAGCTTGCAAGGCGGTAAATGAAAAAGCGGAAAAAACAGACTGTGAAAGCGCAGCGTAAAAAGTCGTCTCAGGCCACGGACTCGACGCAAAAGTCGCTCCAGAATTCGCCCCAAAAGTTTCACATCAACGGGGCGGAAATGACGAAGAAGCAGTACGACGCGGAGACGAAGCAGGCGTCGCACAATCTAGACCGATTGCTGTCACTGACGCAGGAAGAGGCGGACAGGGAGTTGGAAAGCTAGGCAACGTCCGTCACGTTCCGCCGCTCAACCGGACAATCAATGGCCAGTTAGTCCGTAGGTTGTCACTAGGTGTTATTGTCCGAATTCGTCCGGTTGACCTGCAGGGGCAAGCCAAGTAATTTCACTTTCGAATGAGCCTAGTTGAATCACCCGTGCGCAGTGCTTCCAGTGGAATTGAGCCTTTGCGACAAGAAATCTTTGCCCTCAAGCGAAAGCTCAATGCGGTCATCTTGGCCCACAATTATCAGGTGGCCGAGATTCAGGATGTTGCTGACTACGTTGGGGATTCCCTCGGGCTTTCTCAACACGCGGCGAAGACCTCAGCCGATGTCATCGTGTTTTGCGGTGTTCATTTCATGGCTGAAACGGCCAAAATCCTGAACCCCAGCAAAGTGGTTTTGTTGCCAGACAAGGATGCGGGTTGTTCGCTGGAAGAAAGTTGTCCAGCCGATAAACTCGCCGAATTTCAAAAAACAAATCCCAATTTCTACACCATTGCCTACATCAATTGCAGTGCTGCGGTGAAAGCGCTCAGCGATGCGATTTGCACCAGCGGCAATGCAGTCAAGATTGCTCAAGCAGCTCCCAAAGAAAGAGACCTCTTATTTGTTCCCGACGAAAATCTCGGTTCTTGGGTGATGGAACAGACGCGCCGACCGATGACTTTGTGGCGTGGGAATTGTTATGTTCACGTCGAGTGGACGGCGTCGATCATCGACAGAATCCGCCGCGAACATCCTGGCGCTCCGCTCGTCGCGCATCCGGAATGTGTTCGTGCCGTTCGACTCTTGGCTGACGAAGTTTGTTCCACCGAAAAAATGGTGGATTACTGCAAGCGCACAACCGCGTCTGCAATCATCATCGCCACCGAGGCCGGCATGATTCACCGTCTGCAAAGGGAATGTCCCGACAAAAAGTTCATTCCTGCTCCGACGGAAAACTGCCGTTGCAACGAGTGCCGGTTCATGAAGCTGAACACGCTCGAAAAACTTCGCGACTGCATGGCAAACCTCCATCCACGCATCGAACTGGATCAATCGATCATTGAGCGCGCTCGGCTGCCCATCGATCGAATGCTCGAAATCTCCGCGCGCAACTAATCGCCTTCACACCGCGATGGGCGCTTTGATTGCCGGATGCGGGTCGTAACCTTCGAGCGTGAAATCTTCGTACTTGAATTCGTGAATGTCTTTCACAGCGGAGTTGAGCCGCATCATCGGCAACGGTCGTGGCTCGCGTGAAAGCTGCAGCTTGGCCTGTTCGAGATGGTTGGTGTAAAGATGCAGATCGCCGAATGTGTGGACGAAATCGCCCGGCTTCAGTCCCGTCACTTGCGCAACCATCATCGTCAACAAAGCGTAACTGGCGATGTTGAACGGCACGCCGAGAAACAGATCCGCGCTGCGTTGGTAAAGTTGGCAACTCAACTCGCCGTCTTGCACGTAGAATTGGAAAAGAGCGTGGCAGGGCGACAGCGCCATCTGATCCAATTCGCCCGCGTTCCACGCGCTGACTATCAACCGGCGCGAATCCGGAGTGCGCTGGATGTCCGCGATGACGCGATCGATTTGGTTGATCGATTTGCCTTCAGGTGTGCGCCAATCGCACCATTGCGCGCCGTAAATCCGTCCCAACGATCCATCTTCTTTCGCCCACTCGTTCCAGATTGATACACCTTGGTCCTGCAACCATTTCACATTCGTGTCGCCTCGAAGGAACCAGAGGAGTTCGTAGACGATACTTTTGAGATGCAGCTTTTTTGTCGTGAGCAGCGGGAATCCCCGGCGTAAATCAAAACGCACCTGCCCGCCAAAAATCGAGTACGTGCCCGTTCCGGTGCGGTCCTCCTTGTGTCGGCCCTGCTCCAAAACCAATCGCAATAAATCGTGATATTGTTTCACTCAGTCTTTCCAATCGACTGGACGTATTTGGTCAAGACGCCTGCCCACGTCAAACAAAGGTCATTCACGATTGCGCCCTCTCCAATCGATCAGCGATGGCCACCCATTCCGGCCCTTCCGGCAGTGCCTCCACCACGATCAATTCTGCGCCTTCGCTGTCACATCGGTGTAGCTCCGCGTACAATGCCCGGGCATAAGCCTCAGCATCGTGTGGTACCACACTCACTCCGCCGAGATTCGTCCCACTCGGAATCTGCGTGTGTGCGATGACAAACGTTCCTGTCGCGTGCGCTCGATATGCAGCAATCTGCGCATTCAAATCCTCCTCCTCTTTCCACGAGCAAACAACCAGCCTCGCCGTCGGCGCATAATGTTTTTCCAACAAGCCGGGACTTTTCAGCGCGACCGATTCCGACAGAATCGATTCGGTGACGGCGAATGCACCCGTGCCGAGTGCGGCTGCCAATGCTTCGCTGTGAATCATTCCCGGGCGCAACACGCGCGATGAACCGCCACTCAGATCCACCACGGTCGACTCGATGCCCACCTGCGATTGGCCCCCATCCACAATCAACGCAATCTGACCGCACAAATGATTCCGAACATGATCGGCATTCGTCGGTGAAATCTGATTCGAAAGATTAGCGCTCGGCGCGGCCAGCGGAAATCCGCATTCGGCAATCACCGCTTGCATGAATGGATGACTTGGCCAACGGACTCCCACCGTGTCGCCGCCTGCGGTAACAATTTCTGGAATCTCCGGCGACCGAGGCAGAACCAAAGTGAGTGGCCCGGGCCAAAATGATTTTGCCAATCGTTCCGCAGCAGGACTCCATTCACGGACACAACGCCGAGCCATTTCCAAATCCGAAACATGGACGATGATGGGGTTGTGTTTTGGTCGGCCTTTGACTTCAAAAATCTTGGCCACCGCGCGAGGGTCAAGCGCATTGGCGGCCAGCCCGTATACGGTTTCAGTCGGCAGCGCGACCAATTCACCCGCGCGCAACAATTCCGCCGCGCGACACACCGCAGCGGCAAACAGCTCCGCCGTATCTGTCGCGATGATTTTAGTGGTCGTCGAACCAGTCATCAGGTGGGGAATTAACCGTTAAGTTGACTGAGACGCAAAGCCATTGTTGCTGCGTCTGTAAATTCTCTTGGGAGCGTATTTTTGCATTTTGTGCGTCGCGTTTTGAATCTATCCTCCAGCGTGCTCAACGAACTGACGAGCCAACTTAATAGCGGCGTTCCATTGAACGATGTTCAAGTACAGACCGCCGTCGCGCAACTCATCGCCGATGGAGTGGATGCTGTGGCCAAGGCAGAATTTCTCGCCGCACTGGCGCAGAAGGGCGAGACCACAGAGGAGATTGCCGCATTCGCGCGCCTCCTCAGATCCATGGCCGTGCCTTTGCCGCTCGATGAAGCCACGCGAGCTGGCGAGATTCTTGATGTGTGTGGCACTGGCGGTGACCGGCTCAATACGTTCAATATTTCCACGACGGTTGCGCTTGTTTGCGCTGGCGCAGGAGTTGTTGTCGCCAAACACGGCAATCGCGCCATCACTTCGGCATCCGGCAGCACAGACGTTTTGGAGTCGTTGGGTATCCCCGTTGAATTATCGCCTGAGCAGGCTGCACTTGCGTTGCGCGATCAAGGATTCGCATTTCTGTGGGCACCGAAATATCACCCCGCATTCAAGCACATCGCGCCAGCGCGAAAGCTTTGCGCAGAGCGCGGACAGAAAACGATCTTCAACTTTCTCGGCCCGTTGTTGAATCCTTCTCGGCCCACGGCGCAACTCATCGGCGTGCCGCGTCCGAATCTTTGCGAGTCGATGGCGCGCGTGCTGCAATCGCTTGGCATCCGGCGCGGCATGGTAGTTTGCGGAGAGATTGAAGGAGGGAGCTCGGGCAATTCGAGCGCGGCATTGATTGACGAACTCTCGACTCTCGGGCCAACAACGCTGGCGGAATTCTATCAGGATCGTGGATTCAATGTTTCACGATTGATGGCTGGCGATTTTCCCATTCAGCCTGCTGCGTTGCAGGATCTCGCCGGGGGCGATGCCAAGGTGAACGCGGAAATCATCATCAGGATTTTGCGAAGTGAGGATCGCGGCCCCAAACGCGATGCCGTTCTGCTGAATGCTGCGGCAGCACTTTTTGTTGTGGGGAAAAGCAAGTCCATCACGGAAGGGTGGATGTTGGCGGCGGAGACAATTGATTCCGGTCGCGCATTCGAGAAACTAAATCAACTGCGGGGAACGCGCGGGTGAATGGCGAGATACAATCGGCGGCCACTGTTCCGCCAATTCTGAACCGGCGACTGGATAAGAGTTCGCTCTTGGGCTATCTGGCGTTGGGCATCGCGACCGTGGCGGGAGTGATTGTTTTGTTCATGTTCAATCCCACGGAACATGGCTTTTTCCCGCGGTGCGCGTTATATGCATGGACAGGGATTGCCTGTCCGGGTTGTGGGATTCTGCGCGGGCTTCATCACTTGACGCACGGTCATTTTCTGGAGGCGTTCCAGCACAACACACTTTTCATGTTGCTCATTCCGATTGCTGTTTATTCCTACTTTCGTGTGGTGCTGAAACTGACTGGCAGAGATTGGTTGCCACCAATATTCGCGGGAGCACGGTGGATGAAGGTATTCATCACGATACTTATCGTGTTCACGGTGGTTCGAAACATCCCGGTGAAGCCGTTCAGTTTTTTCTATCCAAAGAGGCCACCGGTGAAGACGGCGCCGCTGTTGCAGTGAGTTTTTGCCTTGATTGAATGGGAAGGATGCGCGACTAAGCACACACAATTCCAATCGGACCAAGTCGATCATGTATAAAATTATTGGCGGCGACGGCAAAGTGTACGGTCCGGTCTCGAAAGACCAAATCCAACAATGGGTGCTGGGCAATCGAGCCAATTCCCATTCAAAGGTTTCACTGGCAAGCGAAGAATCGTGGAGACCGCTGGGGGAATTTCCTGAATTAGCCACACTGCTGCCCGGTGCCGCGCCTGTGACAACGCCAGCGAGTTTGCCGGCCACCTCATCTTTGCCGCCGATCCCCGCAGCAGTGACGAGCACATTCACACCGATTCGAGGAGCGACCAGTGGAGCGACGGGCGCGGCATTTGCCAGCAGCATTGAAAATCGCGACTACGAATTGCATGTGGTCGATTACATTGGCCGAGCGTGGACTTTGGTGTTTTCAGATTTCTGGCTGTTGGTTGGCGGTATGTTTGTGGGTTCGTTGGTGATGGGCACCTGCGGCCTATTGTTGGCAGGCCCTATGATGGGCGGTTTTTACTGGATGTTCCTGCAGAAAATCCGAGGCAATCCGGTGTCGTTCGGTGACATTTTCAAAGGGTTTGATTTGTTTCTTCCACTGTTTCTGACAAGTTTGGTGTCTTCATTGTTGATCTTTCTTGGAGGCATCTGCTGTCTGATTCCGGGGATTTATCTGGCGGTTTGTTGGACATTTTCCGTGCCGCTCGTGATAGACAAGAAGATGGATTTCTGGGACGCGATGGAGTTGAGCCGCAAGACAGTGAGCAAGCATTGGTTCCACTGTCTCTGGCTTGTCATTTGTGTCGGGTTGGTTTCAATCCTTGGGATATTAGGTTGTTTTGTCGGAATCTTCATTTCGATTCCAATCGGATTTGCGATGTACGCATTTGCCTACGAAGACATGTTCAATTCTGCGCCGAATTCGCTGCGCAAACCCCGGTAGTAAACAATCATGAGTGGCTACTACATGCAGGGTGGGGATGGCCGCGAGTACGGCCCGATTGCCGTTGAGCAACTCAAGCGTTGGCAACGCGAAGGACGTGCGGATGCGAATACTCAGGTTCGACCTGAACACGAATTGAACTGGCGCGCGTTGGGAACGGTCCCCGAATTGGCTGTGATACGGATTGCGTCGGGGCCGCCACCGCTGGATCAAGCTGGATCGCAGCCGAATCGTGAACTCGCCAGTGGACTGGTTTCCGGCCCTGCCATCTTCATAATGATCAGCACTGGGCTGAATGTTTTGTTTTCACTCTTTTCGATTGCTATCAATCTTCTGCAAATTGGCGTTGGCTCAATTATGGGTGGGAGTGGATCGGGTGGCGCATTGGGATTCTTGTTTCAAGGGACATTGGGTTTGGTGATGAATCTCATCGGGCTTGTAATCCCCATCATGATTTTTATTGGCGCCATCAAGATGATGAAGTTGAAAAGCCATGGTTGGGCGATGGCCGCGAGCATTCTGTGTCTGCTCTGTTCCAACCCGTGTTGCTGTCCGCTTGGGTTGGCAGCGGGTATTTGGTCGTTGGTCGTTTTGGGTAAGCCCGAGGTCAAGGCCGCGTTTGAATCATGAGCGATGTTGCGCCCAAGGCTGCCGTTCAAGCGGCGTCGACGGCACTGGCGACAGGTGTAACTCGAGGTAGAGCCTGGGCTTGTTTATTGAGCAACGCTTTCTTTCTGCCGGGCGCAGGCAGCCTCCTCGCAGGCCGAAAGCGATCTGGAGTTGTTCAATTGATTTTTTCATTGGTTGGATTGGGACTGAGTGCGCTGGTTATTTTCCCATTGATGGATTTCTTCCGCGACTACATGCAGTTGCTCGACACCGCAGGGCACTCCACGGATGTGGCCTCTTTCTCCACTTTTAAGGATCGCATGTGGGCACACGTGCAGCGCTGGAGGAATCCAGTAGGCGCGGGTTTTGTCCTGTTCACCCTCTCGTGGCTTTGGGCCATCGGCACGAGCATCAGCGTGTTTAGATCGGCGCGCTGAAGCGGTGTTCACTTCAATTTCCGCCGCCGCCGGTATACTGGACGAATTGGTGATAGATGTACTGGGCGACTTCTTTCATCGTTCGCTGTTCCGTATTCGCGATGATGTCGGCTCGTTTATAATGCGGCTCACGTTCGGTGAGCAGCCGCTTGATTGTGCCCAATGGATCGGGACCGCGCAGTAGCGGCCGTTTCGAATTGTGACTTGTCCGTTCCAAAATCGTTTCCGCAGTGGCCCACAAGCAGACAATCAACGAGTGAGATTGGAGGCTGGCGAAGTTGTCGGGATTGGTCACCAGTCCGCCACCCGTGGAGATAATGATCCTGCTGCGCGAAGCCAGTTCAGCGACCACTTCGCTTTCGAGTTTGCGAAAGGCCGGCTCACCCAACTCATCGAATAACTGGGAAATGGCCTTGCCAGTGCGCTGCTCGATCAATTGATCTGTATCGGCCAATTCAAATTGCAGTCGCTGCGACAGGAGGCGGCCCACGGAGGATTTGCCGCAACCCATGAATCCCACCAACGTCAGATTCCTTACTTTTCGAGCCGCATCCACGGGCTGTTGATAGCGGAATCAGCGCGATGAATCACGGTGATTCTGTAAATATGCTTGAGGTGCGACGGATTCGACACCCATCATCGGGGCTGTGCCGGCGAATCGAATCCAGATTGAAACCTTCTTCCGAGGCATCGCCGTTTCGCCGGGAGTCTGCCGTGGCAAGGTGCTCATCCTCGAACGCGGGCATGAGGAAGAGCCGCCGCGCCGTCCCATCGCTGCTGAAAGAGTGGAGGAGGAACTGGCTAGATTTCAGCGCTCACACGCAGCTATCCGGCATCAGATCTTGCAGATTCAAGAGGAGGTGCGCGGGAAAATGCAATCGAAGGAACTGGAGATTTTCGATGCGCATATCTCGATCCTCGATGATCCCGTGGTTCTCGAGGAGACCGTGCGCATGGTTCGCGAGCAGTTGATGAATGTGGAATTTGCGTACCATGCGGTGGTGGAACGCTACGCGGAGGCGCTCGCAGAAGTTGGCGACGATTATTTGCGCGAGCGCGCTGCGGATTTGCGCGATGTTTGCCTGCGCGTGTTGAACCATCTGCTTGGACGTGATCAGCAGGTGGATCTGCAACATCTGACCGAGCCGTGTATTCTCGTCAGCCACGATCTGGCCCCGACTCAAACGGCACAGTTGGATCGCAACATGGTGCTGGGCTTGGCAACGGATGTGGGCGGAAAAACTTCGCACACGGCGATTCTCGCCGGCTCACTCCGGATTCCAGCGGTGGTCGGTTTGCAAAATATCAGCTTGGAGTTGACCAGTGGCGATTACGTTTTGCTCGATGGTTTCAACGGGATCATCGTCGTCAATCCGACGGACCAAACGCTTTACGAGTACGGAGAAATTGTCCGAAAGCGCGAGGATTTGCAGGCGGGATTATTGGAGAGCAAAGATTCGCCAGCGGTGACGTTGGACGGCACGCGCATCATCGTCGCCGCCAACATCGAGCATTTGAGCGACATCCTGGCTGTGCACGAATGTGGTGCGGAAGGCATCGGGCTGTTTCGCACGGAATATCTTTTTCTCGAACGCGAGACGTTGCCGACAGAAGAGGAGCAGTTCAATTCGTATCAACGCGTGGCCAAGGCGATGAAGCCGCAGAGCGTCATCCTTCGCACGCTGGATGTGGGAGGAGACAAGATTTCTGGCGTGTTCGGAATGACGGCGGAGGAGAATCCGTTTCTGGGATTGCGGGCGATTCGGTTCTGCCTGCAGAAACCCGAAATCTTCTGCACGCAGTTGCGAGCGATTCTGCGCGCCAGTATTGTTGGGAACATCAAGTTGATGTACCCGATGATCTCGGGCGTTGATGAAATCGACGAGGCCAACCGTCTGCTCGAATCTTGCAAAGAAGAGCTGCGAAGCAAAGGAGTGCCCTTCGATGAATCAATCGAGGTGGGAATGATGATGGAGATTCCATCGGCGGTGTTGATGGCGGATGCGCTGGGTCGGCGCGCCAAGTTTTTTAGCATCGGCACCAATGATCTCATCCAATACACGCTGGCGGTGGATCGGCTCAATGAGAGGATTGCACATTTGTATGATCCGGCGCATCCGGGATTGCTGCGTTTGATTCAGATGACTGTGGAATCGGGAAATCGCAACAAGATTTGGACGGGAGTTTGCGGCGAGATGGCGGCGGATCCGGCTTTGGTGCCACTGTTGTTGGGCTTGGGCGTGACGAAGCTGAGTATATCGCCCATCGCTGTGCCGGCAGTGAAGCATTTGATTCGTTGCCTGAAATTATCCGAGGCGCGAGAGCTGGCCGAGTTTGCACTTTCAGCGGAGTCGAGCGTGGAAGTGTTGGCGCGGTCGCGTGCGCTGGTGCAGCGGATCGCGCCAGGTTTTTTGGAGAATCACAGCGCGTCAATATGAAGTTGGTCATCCTTGCTGCCGGATATGCGACTCGGCTTTATCCGTTGACGTTGACGACGCCCAAACCGTTGTTGCCAGTGGGTGGCAGGCCGATGATCGAGCGGGTATTGGAAAGTCTCGCGCCCGTGCAGGGCATCGACCATGTGTACGTGGTGACGAATGCGAAGTTCGCTTCTGCTTTTGAAGTTTGGAATCAAAGCCGGAACGGACAGGGAATTCCTTGCACCATTATCAACGACGGCACGACGGATGAATCGAATCGTCTCGGAGCCATCGGCGATCTTGGATTGGTGATTCGCAATCAGAAAATCGCTGACGATCTGTTGGTGATCGCCGGCGACAATCTGTTCACGGAGCCGCTCCATGGATTTGATGAGTTTTGTCACAGTCGAAATTCGCCGGTGCTCGGTGTGTACGATGTGGGCAGCATTGATGAAGCCAGAAAATATGGCGTGGTGGAAGTGGATGGAGACGGAAGGCTGATTCATTTCGAGGAAAAGCCGGCGCAACCACGCAGCACGCTTTTGGGAGTGGCGCTTTATTTTTATCCGAGTGCGGTGGTGCCGTCGGTGCTCGATTATTTGGCGGCGGGAAATAACCCGGATCAACCGGGACGATTGGTGCAATGGCTTTATCCGCACCAAACGGTTTTCACCTGGCTGGTGAAAGGAGCATGGCTGGATATTGGCTCGAAGGAATCCCTCGAGGAAGCCAACAAACTATTCGCGGTCGACTGACGCCGACTAGTTTGTCTTCGGGCCGTCTGTGCCGGGCTTTGGGGGCGGTTCAGATGGCGTGTTCGGTTTCTTCTCGGGAGTAGAATCGCCACAACCCATCACTGAAACAGCGAGAAATGCCACGGCAACCAACGTGAGAACAGATCGAATAATCATTACCAAACGATAGTAGCTGGAATTACTGGATTGGCAAGGTCGGCAACGGCGTCGGATTCGCCCACAGCTTGTGCCATCTCAATGTCCAAAGCTTCTGATGTTCGACCACGCCTGTGTGACCATCGTTGAAGACGACGTTAATTTTGCCTTCGTGACGATTGACAACCACGCGTGCCATGCCCGAATTATTGGCTCCATTGAGCGTCGGCGGCGGAGCATCCGTGGGCAGGCACCATGTATCCACCCAGTTTCCATCTGAAAAGGCGGGGTGATCGGTCGGAATACCATCGCTGGGATCTTGCATGCGCTGTTCAAAACTTCCCCCATCATGATGGTTCCAGCCGTTGAACGTATATGAGCCTGGAATGGGGTTGCCACCATTGATCCGTTTATCGTCATTCCAACCGCCCCAAGAATCCTGCGATCCACCCCAACGAACGGTCGTGCCATTGACGCAACGCGGACAAAAAAGGATTTTGTGGTCATCGCTGCAATAACGGACGATTTTGTGGAACCAAAAGTTATTGTTCCAATTGACTCCGCCGTATGCTGGATGGAAACCCGCCTTGTCATCGTGCGAGTACATATGCAGCGCCTTGACCATTTGGCTGAGGTTGCTGGTGCACTTGATGGATTGGGTCTTGGTCTTCGCCTTCGCCAATGCGGGGAGGAGCATCGACGCCAAAATGCCGATGATGGCAATTACGACCAAAAGCTCGATTAAGGTGAAACCCTTGCGCGATGTCTGTAAACTCATAGCGGTATTATCTAGCAAATCCAGTGCCAACGGCAAATTGTAATTATCCCAAAGAAATACACCTGTAGTCATTTGGCATTGAGCCAACATCACGCAATTCTCGCGTGAATTTGACGCGAAATTCGTCCTGATGGATTCCCAATCACAGTTGAATTCGTTTTCGGAATCGTTAGCCTTTCGCTCCATGAGTTTTCAGGTCACTACAGAATCGGTCAACGTGCCATTGATTGGTGAACGCCGACGCGTCGATCCCTGTACCATCGTGATTTTTGGTGCCAGTGGCGACCTGACAGCCCGCAAACTCATTCCCGCTCTGTATCACTTGTTTGAATCAGGCCAGTTGCCGACTCCGTTCCGAGTGGTTGGTTTTGCTCGGCGCGAAAAGAGTCACGATTCCTGGCGGGAAGAATTGCGTGCAGCGCTTGAGCAATTGTCGCGAACGAAGTCTGTCGACGCTGCGGTGTGGCAGCGGTTCGCCGGCAACCTCTTTTATTGCAGCGGCGATTTCAATGATTCCGCAGCGTATGGTCGATTGAAACTGTTGCTCGAAGGATTTGGCGACGAGTCCTTGAAGCAAAATCTGCTGCTGTATCTGGCCACCGGTCCGAGCCAGTTCGCAGTGGTTGCAGAAAATGTTTTCCAAGTAGGACTCCTTCATAAATGGGAAGATGGAGCCGATCATTGGCAGCGGCTTGTCGTGGAGAAACCTTTCGGCCGCGATTTGCAATCCGCTCGCCTGCTGAACAACGATTTGACACGGCACATCCGCGAGCGACAAGTGCTCCGAATCGATCACTATCTCGGCAAGGAAACCGTCCAGAACATTCTTATGTTCCGATTCTCCAACGCCATTTTCGAGCGGCTTTGGCAGCGCGAGACTATCGACAACGTGCAAATCACGGTGAGCGAAAAACTCGGGGTCGGTTCGCGTGGCGGCTATTACGAGGAAGCGGGCGCACTTCGTGACATGCTGCAGAATCATTTGCTCCAGGTTCTTTCGCTCGTGGCGATGGAACCGCCGGTTTCTCTTGAAGCCGAAGCCATCCGAAATGAAAAGGTCAAGCTGCTGCAATCCATCCGCCCATTGCGACCCGAAGATGTCGCGCGCCAGGTTGTGCGCGGTCAATATTTCGCCGGTGCGATCGGCGGCGAGCCTCGCATCGGTTACCGGCAGGAAATCAAAGTGCGCCCCGATTCCAATGTGGAGACCTACGTGGCGGTGAATCTGTTCGTCGACAACTGGCGCTGGTCGGGTGTTCCATTTTATTTGCGCACGGGCAAGAGTCTCCCATTGAGTGCGAGCGAGGTTCGCATCGAATTCCGTCCCACGCCGCACGTGCTGTTTGCCGCGCGCGAAGAAGCTTCGATGATGCCCAACGTACTCACATTGCGTGTGCAGCCCAACGAGGGAATTTCACTCGCATTCAACGGCAAAGTACCCGGAACCAACAGCGCGCTGCGTCAGGTTCAAATGCAGTTCAACTACACTTCTGAATTTGGCGCTTACACTCCCGAGGCATATGAACGGCTTCTGCTCGAGGCGATGGCTGGCAATGCGACGTTGTTCATTCGTCGCGATGAAGTTGAGTCGGCATGGAAAATTGCCGATGCCATTCGCGAGGGTTGGGGAGCCAAGCCGTTGACCAATCGCGAATTTTATTCCGCAGGATCTTGGGGGCCTGTTGCAGCCGAAGATCTGCTGGCCCGTTCTGGTCATGCTTGGCACGACCCTCAGCCGAGCGTCTGATGCCCTTGACCATTCATCGTTGCTCAAGGCCGCAAGAACTCGCGAGTGACGCCGCGCGCATGTGGCTTGACCTGTTGCGAATTCATCCGCAGGGCAAAACTTTCACAGTCGCCCTTTCCGGTGGGCGCATTCCAAATTTGTTGTACGCAGCATTATTAGCATCCGATGAAAGACGATTGCTCGATCAAGTCGATTTCTTTTGGGGTGATGAGCGGTGCGTCCCGCCCAATCACGAAGAAAGTAATTACAAGCTGGCGGCCGAGAATCTATTGGTCCGGTTGCCATCGAGCAAGGAGAGGGTTCACAGATTGCGTGTCGAGCAAGGCGAAGAAATCGCGCTGGCGGAGGGAGAATCGGAACTGCGCCGGTCTGCAGATGAGAGTCCATCGGGACAACCGATCTTCGATTTGATCCTGCTGGGGATGGGTGAAGATGGTCATGTCGCTTCCTTGTTTCCAAACGAGGACGAGTTGCTCGCTGGCAGTCCCGCAGTGTATCGCGCAGTGACGGGGCCGAAGCCGCCACCCCGCCGGATCACGCTCGGTTACGCGACCATTTCCAGTGCGCGGCGAGTGTGGGTGTTGGCGTCGGGTTCGGGCAAAGAAAATGCGCTTAGAAAATCCATTGCCGGTGATGGAAACACGCCACTGGCGCGAGTGCTGCGGTCGAGGGAGAACACGGACATTTTCACCGACATTGCACTGGCTTGATCGCGAGTAATGCGCTGGGTGATCAGCGGCGGATGAGCTTGAGCGATTCGAGGTCGAACCAAGCCTCGCCTGTGCTGGAGATCAACTCGCAAACCAAGGAAACTTCCTGCATGCCGCCAACTGATATTTCGTATCGGAACGGTTGCCAGTCTTTCGAGCCGTCAATCTTCAGAGCGCGTTTTTGACCGGAGATTCGCAGGCCAGCGGCGGTGGAAAGATCGTCGGTTCCTTTGACATTGGCCGTGCGAACGCGGCCTTCAAAAAAGTAATTGCCCGGTGCGAGCAGTACATTTTTTCGCCACGAAACATTCGCTTCGCCCTCGACGCGAACATACAGTACGCCGCGTCCTTCAATCGAGCGTTTCGCATGAGTGGCGGTGCCGCTGACTATTTTGGGTTCCCAACCATTGGAAACGCGGGCTTGATTGTTATCGAACTTCAACGCGGCTGGCGGCGGTACGCCAAGCTGGTTTGCGATCACATTGGCGCGCGCGGTGATGCGCTGTTTCAATCCTGCTGCATGACCGCGAAAATCACCGTGAGGCGCCAGTTTTTCCGCCATCTCGTCGATGCGTTCGCCGAGTATTTCAGGTCTGAAAACGTTGGTGTAAAGGCTGCCGACGACTTGCCGGTAGCGCGTTTTCCCCTCGGGCGTATTGAGGAGTTGGTTGGCCACTGTGCCGCCGACGCCGCCAAATAAATTGAAGTTGGGATCGCCAAACATCTGGTCCATTCCCGAGGGCATCAAGTATGTCTTCTTCGCTACGGTGTCGGTGTAGATCCGATAATTGTTTCGGTTCTGACAGTAACCGTCCCAATGGGCCGTCATCAATTCGAGCGCGATGAATTTCAGGAAATGATCGATGTCGACGAGCGTGCTGATTTTCTCGAACCGCTTCTTCACATCGGGTTCATGGGCGGCCTGCCAAAGTGCTTTGAGTTCGGGTTGACCGAGATGGGGTGTGTTTGAAATCACCTTCTTCTGGCCATCAAGATCCTGGCAAAATCCGCCATCGTACAAGATGCCATCGGGATTCTTGTAATGCCGCTTCACAAACGTGTGGTCAAATCCTTCGGTCAATGTGTAGAGGCCGAGGTTACGTCCGTTGAGGATGACGATGGCGTGGCTACCCCGACCCGCTGCAATTCCCGCATCGTTGAAGATGCTCCGACAAATGGCTTCGTTGAGATAAGTGCCATCTTGAACAGAATTGTTCAGATGAATTTTATCCATGCCGTGGAAAACCTGGTTCTTGCGAAACTTGTCGAAGTTGAGCGAGAGCGCAGGCCGATCGTCCAATCCCCGGAAACTGCCGGCCGCTCCTTTAAGGTGCACGCCGACAAAATCGTAAACGCGCTTGTCATCCTCGCGCACGGTGCAGCGAACGTAGGCGCGGTTGTTCGCGCGCAGGTCATTCAAATCTTTGCCGGTAATCTCGATGACGATTTTCGGCACATGCCTCGCCGCAAAGAAGATATCGCTCTCATCTGGTTTCGCGATTCCGATGGCGCCAGCGGCGAATGTCGAAAGGAGAAATGCAGTGGCCGTCGCTGCGCAGAGTGTGCGCATTTTATTCGGGCGCGTCGTTGTCATCACATTCAACATCGCCACAATCTTTCCAACTCGCAATGGTCAGAGTTCGGATTCGTCTTCAGCGCGGATGGTGGAGACTTGGGCCACTCCCTCCATGCCGTTCAATTCCGCCACCATTTCGGCGGCGCGATTCGGGTCTCGCATCAACAGTCGGTACGAGAGATCGGTTGCCTGATATCCATCGTAACCCCGCTGGCTGGCAGTTTGAATCTTTCGTGCGTGCCGTCGGAGCAGCCCCATCAAGCCCGGCAGATCTTCGATCGGTCGTTGCCATTGCAGATTCACAATCAGGTCGTACCGATGCCGAGTGCCGAATCCACAGCTCCACAAATAGAACAGCACGGTCGCGACGGTCATCGTACCGATGAGCGCCGTGGAAAATCGCTGTGTGCCGCAAGCCATGCCCACGACGATTCCAAGCAGCACGTAGGAAGTGTCCAATGTGTCGCGAAGGACGTTTCTGAATCGCACGATGGCGAACACCGCCAACAGGCCAAACGCTGTGATCATGTTGTTCGCCAGCACCACCATCACCACCGAAACGATGATGGGTGTGACGACGAGCGAGTTCACGAACGAGCGGGAATAGGAAAGCCCTGTGTGCGTGAGCATGTACACCCAAGCGACCAGTTGGCCGAGCAGGAAGGAGAGCAGCATGCCGAGCAGCAAGGCCGACAAATTGACTGGCGCGAGGGTGTGGTCGCCACGAAATAAGAACCATTCATTCATGATAAAATCTCTTTAGGTTGGAGTAGTTGATCGAGTGAGCGTTGCCGCGCTTCAGCCGCCGGACTGAATGGAGCTTCACCGAGCGCTGTAAGGCCGTCCACATATTTCGCCGCTGAACATTGGCGGAAACCGTGGGCGCGCGCCAGTTCCGCGAACCACAACGGGAACCGCCCGGTGTATTTCAATTCGACCACGCAGAATTTGCCGAAGACGTGAATGGCGCGGCGCGGTGTCGTGTCCAGCGCGAGCGAAGAATGCGGGGCGCAAGTCACATTGCGATCGATGGTCACGCGCAGGCCATTGTTTTCCGGATGAATCCACGCCTCGCGCAAATAGGAGACGCGCGCTTTGGGTTGCAAACAGCGCTCTTTGGTGAGGCGTACAAATTGTCTCAGTGCGGCGACATGTTTGGGTTCGTTCAACACGAGCAAATCATCCGATGGCAATGCGCCGGCCATGACCAGCGCAACGGTCTCGCGTTTCACGGCTCCGCGTTGTTTGAGGATGGCGTCGTTCTGCCGACGCTTGATTTCAAAAAAAACTGGCGACCCCGGCAAATCGTCGTAATAGCGCAGCCGAAGTTTGAATCGGTTTTTGTTGCCGTTGACAGTCTCCCAGTACAATCCGAGTTGAGGCGAGTCGAGGTACAGGCTGTGGATGGGGTAGGAAAAATTCGGCTTGTTCAATCCGTTCGGGTCGAGTTTGAGAATGGAACTGACGAACTTGCGCACGCCTTCCGCCGTCCGTTCGGAGACAAGGTACTTCAGCTCAAAGCGCTGGGTTTGCAACTGATCAGTAATCTTCATCTATTAATTCAGAAACGCCGACGCAGCGACGAGATTCATCATTCAATAAAAACTATCTCAACTGAGTTTAGAATCCACTTAATTTATATCGAACAAGCTTGTAATGACTTTTGCGTGCTCCTAAATTCTGCGCCCAATGTCCGACGTACTTGAACCCATTCCAACGCCACCAGGCCGATTAGTGCGCGACATCGTTCAGCGAGTCGTGCCGCCGCTCGTGTTCTTTCTGGTTTTCATTATCGTCATCAAACTTTGGACTGGGCGGATGGGGCCGACGACCATCCCTGTGGAAGTGGACACGATTAAAGCCGTGATCACTGCGCCGCAACCGGGACTTGTGTTGTCGATGCGCGTGCGCGATTTGCAGGAAGTCGAGCAGAACGACATTCTTGGGCAAATCATTCTCGCCGACCAAAAGACCGTTGTTGAATTCAAGGCGCCGATGAAAGGGCGGGTCGGAATCTTGAACAAGGGCGCTGGCGAAACCGTTCAGGCGGGCGACGACTTGATGACCATCGCCGCGCCGAAAGCCGATCGCATGATCGGTTATCTGCGTCAGCCGATTTCCGTCGAGATTCAGACAAACCAATTCGTCAGCGTCCGCTCCCGCTCGCTCGGGCAACAAATGGGGACTGCGCGCATCACCAAGATTGGAACGGAATTATTGCCCATCCGGAAATCACTCCTGCCGACGGCACACGATCGCGATGAGGTGGGACTGCCAATTTTCTTCACCGTGCCGACAAATCTCGTGCTCTATCCGGGTGAGATTGTGGACGTCACATTTCTACCGGTCGAACCACCGAAGGCATCGTCCGACGAAGTGCCGGGGAAACCTCCTGCCGGTACAAACGCACCGGCGACCAACAAGCCCGCCGGCAAATAGCAGTCGCCCTGTCACTTCATTTTTGTGATCCATTCCACGAGGAGTTGGATCCAATCCGCATCAAGTCCTTGCGCGCCCACTGGGGGCATTTTGCCCACTCCCGTGCCGGCGATGCGCTGAAACATCACAGAATTTTCCACATGGCCTGGAGCGATGATGCGCGGATCGGGCAGGTTGTAATTATTGTGGATGGGCGGAACATTGATGGTGCGTGTCTTTGAAAGCAGAGTGCGGAACTCCAATTCCATCGCGGCATTGCCTCCGCCCGCTTCAACGTGGCAATGGCTGCAGTTGGCATGCAAGTAGGAGCGCACGCGCGCGGTGAGGTCCTGCGTGGCGTCGTACGGATTGACGAGTCGCCGCATGTTTTCCGGATTGCGCGGGAGGAACGACCGTGTCTCCGGCGATGAACGCTGGCCATTGACTTGGCCGATCTTATTCCAGGCGGCGTCGATGTCGGCCGTCCCCTTCGCAGTTTGTTCCTCGCCGAACCGTTCGCGTTCATAACTTTTCCAGTCACCTCGGAAGACACCGAGTTTTTCCAGCACTTCAAGTTGGTTGGCTTTGTAGCCGCCGTAATCGTGTTCCTTGTTGAACTGCCATTCATTGAATCCGAGAGCGTAAATGGCGGCGCGGCTATGGCAGACCATGCAATCGGCTCGCGAGGGAATGCGCCACGGAGTGCGTTGTGGGTTGCCTGCGGCGTCGGCGAGCATGAGTTCGCGGTCTGCTCCCGCCTTGTCCACGAGAGTGGCATCGGTTTGCGCGGCGTTCCATTCATACGAATAACCCGCCCATTCATTTTGTTGTTTTGCGAGAATGCGCGATTCGATGCGTCGTGATTTGCCGCCAGAGGGCAGGCTGAGTGTTTGAAGAATCACGGTGCCTTCGGGAAGGTTCCAGCCACGGAAATGTGTGAATTCGATGAGGCCGTTGGTGCCCGGTGGCAATGCCAGATATTGCTCCTTCGTGGCACCATCGACCCAGTGCGGTGCGTTGACAGAGTACGGAATGAGCGCTGGTTGCAGCTGGTGATCGGCCACGGAAGTGAAGAGGCCCGTCTCGCTCAACTTGCGCGGGAATTTGGCCGTGTCCGATTTCTCGGTGTTCGGGCGCAGATAATGGAAACCACTGTTGTCGTCGATGACGAGCAGGTTTCCGCGTGTGTCTTGACCGAATCCAGTGATGGCAAAAGGCGTGTCGACCAATTCACGGTGTTGGAGAAGTTTTTTTCCGTCGTGGAGCGCGCCCCAAATCTTGCCGGTGGAATAATCGCCATAGGTGTAATGGCCGTTCAAATCGGGCAGGTTTTTCCCGTAGTAAACAACGCCGCCCGTCAGAGAGCGCGACTCGGAATGATTATGTTCAAGCGTCGGTTTGGTGAGTTTGCCCGGCCCGAGTTTGCGGTTCTCGTAGAAAGGGTGGCTGCCCTCGTACACGCTCCATCCGTAGTTCGCGCCACGTTCGACCTGCTTTACCGATTCCCAAAGATCCTGTCCATTTTCGCCGACCCAGATTTGGCCGGTCTTCGCATCGCAAGTGATTCGCCATGGATTGCGGAAGCCGTGCGCCCAAGTTTCCGGCCGGGCATTGGGAGTATCGAGAAACGGATTATCCTTCGGCACGCTGTAGAATTTTCCCGTCGGCGGGTTGTCGACATCAATGCGCAACACTTTGGAGAGTAATAAATCGATGCGCTGGCCGGTCACATTCGTATCCGAATCGCTCGTGCCATCGCCGGAAGTGATGTAGAGCATTCCGTCATTCCCGAAAATGGCGTCGGCACCGTTGTGTCCGTCCGATTCCCATTCGATAATGAGCTGGCGCGATTGGGGGGCGACCGTGTACGGCTCCTTCCGATCCATCGTCCATCGCGTGACACGCGTGTGTTTTTTTCCATTCGCACCCGCTCCATTGCCGGCGATGTAGATGTGCCCATTCGCATCAAACTTCGGATGAAAAGCCATTCCGTACGAAAGTTCGTTGGTGAGAGCGAGTGCCAGTTTTTTCTGTGTGACGCCGGGGTCATCCTTGAAAATCCAGAATTGGCTGGAACCTGATGGCGACGCGCGGTCGATGTAAACCAGATGATCTGTGCCGGGCAACTGGCGCAGCAACATGGCGTTTTTGATTTCCAATTTTGGAAACGCACGTTCAGTTTTATAGGGCGAGGGAGGCTCGGGTGAGCCGGCGATTTTTGATGTCGTCAGTGGCAGTCGTCGCAACGGGCCTGCGGCACCGATTTGTTGGCCGACGAATTTGATCGGCGCGTAATTTTCGTGTTGGTGATAATCCACGCGCGAGAGCGGCGCGGTTGTCGAGAGGTCGGGGTTTTCCCATTCCACAGAATAGTCGTATCGGCAGAGAGCAAACCGCCACTCTTCGTTGGTGGCGGGGCGTCCGCCAGTCGGCATAAAATCGCGCCACGGTATTCGACCTTCGACAGACCAACCCGTGTCGCGGTCCCGCCATTGATTGAGCGTGCCGCGATGAACGACTTTCGATTCGATGTGAAACTCCTGATCGTTGCGGAGGCGATCCACGAGCCACGAGGCGCGTCGCGGCAGAAACAGATCGAACTGCGTATTGGCGGCGTTGACCTGAAATTCATAATAGCCGGGCTTGTCCAATGCGGGCTTGAAGAACAATTCGAACACATCGTTGTTCCATGTGTTGCCGTCTTTGGTGGTGATGTCGGCGTAGAGATCGCGGTCCTCCATCTCGGCGTGGAAATAGAGAAACTCGCGATCCCAAAGCAGGCGTGCGGTGGTGCGAGTTTTCGCGGGTGGAGAATTGGTGGCCCATGGAGCGAGGAACCGAGTGATTGTCTGCGCGTTTTTCCAGGCGGGTTCGTCAGCATTGCCGTCCACAGTGATGCGGCCTTCGGCCCAACGACATTCGACGGCAGGCGGCAAGACAAGTGGTTTGGCGGGTGCTGGCTCCGTTTTCGCCGCTGGCTTCGGCTTCTTTTCGTCCACCGATTCGCAGGCGGTGATCAAGAAAACAGCTGCGGCGATAACGGCGAGGGTGGAAGTGGCGGTCGAGAAATAGTGGGGTGGAGTCGTACGAGATGATCTCATGGAGTGCGCGAATTCTACGAGGCTGCGGCGCGGGCAGCAATCCCATTCGCGTGAGAGTGAAGTGTGTGGCACAACGCTTTCACTTGCGTCCATCGGCAGGGGACATATCTTCAGCCGAACCCGATATGAAAAAGCCGATTCACTTCGCATTGTTTCCACTATTATTTGTAGCCTGCGTGTCTCCGACGGGGAGCGATTCAAAGGATGTGTTGTACAAGGCGCGTCCGCACACACCGCCCAAATCATTCACGCCCGGTATCGAAGGGCCGGGATGCGACAAGGCTGGGAATGTTTACGCCGTCAATTTTGCCAGGCAACAGACCATCGGCAAAACTGCGCCGAACGGGAAGTCGGAGGTCTTCGTTGTGTTGCCCGGAAAAAGCACTGGCAACGGCATCGTGTTCGATCCAGCCGGTTGGATGTACGTGGCCGATTATGTCGGGCACAACGTCCTGCGAGTGGACATGAAGACGAAAGTAGTGGAGGTGTACGCTCATAATCCGGCGATGAATCAGCCCAACGATCTGACCATTGCGCCCGACGGAACATTATTTGCGAGCGATCCGAATTGGGGAAACAACACCGGCCAACTCTGGCGCATCGACCCCAATGGATTGACCACGCGCTTGGCGGAGAACATGGGAACGACCAATGGCATCGAAGTCAGTCCCGATGGCCGCACGTTGTACGTCAATGAAAGCAGACAGCTCAATCTTTGGGCCTTCGATATCACGGCCGAAAAGACCCTCGCTAACAAGCGGCTGCTGCGAAAATTTGAGGATCACGGATTCGACGGGATGCGCTGCGACGTCGCAGGCAACCTGTATATCACGCGGTACGGAAAAGGAGTTGTGGCCGTGGTTTCGCCGAAGGGAGAATTGCTGCGCGAGATTGATGTGCTCGGCAAACAGCCATCGAACATTTGTTTTGGCGGGCCAGATGGGCGTACCGTTTATGTCACCGAAGTCGAACACGCCCGTCTGGTTTCATTCCGCGTCGAGACGCCCGGACTCGCTTGGAAACGCTGGCAGAAGTGATCACGCCGTTGGCGCCGTGCAAAGCTCGATGGTGTGGCCATCGGGGTCTTTGACGTAGATTTGAAACGCGCCGTCTGGCCGCAGTCGGCGCGGCAGATATTCCTGACCGATGGATTGCAGGTGTTTTTCCCACGCGTCCATGTCGTCGATCAATAGCGCGTAATGATTCCCACGATTGCCGGAATGGACGGATTCTTTTCGCCCGCCGATCAGGTGCAATTCCTGTGCGGTGCCGAGCCGATACCACGCGCCGGGAAAAGTAAATGTCGGCCGTGTCATCGAGCGCAGATGCAACACGTGTTCGTAAAAACGACAGCTCGCGTCCACATCCGCCACATGAAGCGCCACATGATTCAGGTCGCGATGTTCCATTCGCGAATTGAACGTGGGCGGTCACCGCAATGCCAGCCCAAAGTCGCGTGCTTGCTCTGGGTGTCGTGAAGCGGCATATTGCTGCATGGATTTCTGGTCGGCGACCCTCATGCTGCTGTTCATCATGGATCCGCTCGGCAACATCCCCATGTTTCATTCTGTATTGATCGAGGTGAATGAAGCGGATCGGCGAAAGGTCATGATCCGCGAATTGTTGATCGCGTTTGTGGTGCTCTTGGGATGCCTCATCGCGGGCAAATCAATTCTGGGCGCTTTAGGTTTGCAGCAATCCACCTTGAGCATTGCCGGCGGATTGATGCTGCTGCTCATCGCGCTGCACATGGTTTTCCCACAACATGGATTAAAAACAGATGTGGAGAGTAAAGATCCATTCATCGTGCCACTGGCTATTCCTCTCATCGCCGGTCCCTCGGCGATCGCCACGCTGCTGCTGCTCGCGAGCCGCGAACCGGATCGGATGCGGGAATGGACTTTAGCATTGGTGCTAGCTTGGGGTACAACGGCGGCGATACTACTGGCATCCAATCGACTGATGCGTGTGATCGGCCAGCGCGGATTGCGTGCCTGTGAAAAATTGATGGGAATGTTGCTGATTCTAATGGCCGTGCAGATGTTTTTGGATGGCGTGAAAGAATACGTGAAGGGCGTGAACTAATTTTGTGACAGAGCAACTTCAGCGTCACTGGTTTTTAGGCGGACTCTTCGCAGTGATCTTTGCCGGAATGATGTGGCCCGAAGGCGGGACACAGATCCGGGAGCACAATTGGGTTACGCCCATGCTCATCGCGGTGATCATGTTCATCGCCGGATTCAGTCTGCAAATCAGCAATCTGGCCAGACAGGTAACCAATCTGCGCGCGGTCGGCGCTGTGATTGCGACCGTGTTTCTCGTCGCGCCATTACTGGCCTTTGGGTTGGCGAAACTTCTAGCGCCGACGAAGGATGCGAATCACGAATTTCTTGTTGGGATGATGTTGATGAGCGCGCAGGCAGGGAGCCTGGCTTCGGCAGTGGCGATGACGATGCTGGCGAGAGCTGACACAGAACTCGCGCTCATTCTCACACTCGTCACCAATCTTCTCACCTCGCTCCTCACGCCGTGGGTGCTCGATTTCTCCATCGGTACCGATGTCAAATTCCCAGTGACCGAAATGATGTCGCGTATGGTCCTTGTGATGTTGCTTCCGGTGGTGATTGGCCAATTTGTCCGCTGGAAATTCTGGCCGAAGGACAAAGCGACCCCGAAACTATTCCGTTATGCGCCGCAACTGATCATCCTCGTTTTCGTTTACACCGGCTTTTCAGCGGCCGCCGACAAATTGCTCGATCGCTGGGAATGGATTCTGCGTTTTTCTGTCGCATGCGCTTTATTGCACCTGGCGCTGCTGTGGTTCACCAAATTACTGGGTGAACAATTGAAGCTCGATGAGGGATCGTCCAGAGCGCTGATGTTCTGCGGTTCGCAAAAAACACTGCCGAATGGCATCTATCTTTGGGATAAATATTTCAGTGCGCAGCAACCCTATGCGGCCGTACCGCTGGTGCTCTATCACCTCTTTCAACTGGTGCTGGACACGATCATCGCCACGCGAATCGGGGCGCGCGCAACGAAGTCGGTTGATAGCACCAAAAGCGCCGGTTAACTCTGCGCGCGATTGGAATCGAGTAGTTTCATGAATGCGCCGAAGTAATGTCCGTTGTCATGAAACGTGCGACCAGAGACGAGGTTGCCATCCACTACGCAGGGTTCGTTCACATAAATCCCGCCGCAGATTTCGAGGTCAAACTTGCATTTCCCCACGGTCGCCATCCGACGGCCTTTCACGCAGCCGGCTCGCGCGGGAATCTCCACTCCGTGACAGACGCTGGCGATGGGCAGATTTTTCTCAAAGAAATATCGCGTGACGATCAACAGTGACTCGTCCTCGCGGATGTATTCAGGTGCGCGGCCACCGCTAAAAAAGATCCCAGCGTAATTCGCCGGCTGGATGTCCTTGAAGGCGATGTCGGCCTCGATGCTGTAGCCTTCCCATTCTTTGGTGATCGTCCATCCCGGCTTCACTTCGTGCAGCACCATCTGGTATCGGCGCAATTCTGGCGCGGCGACGATGGGTTGGTAACCGCCCTCAATGAGCCTGTAGTACGGGTAAAGCGTGTCCACAGTCTCCGTGGCGTCGCCAATGATGATGAGGACTTTGGGGCGATGAGTCGGTTCGTTCATGTCAATGGATGTGGATACGTTGTAGGGGAGCGTCTTGCGTTGCGCCAACTTTATTTGACCCGACCCCTTGCGCACAGGGGCGACTGGGGACATGTTTTGTTGAGGGCTAAACAAAGCCCTTTCTCAGTACAAACCAACCAGTGAGGTAATATGAAACGAATCATCCTTCTAGCCTTTGGCTTGCTCGCCGGGGTCGGAACGATGCCAGCGGGTGAAAATCCGTTCGGCAATATCATGGGCAGTTTACCAAACTACCCGGTCTCGTTTGCCTTCAACCAGAAATATTCTATCGATGGTTATTGGCGACCTGAAATGCCTGCATCGGAAAAATCCGGGCAGAATCAGTACGCCTGCCTCAACGGCCAAAACAAAGTCGGGAGTGGCAATAAATCCGAGGGACTCAATCGAGTGCAGGGGAATAAAGGGTACGGCGAAGGTTACGGCAATCAAGGAGGGAAATCCGGCTATCAATCGCAAGGCACCAAGCAAGGTGGATTTGGCATCGGACAAGGCATGGGAAATAAAGTCGGTGGTCAGATGGGCGGCGGCCAAGGCATGGGAAATAAAGTCGGTGGCCAGATGGGTGGCGGCCAAGGCATGGGAAATAAAGTCGGTGGCCAGATGGGTGGTGGACAAAGCATGGGAAATAAAGTCGGTGGCCAGATGGGCGGCGGACAAGGCATGGGAAAACAAATGGGTGGAAATACACGGCAACAATCAGGTGGATTCCAGCAATCCGGAAACCAGATGAATCAGAATAACAGTCGAATGAACACGCGCGGAGCGCAGACATTGAACACTGGGCGTGGACAATCTGGTGCTGGCCAGACGGGATCTGGCCAAATGGGCAACGGTAATGGGCAAGGTGCTGGATCGAGACAGGCAGTAGGTCAACAGCGCGGTGGGCAGGTGAACCAAGGTGGGGCAAGACGCACCAACATGCGCTGAAAGGAGGTGTGCAAAGGCCCGGATCCAAGCTGGGCCTTTGCCTTTTTTTCACACGCAAGGAACTTGTCGGAACCGCTCATCATCGATTATTGTCAGCCGCGTGAATTGTAAATTGCTTTGGGTTGCGACGATTGTTGGACTGACAATTCTTGGCTGTGCTGGCTCGGCGATGAAAGGAGGGTTGGTGAAAGGCGAGTCGCAGTTGGTGGCCAAACTCAAATCCGTCGGCGGCGAAATTCGTGTGGATGAACGCGGCCGCGTCATTGAAGTGAACTGGGCTGGGGTTGGTGTTGGCGACGCCGATTTGATTTTATTGAAAGGTCAATACGAGATTGTCTCATTGTTCCTCTCCAACACGCGCGTGACGGATGCCGGGCTGGATCATCTGCGCGGATTGCCAAATCTCCGGACACTTGGACTTGCGCAAACTCAAGTGTCCGATGCGGGGCTGGTCGTATTGCGTGAGGTCAAAAGCCTGAGAAAAGTTTACTTGTTTCGCGCGCGTGTGACCGAAGCCGGCGTGAAGGATTTTCAGAAAGCCGTGCCGGGTTGTGCCGTGGAATATTGAGGAAGCCCGGCGGAATTCGGCTTGCGCAGAATCCGTGAAGCGGTAAATAAAAGGCGTATGGTTTTTTTCAAAGCATTTGCGGCGCTCTCGTTCATGGCCATCTTGGTCGGTGTGAGCATCTTGATTATGGCCAAGGGCAGCGGGCTGATTGCGTTCGTTCCAATCATCGTTACGACAGCGGTCGGCATTTGTGCCTTCGCCAAATACGGCTGTCTGGATCAGCACTGATTCCAGTCGTCACTTCATTTTTTCGGATTCGACTTCAAAAACGCCAGTAGATCTGCGAGGTCTTTTGGCATGAGAGCGGCCTCCAATCCTTCGGGCATCAATGAAAGTCCGCCGCCTGTGATGGACTGAATATCCTTTCGCAGCAGCGTTTCTTCCGTTCCCAGTGCGGTGCGCACAGTCACGCTTGTTTCCGTTTCAGTTGTGATGACGCCGGCCAGCTCATTGTTGTTTTTCAAAACCACAGTGTAGCTGATGTACCGTTGTTCCAGCGCGCGGTTGGGATCAAAGATGGCCACAATCAGTTCCTCGATCGGTTTCGTCGCCGCTGCGCCGAGGTCCGGCCCCACCTCTTTTCCTTCAGCTCGAAAACGATGGCATACGGCGCAATGCTGCTTGTACAACGCAGCACCCAATTGTGGGTCGCCGGTCAATCGCGACACTGCAGCAAATTGTTGGATGACCTTTGCGCGATCGGCGTTCACCCGGGCGAATAGTTTTTCCGCGCGTGATCGGATGGCTGCGTCCGGATTTGCCAATATCTGTTGTCGCGCCGGCAGCGCAATTTCTCCCACACCAATCGTGCCTTGCTCAATCGCGCCAAGCGTCGCCGGAATCCATTCGGTGCGGCCGATGAGTGTGGCCAGTAATTCGGTTCGTATGGCGGGGCTGTATTTGCGCCAGCCACCGGCCAGCACTGTGCCAGCCGCCGCGCTGCGCAGATTCCGGATTGCTCGCAACGCCGCACGCTGCAGTCCATCGGGATGTTGAGCCTGCAACAATACGGCGAGCAACTTTGCATCGAAACTGGACTTCGCCGGTTCGCGGCCGAGAAGTTGTGCCGCTTCGATCCGGACGGCCAGTGGCACGCGTGAATCTTCGGCCTGAGTTCGTGCTCGGGCGATGTGTCCGTCGATTTGACTTAAAGCCAGCCGCAGCTCGGCTGATGCCTTTGCCTGGATCCGATTGTAAGCGGCGTCATTCTTGTGCAGTACATCCAGGAGACCCGAAAGGAGTTTGAAACGTTCCTGTTCGTCTGGTTTTTGAAAAGCATCGTGTAGGACCTGAAGCAGCGCGTTGTGGTCGCCTTGTTCCAGTGTCAGGTCGAGCAGATGAGTGATGAAGGCGGCGGGTGCTTGCGCTGCGCCGTGTCGGCAGAGTTCGCGCAGCATCGGTGCAGCGTGTGGCACAGCGGAACTGAGCACGGCCTGTTGAATGAAGGGATTGTCTGCATCGCGAATGGCGATTTCCACCAGTACGGTTGCTGCTTGCGGGTTTTTCCATTCGCCCAGTGAAAAGGCGAGTTGGTAGCGGACGCGCACATCGGCGTCATTCGCGCGAGGAAGTGCGAGTTCGAGCGGGCCGTTTTCGCAGAGTCGGATGGCGTGGGCGCGGATGATGGGATTCGTGTCGTTCAACGCGCCACGAAGTACGACTGGGTCAATCGCGCCAATTCCATCAAGTGAACAGAGAGCTTGGAGGCGCACTTTCGGATCTTTGGAATTTGCGATGATCGCGGCCAGTGGTTTGCGAGCGGAAGGATCTGCGCGTTCAAAAAGTAATCGCTGGACGGTGTCGCGCTGCCAGCCGTTGGGACTTTCAATCGCAGCTACGAGTGCGGGAGTGTCGAGTGTGTCGAGCCGGGGAATGGGACGGAGCGGAATCGATTTCGGATATACACGGTAGATGCGGCCCATGTCGTGGCCGGCGCGGAGGTCGAGTCGCTGCTGCATTTCGGGTGAAATCCACTCGGGATGTTCGATGACGAATCGGTACATGTCGGCGATGTACAACGCGCCGTCGGGGCCGGTCTTGATCATTGTTGGCCGAAACCAGTTGTCGGCGGAGGCGAGAAATTCACGGCCATTTTCCTTGTCCGCACGATGGCTTGTGAAGGTGAGTCCTGTTGGTGTGAGCACTTCGCGGTGGACGAGGTTGTGAACGGGTTCGCTGATGAAAATGCTGTTTTCAAATGCCGCGCCGAACAAGGAGTCGCGGTATGGGGAAGGACTGTTGGCACTGGTCAGATAGTTGACCGACTGCGGTGTGTTGAATCGTTGGATGGATGGGCTGATTGGGAAGACACGGCGCGAATCGGTGTATTCGCCAAGCATCTGTTTGTTGCTGCGGGTGAGCAGGTGTGTGTTGCGTGCGAGATAATGTTCGGGGAGAAAATAGTGCCAGAGCCAGTTGGGATTGTTGTTGCCGAACCAGTTTCCCCAGTCGTCTCGATAGCGGCCAAATTGGGTCTGGCCGGATTGTCGTTGAAACTGTCCTGTATCGGGCCGGAACCGAAAATCGTGGCCGTTGATGACGGTGTTGGAACCGTTGGCGATGGATGTGATGGTGCCGCCGCTGTCGCCATTGGCTCCGTAAATCCAGTTGTCCAATCCGTATTGGAATCCGTTGACTCGATGCTGCTGGTTGCCCTCGCTGAAACCCGTGAAAAGGGTTTTACGCAAGTCGGCTTTTCCATCGCCGTCGGTATCTTCGGCGTAAAAGATTTCGGGCGCAGCGGAGATGATGGCGCCTTTGCGCCACGGCATCACGCCTGTTGGAAAGTTGAGGCCATCGAGAAAGAGCGTGTATTTGTCGTAACGTCCGTCGCCATTGATGTCTTCCAAGATGCGAATCTGGCCACCGGGTTTTCCTTTGCCATCCACGCCTTTGGGATAATCGCCCATTTCGACAACCCACAATCGACCATCAGCACCCCAATCAAATGCGATGGGATCCAACACGAGCGGTTCGTGTGCGACTAATTGGACTGCGAATCCTTCAGGAACACGAATGGCATCGAGTGAATCCTGCGGCGATTTCGGCGGCGGAGCAGGGAAGGCGATGAGTTCCTTGAATGTTCTGTACTCAACATTCGCGTTCAGATGCGCGGTGTCCTCGTTTTGGACGAAGAGTCGGTTGCTATGAAACCACGCGCCATTGTCCCGGTGCGGCCCGGAACGAACGAAGGGCGGGATGGAGTTGGGTTCGCCGCGTTTGCCCGAGCGGACGAGATGTGACCAGCCGAGATTCCATCCCCAGCCAAGCTGCAGGACTTTGTTCCAAAGATGAATGGACCACGCTTTATCGTTCGAGAAAATCAGGTCGTCGTAGCCATCGGAGTTGATATCGATGAAGCGCAGTCCGTTGTCACGGCCTTGATCATCGACGAGTGAGATTGCAGCGGGAATTTTGAATGGCGATGCGACCCACTGGGATACGGATTTGTTCCAAGCATAAATACCGTTCTGTTGCGGGTTGCTGACGATGAGTTCGCACTGGCCGTCGTTGTCGATGTCGCGCAGTCGCGCGCCGGCATCGAAGGCGGAGTTGAGTGCGACGGGTCTGCCGCCGACGTTGGGGAGTGCGAGGTTGTTGTCTTCGACCCATTTGTTCTCGATAAATCGCCAAGCACCGGAGCGGGTGATGAGGATGGTCTGGCGGTTGAGAATTCCGATGAGCGAGTTCATCGCATGCGGAGATTCTTTCGAGCCGGCCAATGTGACTGGAAATGTTGTGTCGTTCCATTTGCGCTGCGCAGGATCCCAAATCCGGGTGCGGCGAAGCTTTTCGTTGGCGATGATGACATCCATCTGGCCGTCGTCGTTCAGATCGAGTAGTCGAACGCCGTTGTCGCCGCCGTTGATCGGGTTGCGGAGTGGCTGGCCAGCGAGCAGGTGTTGATCGATGCGTTGCTGCGCTTCAGCAAAAGTGAGGAACTTCACTCGATTGCCGTGTTGGGTGACGGTGTGATTGATGAACTCCACGATTTGTTCAGCCTTGATCCAACCGTGCGGATGAAAGATCCAAGGGAAGACGCCTTGTTTGATGACGATGGCGTCCATCGCCGCTTTCCAATCGGCGAGCGTGGTGGGGTTGTTGGGGCTGTGCAGATTGTTTGCTTCCCAATCGCTGGGGGCGATGGGAGGGAATTCCCAGCAGAGGCGGTTGATCACATACGGGTACGGATAATCCTCAATGGTTGTGCCGAAGAGTTCCATGGATCGCTTCACGATGGTGTTGGTTGCGATGGGGAGATATTTGCGGAATCGGTCTCGGCCATCTTTGTCGAGGACCAGTTCGCGCGGCAATGTGGCATCGTTCGCGGTGAGCAGGCACATGATGGATGAATCGATGGACAAGAATTTTCCTGCGCGACTGGTGGAGTTGAAAATCTCGGAATAGAAGCGCGGGCTGGGCGAATTCATCGAGTCGCAACAAGGCATGCGAAAGGCGACAGGTCGGCCGACGGGCAATTGGTTCAGCAGATCAACTCCGCCATGATAGGTATCGAGTGCATTGGTGAAGCTGCCTTTTTGGAGCAGTGGGCAGGGATGCGCGAGCGTGTGGTTTTCCATCGAGAGTCCTTCCTTGAGCCACGAATGAATCTGCGTATTGGTCGGCGCGATGGCATTGCAAAAGATGCTGACGGGTGCGCGGCCGTCGATTTTCTTGAGTCTGGCGAGTATCGGCCGAAGAAAAGTTTCATATCGCGCGGGGTCGCGCATGTCGTCGATGGAAAGGATGACGACGGCTTCGACGCCGCTTTCGCCGACCCACTGAGGCGTGGTCAGTTTGGGGTGCGAGAGTCGGGCATGAAACGGATCGGATTCGTGCAGAAATACGTGTCGGTTGCCGGAGCCAGTAGCGGCGAACGCTGGGATTGATGTGAGTAGAGCGAAGATGATGGCGATGGAACTGAATCGAGGTGGCACGGGGTAATCGTAAATGCGGTGTGAGTTCTGGCGAGGAAAAATTAGGGCGCTTGCAACCGATTGAGGTTCGCTCACAATGGGTGGATGGAAACCCTTTCACGCCGAAAATTCGTTCGACTTTGTACTGCTGCGAGTGTGGGCGTCTCGGCCGCCCCGCTCCTGATGGCCAAAGACAAAACACCACGAAACAAATTCACGCTGTTCACCAAGCAGCTCGAAGCGTTGAGTTACGATCGGCTGGCTGAGGCAGTCGCAGAGATGGGTTTCGATGGTATCGAGGGCACGATTCGTCCGGGTGGACACGTGACGCCTGAACGAGTTCCGGACGATCTGCCGAAGTTTGTGGAGGCATTGAAGAAGCGTGGGCTGGAATTGACGATCATGGCTTCGGGGATCAACAACGCAAAAGATCCGCTCAACGTGCAACAGTTGCGGGTGGCGGCGAAGCTCGGTGTGAAGCGGTATCGGATGAAGTATTTTATGTACGATCTGAAGAAACCGGTGGCGAAACAGTTGGATGAGATTCGGCCAGCGCTGAAGGACTTGGTGGCATTGAATCGCGAATTGGGATTGCAGGCGATTTATCAGAATCATTCCGGGCGCGATTATGTGGGCGCTCCGCTGTGGGATTTGGTGGAACTTTTCAAGACGCATGATCCGAAGCATCTGGCCATCGCTTTCGATGTCGGGCATGCCACTTTGGAAGGCACCCACACGCATGTATTACAGGGAAATTTGGTGCGGCCTCATCTGGGATCGATTTATGTGAAGAGCTTCCGTCGCGAGGGAAACAAGATTGAATGGTGCGGTTTGTCTCAGGGCGTGGTGGAAGGGCAATGGGTGCGCGCGTTGGTGGAGGCGGATGTGACAGTGCCCGTGAATATGCACGAGGAATACATCGACCATCGCGATCCGAAGTTAGTGCCCGAACACTTGAAGGCGATGCGCAAAGATATGGCCACGCTCAAGGAATGGCTGGGCTGGGTGTAATATGGTGACGGTGCTCCAGCGTGTCAGCGAAGGGCGAGTGACAGTGAAGGGTCGTGTGACGGGATCCATCCACGATGGCTTGGTGATTATCGAAAGGGGCGTCGGCCAAGTTTTGACAATGCAGCTTCGCCAACGGAAGCGTGCAGACTCTACGATTATTTTTGTGCTCGGTTGAGCGCGCAAGGGATACGAGTGGAAACGGGCGAATTCGGTGCAGCCATGGCGGTGAGCTTGGTAAACGATGGCCCAGTGACTTTCGTATTGGACAGTGCAGGCAGGTGAATTCCGTTTTTCCCGAGTCAAGACTCGAATGCCACGACCTGATATTTTCTGAAAAATAAGAATTGAATGGAATATCAACTAGTGTCATGAGTCAGCACGAATTCTTTAGAGAGCAATCACGTCTGAATTTTACTATATGAAACCAGAGCAATGCAGAAAAAATAAAGCGTTCACGTTGATCGAACTCTTGGTGGTCATCACCATATTGGGAATTTTGATGTCATTGATGCTGCCAGTGATGGGGCGATCGAAGGAGAAGGCCCGAGCGATGGTGAAGTACCTCAACAACAGGCAGCAGTTGATGACACTTTGCAGCGGTTTCGAGGATAACAAGAATGACCCGCCGCTGTTGGTTTCGCTGGATTTTGATGGTACCAGCATCAGTAATAGCGACCTCTTTTTGCTACAGGAACTCCTGAAGTCAGAGTTCTTTAAACTACAGCCCATGCCTCAGATGGATTATTTCCGCAAACTCTCTTTCCGCGATACGGCCTTTCAAGATGGTTGGCTGGCGAATTTCGTAATGGCCCCGAATTTGGAGGTGTTGTATCTCGACAACACCGCGTTGACCGACGCTGGGCTGCTGGTGATTCAGAACAACTGCAAACGGCTCATAGAATTGACGATTACTCAGTGCAAAGCGCTGACTCCGGCTGCAATCGCAGCCTACAAAACTGCAATGCCTGCTTGCGTAGTCCAGCACGATTAACGTCGCGGGGCCGTTGGTGATGCGGCCGCTGTGTTGAAATCTGCGTCCGGACTATTTCCTTGCCACAAGGCAGGGGCGGTGGGAATTTCTTCCCAGTTCCACAAACCACAAATAATTCCAATTATGGCAAAGAAAACGATCATGACCCTCTCACGCCGGAAATTCATCGGCGCCAGCGCAGTCTCCGCTTTTACTCTCACCTATTTACCGAGCCACGTTTTCGGCGCCAATGAACGTCTGCGCATCGCCGGTGTCGGCGTGGGTGGAAAAGGTTCCAGCGACATCGATCACGCTGGCCAATTCGGTGACGTCGTCGCGTTGTGCGATGCCGATTCGCGCCATCTCGATGCCAAGGCGACGAAGTTCAATGCCGCGAAAAAGTTCAGCGATTTCCGTCAAATGTTCGAGCAGATGGGCAAAGGAATTGACGCCGTCACCATCAGCACTCCCGATCATACGCACGCACCGGCGGCGATGATGGCCATGAAACTGGGAATGCACGTCTATTGCCAGAAGCCACTGACGCACTCCGTGTACGAGGCGAGGTTGTTGCGCGACACGGCTCGCAAATTCAAAGTCTGTACGCAGATGGGTAATCAGGGCACAGCCGAAAATGGTTTGCGCGAGGCAGTAGAAGTGATTCGCTCCGGAGCCATCGGCCCCGTTCGTGAAGTCCATGTTTGGACCAACCGCCCCGTCTGGCCGCAGTCGCCAGGAATCGTGGCTCGCCCAACGGAAACTCCCGCTGTGCCCGAATTTGTGAATTGGGACGCGTTTATTGGGCCAGCACCCGAACGTCCGTATCATCCGGCCTATCACCCGTTCAAATGGCGCGGTTGGTGGGATTTCGGTACGGGTGCGTTGGGCGACATGGCTTGTCACACGACCAACATGGCATTCATGGCGCTGAAGCTCGGTCATCCTGATTCGATTCAGGCAGTCAGCGGAGAGATCAATCGCGAGACATTCCCAGCTTGGGCCACGATCACCTACCAATTCCCTGCGCGCGGCGAATTGCCACCGGTGAAACTGGTCTGGTACGAAGGCAAGACTCCCGATGGCAAAAAGAATCTGCCACCGGCAGATTTGTTGCACGGCGAAATTCCGCCCGGGAGCGGTTCGTTGCTTGTGGGTGATAAAGGGATTCTCTATTCGCCCAACGATTACGGTGCCGCCTACAAATTGTTGCCCAAGGAAAAATTTGAAGGATACGTGAAGCCCGAACCCACGCTTGCCCGCAACGGTAAAGGGGACAGTGGCCAGAAGGAAGAATGGATCAAAGCGATCAAAGAAAACAAACCTTCCATCGCCTTCTCCAACTTTGATTATGCGGCCATGTTCACCGAAACGATTCTGCTGGGGAATGTCGCCATGCGCGTCGGCAAGAAAATCAACTGGGACGGCCCGAACCTCAAAGTCACCAACGCCCCCGAGGCGGCTCAATACATCAAGCGCCCGTATCGGAAGGGTTGGGAGATCTGATTATGATCCGGACATTCCTTTTTTTGCTGGTGGTCGTCGCGACACTTGGCGCCGCCGAACCCGCCAAGCTGGCTGGAAAATACGAAGGTCAGGTAGACGGAAAGACGATTCGCATCGAATTGCGCGATGATGGGTCGCTCTCGCTCCAGCCCAATATTGACGAGGCCACGGTGGTGAAAGGGTCGTGGAAGTCCGATCGGAATGAACTCAAACTGCGCGTCAGCGATCCTGATGGCGGCGAACACGTCGTCCATCTCAGATTACAGGGCGTGGATTTGCTTCTGTTGAAGCATGTGAAACCCGGCGGCGATGAGAAGTCATTTGAGCCGCCGCAGTTCAAATCCGCCAAGCCCGTGGGCAAGGATATGGTCGGTGTGTTTCGAGGGGAAGTGGAAGGCAAAAAAATCGAGTTGGAATTGATGGAAGAAGGAAAATGTAAAGTGTCCATCGATGACGGCGAAAAAGAAGAGCGTCGGCCAGGCAGTTGGACGATTAAGAACGCAACGGTCTCGTTGGAAATTAAAGCCAAGGAAGGCGCGGCGAAGATTCGTCTCCATCTCTCGGATGGCGGACTTTCGTTGATGGAATTAACCATGCCGGATGGCAACCAGAAAATCTTCCAAGTGCGATTCGGCAAGCAGCCTTAAACGCGCGCGACGGATATTGCCGGCGGTGTTTCCATGAGAAATAATTTCCCATTGCTGTTCCTATTGCTGGGGTTCATGAGCGGTTGTTCCAAAGCCCCAACGACTCCCGGTAACGCCAGCCCTCAACATGTTCCTCTGCCAACGCTCATCACAAACGCGGTCTCCACATCAACAATGGCTGGAGAATATATCGGTCTCATGGATCGAACTCCCATGCGATTCAAACTCAAAGTTGACCGGACCGCCATGCTCATGGCCGAAGCAGAAAAAGGCGGCATCAAAGCCACCGGTGAATGGACGGTGGACGGTACAAATGTGGTTGCGAATCTTTTCCCGAGCAACGCAGAAGGTCTCAAAGGCCCCGAAATGACCGTGTGGTTACACATCGACGGCGAAGATTTGGTTTTGTTCAAGCAACAGTCAGCCGAAGGTCAGACATATCAAATCGGCCCGCCGTTTTTGACCAAGTCAGGCGAAGTCGAAGGCCAGCCGCTGTTGGGAATTTATTCCGGTCGCGTGAAGGGCAATCAGTTTTCGATTGAGATCAAGGCCGACGCAAAGTTTGAGACACAGATCACACGGCCGAACGGAAGCAAAGGCGGGTTTACCGGAATCTGGAAACAAGAAGGTGTGATGATCGTGTCTGAATCTCAGAGCGGCAAGCTGGGATCAAAAGCCTATTTGAAAATTGTCGAAAAGGGACTTTTGTTGATCAAGACAGCCGACAGCGATGGCAGCGAAGAAAGATACGAGCCGAGGCTAAAGAAAGTCCGGAATTGACCGATACTATGTGGGAAGGCTGCCGTGCCCGCGTGGGGTCCTGCAGCCTTTTTTTATGGCCGGTGTGAAATTCCGGCCAAAACGCCATGGCGCATCACCAATTACGGTTGGGAGAAATGGGCAAGCCGATCGCATCGGCTTTGGATGCGATTGTCAGTCTGTTTTATCATTTGGGGTGATGACCAATGTCGACACCCAAGCCATCCAATCCGCAACTCGCACCGTCTGCTGACGCGGCCAACTCGGAGCCGGCCAAGCCGCTCACATTTTCCGAGCTACTCGAACTAGCTGAGGAAGGCCGCCCTTCGGCGCAATTCCGTGTCGCTGTCAAATACGATGAGGGCGACGGCGTTCCGCAGAACGACAAGGCAGCCTTCTATTGGTACAAGAAAGCGGCAGACCGCAATTATCGTTGGGCACTCAACAATCTCGGCGTGATGTACGCCACTGGCCGCGGCACAAAACAGAATCAGCGCAAGGCAGCCGAATTGTATCGGCGTGGCGCGGAGCGAGGCTGCTCGCAGGCGCAATGCAATTTCGGGTGGGTCTGCGCAACCGGTCGCGGTGTGAAACGCGACGCTGTCCAAGCGGTGAAATGGTATCGGATCGCCGCAGCGCAGGGCGACGTTCAGGCGCAGAATAATCTTGGTGTGATGATGCAGGCTGGTGATGGCACTGAGCACGATGAATCCGAAGCGGTAAAATTATTCCGACAAGCTGCGGAGAAGGGAAATCGATTTGGTCTCTCCAATCTCGGCATTGCTTTGTCAGAAGGCAGGGGAGTTGAGGCCAACATACCAGAAGGAATCAAATCGCTTCGCGAGGCCGCGAAACAGAGCGAAGTGCAGGCGAGTTATTATCTCGGTTGCCTGTTCGCATCGGGAAACGGGGTTGGAGCCGACCCGATCGAGGCAGAACGATTATTCCGGTTAGCTGCAGCGGAAGATCACGCAGGCGCACAAAATAATTTGGGAATATTGCTGGCGTCCGCTGGCAGCTCCGTTGCCGATCCTGCAGAGGTCGCAAAGTGGTATCGGCGAGCTGCAGATCAAGGACTGGTATCGGCGCAGTACAATCTGGCGATGCGGCTGAAGACAGGCAACGGAGTTGGAGAAGACAGGAAAGAGGCAGCGGTTTGGTTTAGGAAAGCAGCGGAGCAGGGGCATGTGGGAGCGGCGTATGAGTTGGGGCAATGGTTGGAGAGAGAGGACGGAACAAATTTAGAAGTGTGGAGATGGTACGGAGAAGCGGCTGGGGGAGGAGTATTGGCGGCGCAAGTGAAGTATGCGGATTGGTTGGTGAGGAGCGGGAAAGTGAAAGAATCGATTGAGTGGTACGAGAAGGGAGCGCGGAGTGGGGATGCGCATTCGCAGATGAATCTGGCGACGTACATGGAAGGGGGGATGGCGAAGGCAGATGATCTGGGAGCAGCAGGATGGTATCGGAAAGCAGCGGAGCAGGGAGTTGCCAAAGCGCAGTTGAGGATGGGCGAGATGTTAGAGAGTGGAGAAGGAGCTGGGCAAGATTTGGCGGGAGCGGTGAATTGGTATCGGAAGGCGATGGAGAACGGGGTGATGGAAGCGAGGATGAATTTGGCGCGTGGCTTATTGAGTTCGGAACGAACTGCGGGCAACTTGCTTGAAGCGGTGAAATTGCTGAGGCCATTTGCGGAGGAGGGAGATGTGGAATTGCAGATGACATTGGGACAGTTGTACCGAGACGAGGCTGAACCAGTGCGCGACGACATCCAATCGATCAAGTTCCTGAAACTGGCGGCCGAACAAGGTCACGCGGGGGCGCAGTTGCTTTTGGCGGACATGTACCAGACGGGGCGCGGAACGGATTCGAGTTTGCCGAAGGCTTATTGGTGGTACCAATTGGTCTCCCTTCGTGGAGTGGAATTGGCTCGTCACAATTCAGCCGTGATTCTGCGAATGATGTCTAAAGAGGAAATGGTGGAAGCGCAGGCGTTGTTATTGCAATCGACTGGGCTGACGCCTGCCTGATGGCTTGCGTTGACGGAGTGGGTTGCTAGGATTTCTGAAACCTCATGAACTCACCCCATCGCATCTCCATACTCACATCTCTAGCGCTGTTTATTTCAGTGGCGCTCAATGCGGCGATGGTTCCGCAGGCAGCGATCAAAGAAATGATCGCCAAGGAAAACGCATCGCTGGTCGATCTGTACAAACATTTCCACGCCACGCCCGAGCTGTCTTTTCGTGAGACGAAATCGGCCGAGCGAATCGCCTCCGAGTTGAAGCTGGCCGGATTTGAAGTGACGACCAAAGTGGGGGGGCACGGCGTCGTTGCCGTGATGCGCAATGGTCGTGGGCCGACGGTTCTCGTGCGTGCGGATCTCGATGGATTGCCGGTGAAAGAAGAGACGGGGCTGCCGTATGCCAGCAAACACACGATGCTTGATGAAGCGGGCAATCTGGTTTCGACGATGCACGCTTGTGGCCACGACGCGCACATGGCGTGTTTGATCGGCACCGCGAGGATGCTGAGCCGGCTCAAGGAAAATTGGCAGGGGACGTTGGTGATGATTGGCCAGCCTGCTGAGGAAAGGGGTGGCGGCGCAAAGGCGATGCTCGAAGATGGCTTGTACAAACGGTTCCCCGTTCCGGACTACGGATTGGCACTGCATGTCGCCGCCGATTTGCCCACGGGCACCATCGGTTATGTGGAAGGGTTCGCCATGGCAAATGTGGATTCGGTGGACATCATCGTGCGCGGTATTGGCGGACACGGCGCTCAACCGCAATCGGCAAAAGATCCGATCGTGCTTTCAGCGCAAATTATTCTCGCGCTCCAAACCATTCGCAGTCGCGAGATTCATCCTCTTGAGCCGGCGGTGGTAACGGTCGGCTCCATTCACGGCGGAACGAAACACAACATTATTTCCGACGAAGTCCGCATGCAGCTCACGTTGCGTTCATACAACGATGAGGTGCGAAAACAGATGATCGATGCCATCAGCCGGATCACGCGCGGACTGGGACAGGCCGCAGGACTTCCCGACGACAAATTACCGATCGTCGAATTGAAGAACGAGCACACACCGGCTGCGTACAACGACCCAAAGCTGGCCAAGCGCGCGCGTGTCGTGTTCGAAGAATGGCTCGGGCCGGGAACGGTGCTGGATCGAAAACCTTCCATGGGCGGCGAAGACTTCGGTCAATTTGGACGGACAGAACACAAGGTGCCGGTGTTTTTGTTTTTCGTCGGGTCGATCAATTCCGCGCGATTCAAAGAGAGTCTGCGATTGGGGAAAGCTCTGCCGTCGGCACATTCAAGCCGCTACGCACCCGATCCCGATCCGACGATCAAGACAGGCGTCACCGCGATGACGGCGGCAGTACTGGAATTGATGCGCCGTTGATGCCGTTGCGATTCCGGGTTTGCCACTTGCCGGATGAAGCCTTACAAGCGCGCCGTGCCGAATCCGTTTCTGCGATACCCGATCCCCTCGCTGGGTGTGCTCTTGGCGATTGTCGCCGCAGCACTGCTGTTCGGTCGGATCGAAGTGGATTCAGAAATGCGGGCATTGCTGGAGGGCGATCAACGAAACTTGGACAGTTACGAGAAGGTAAATCGCATTCTTGGCGATGACATCGCGGTCATCGTTAGCATCGATTGTCCTGAAGTTTTTTCTCCCGACAACATCGCCGTATTGAGGCAAGTCACTGCCGAGTTGAAGCAGCTCAAGGGTTACACGGGAATCAGCGCAGTGACAGATGCCTTCCGTCCATTCCGTGCAGGATTTGGCATCCGATGGGATCCGCTCATACCCACCGAGGGCAATGTGGATTATGCGAAGCTCAAGGAATGGGCCATCGCTCATCCGCTGGTGCGGAACATCATGATCGCGCCCGATGGCCGGCACACCATCGTGATGGCCAACTTTAACAGGCCATTTGAGACGACCCTGCAAATCCGAAAGTTCCGTTCCGAAGTGGACGCCGCCCTGGCTCCATTGAACGCCGCGAAACTTCCTTTTCACTTGCTGGCATTTCCATTCATCGAGCAGGAGATTCTCGACACGTTGCGCGTGGATATGAAGCAGTTCATTCCATTGGCATTTTTGCTGGCTGTATCAGTTTTGGCTGTGACATTCCGATATTCCAAACGACTCGTCATCTGGGTGCTTGCCAATCAAGTGGCCGGTTTATTATTACTCCCCGGTCTGCTTCAGATCACCGGGCTGAGTGTGAGTGTGTTCACAGTCATTCTGCTTCCCTTGCTCGCCGCTGTTCATCTGGCACTGCTCTCGCATGCAGGCACCGCTTTTCAACGCGCGCTAAAAACAGGCGTTGCCGGAACGGAAGGGATCGGGCAGATGCTGCGCGAATCGTTCAAGCCGTGCGTGTATTCGGCGGTGACGACGGCCGTCGGCCTCGCTTCATTTGCCTCCAGTGACATGGCTCAATTACGGGACTTTGGATTATTGGGCGCGCTGGGAGTATTGATGTTGTTGGTGCTCACGTTTGGTCCCGGGATTTCTTTGCTTCAATTGATGTTCAAATCGCACGATGGTTCCAAATTGCAGTCATCCGAAACTGCGACCAACATTGGATGGAGCGTGCGTTGGACAGATATTCTCGTCCGGAACACACGCTGGATTTGGATGGGGATGCTGGGTTGCGTGTTGCTGGCATCCGTGGGGGTGGGGCGAATCCGGACCGACATCCGCGCGGTGGAATTTTTAAGCCCGAAAAGTCCGTCGCGGCTGGCGTTTGAAGAGATGGACCGCGTTTATGGCGGCATCAACGTGGTTCAAATCCAGTTTGATTCAGGCAAATCCAACGGGGTCATCAGCCCGGAATTTCTGAAATACATGGCGCGCATCGAACGGCACGCTTCCGAGAAAACAGGCGTCACCGGAGTATTTTCCTACGGCCAATTATTGGCGGCGCTCAATGAAGTGTGGGAAGGATATCGTCCCGGAACCTTGCAGTTGCCAGAGAATCCGATTCTCATCGCGACGCTCTCGTATCTTGTCCGGGCTTCAGAGGAATCACTCCCATTCATCAGGACGCTTTGCGACGAATCCTTCCGTGTAGCCCACTTGACCGTGCGCACGCGCGACATGCCCGCCGATGAATATCTGAACTTCGTGCGCGAGCTGGAACAATTCGCCAACCAAGGCAAGCCTCCGCAAGTGACAGTGTCTGCGCAGGAAGGCATCCACTCGATACTCGAGGCGGACCGGCGGATTTTGCGCAGCTTGCAGCGCAGCTCGATGGTGACCTTCGGAGTCGTCGGCGTGGTGTTGCTGCTTTTGTGGCGGTCGCCGTTGCTCGTGCTGTTGGCATTGGCTGCCAATGCTGTGCCAATCGGTTTAGTCGTCGCTCTGCAAGGATTCGCAGGAGTGCCGCTCAACTCCATCACCATCATGGTTGGATCAATCGCCTTCGGTGTGGTGATGGATGACACGATTCATTTCATCACGCATTGGCGGGAGGAACGGCTAGCCGGCAAAACGGCCATCGCCGCCGCGCGCGCCGCGCTCGAGGCAAAGGGCAGGGCGATGGTTTGCACGAGCCTTGTGTTGATCGCGATTGTTGGCGTTTTCCTGCTCTCCTCATTTCCGCCGGTGGTTCATTTCGGACTACTTTCTGTCATGGGCTATACAGCGACACTCGGTGCGGCACTGATATTATTACCCGCTGTACTGGGCAGTTGGATTGAACCAAGAACTCGGAACGACTCTCATTGAATAATCTCGACGCGCCCGACGCCAGCGATAGGATGACTTGCGTAGCGCAGAGGCGCATGAACACAACCGTGCTTTCCCAAACAAGCGGAGAAACCGCATTGCCAAAAAGTTCCGGCAACCACTCCAAACTCACCCCGCCGCGTGGCTACGCCTTGGAAGACATGGCGGCTCGTCGCGCTTGGCTGGAAGAAAAAATCGGTCGGCCCCTGCCTGAATTCAAGCTCGATTCGCCCGAGGATTTTCAAGGACTGCTCGAGAATCAAGTCGGTTACCTCGGCCTTCCGTTATCCGTGGCCGGACCGCTCAAAATCGAAGGCACCTACGCACGCGGGGAATTCCAAGTGCCGCTCTGCACTGTGGAAGGCACGCTGTCCCTTTCGATGACGCGCGGTTTATATCTCGCCCATCTTTCCGGTGGATTCAAATCGCAGCATCTGCGGCAGGAACTTTCTCGCAGCCCCATTTTTATCTTCGATGAGATCGAAGACGCCGCTGCGTTTGCCACTTGGATAGATCGTCAATTTGCGCCGATCAAAGCCGCTGCTGAGACTTCCACACGACACGGCAAACTTCTGCGCATCGAAAAACAGATCGTCCACAACCGGGTGATTCTCAATCTGGTTTATTCCACGGGCGAGGCTGCCGGGCAGAACATGGTGACCGTCGCCACAGAACACGCCTGCAACCACATCGCAGCAACAGCGCGCGACCTCAAGCTGAAGCGTTGGCTGATCGAGAGTAATTATTGTGGCGACAAAAATGCCGCCACCGGCACGATGATGCGCGGTCGCGGACATCACGTCATTTGCAGTGCGCTCATCGAGGAGCGTTTTCTGCGCAAACTTTTTCGAACCACTCCCGAGGCAATGCTCGCCAGTTGTGTCGATAAACATTTGGGTTCCCAACTCGGTGGCGTGCTCGGGATGAACATGCACAATGCCAATGCGCTCGCGGCGATTTACATCGCCACGGGGCAGGACGCCGCTTGCGTGGCCGAAAACTGTGTGGGCATCACCACTTATGAGGCACGCGGCAACGACCTGTATTGCACGTTGACGATGCCTTCGATCACCGTGGGCACAGTTGGCGGCGCCACGCGGCTTCATCAACAGCGCGCCAATCTGGATATGCTCGGTTGTTCCGGTCCGGACTCTTCTAAAAAACTTGCTGAAATCATCTGCGCGGCAAGCCTCGGGCTGGAACTTTCGTTGGGCGGAGCGATCGTCAGTCACGAGTTCGCCACGGCCCACGCACAATTCGGGAGGCGGTGAGTGTCCGCATTTTCCGAACTACTCGAACGTACTCCGCTCGAGCCTGAATACGCCTATTTGACGGAGGATCCATCCGCCACCGCGCGATGGCTTCGCGTGGGATTCAACGGCTTCTGCTGGTCGCTTTTCAATCTCTGGTGTCCGCTCACTGCCGTGGGACGCGAACGTCTCCCCAAACCGCCCTTTGTCCTCTGCAGCAATCACAGCAGCCACATGGACAGCGCCGCGCTCATGTGGGCTTCAGGTTTGGGCATCGATCGGTTTGGCATGCTGGCCGCCAAGGATTATTTCTTTGATAACAAACGTCGGAAAAGTTTTCTGCCACTGCTGATGAATCTGATTCCCGCCGAGCGCCAAACCAACCGCCACGCCATCACGCGGTTCCTCGTCGCCTGTCGCGCTTTCGTTCGCTTTCGAGAACGGTGCCTGATTATTTATCCCGAGGGAACGCGTTCTGTGACTGGGCAGATGGCTCCCTTCAGGCGCGGCGCGGCGATGCTCGCAGTCGAATTGGGATTGCCGCTCGTGCCTGCTTATGTGTGCGGCACATTCAAGGCGATTCCCAAAGGCAGCAACCTTGTTCGCCCCACGCGATTGACTGTCACATTTGGCGACCCCGTCGATTACAAACAATTTTCTGCAGCTACCGCCAGCGCGCAATACGACGCGGTGAACGCCGAGCTGGAGCGACGTGTCCATCAACTTGCATCCACACATGCCCATTGAAGTGCCGCACATGAAATGGTGGGGTTGGGGAGTCGAAGGTTCCTCCTTCGAGATCTCCGGAAAACCCGGCCTCTTTCCCTATCTCAAACGAGAATTGGGCGTCACCGATGAACAGGTCACCACTCCGCCGGTTCCACTTGCTGATGTGCGCATGCCTGAACGCAAACTCAACGGTCCATTCGAAGCTGCACTCGAGAAAGTGTTGCGGGCCGACCAGATTCGGAACGACCGCCACGAGCGTCTCATTCACGCCTTCGGCAAAAGCTATCGCGACTTGTGGCGTGTCCGTCGCGGAGAAGTTGAACGCGCACCCGACCTCATCATCTACCCCGAGTCGGAACAGGATGTCGTCGCTGTGATGGCTGCCGCATTGGAGCACAGCGCCGTCATCATCCCATTCGGTGGCGGATCTAACATCGCCGGTTGCCTGGAGCCTCGCGACAAGTCCGGCCGTTACATCGTTTCGCTCGACATGGGGAGGATGGACCGCGTGCTGTCCGTCGACAAAGACTCGCTCATCGCGCGCATCCAACCCGGCGGTTGGGGAATGCGGATGGAGAATCAGCTTCGCGAGCACGACGTGACACTCGGCCATTTCCCGGACTCGTTTCTTTACTCGACACTCGGCGGTTGGATCGCCACGCGTTCGGCAGGTATGCAGAGCGATGTGTACGGCAAGATTGAGGACATGGTTGTCGCACTCCGGATGGTGACACCCGCTGGCACGATCATCACGCGCACGGTCCCGAAATGTTCCAATGGCATCGACGTGAAACAGCTTTGTATCGGGAGCGAAGGGATACTTGGCGTGATCACCGAGGCGACCATGCGCGTCCACCCACTGCCTGAGAGCCGCAAGATTTACGGATATCTATTTCCAGATTTTGAGAGCGGCGCAGCGGCGCTCAAAGAATGCACCCGGCTCAATATCTGGCCGGTGATTGCGCGGCTCAATGACCCGAAAAAAACCGCACTCTCATTTGCATTCAAGGGCACAAAGACTCCCTTCAAAGCACTGCTCACCCAAGTTGTGAAGTGGTGGATCCACCATGTGAAGGGAATCGATTTCACGAAATGTTGCATGATGATTGTCGCGTTCGAAGGCGACAGCGCAACGGTCGAGCGCACGCGTTTGCTGGCCGATGGAGTGTATTGCAAACATGGGGCCGCCGGACTGGGCACCGAACCCGGCCGTGGATTCGAGAAGGCCAAATTTGATTTCCCGCACCTGCGCGATTTTGTCATGGACCGCAACATCATGGCCGATGTGAGCGAGACCGCCACCACTTGGGCGAATCTGCTTCCATTTTATCGTGACACCAAACGTTCGATCGAACAGGCGATCACCGATACCGGCAGCCTGCCGTGGGTCGGCTGTCACATCAGCCACAACTACCATACCGGCGCGAGTCTCTATTTTACATTCGGTTGTCGGCAATGTCCCGGCCGCGAAATGGAGCAATATCTGTATGTGAAAAAAGCGGCTGAAGATGCGTTCATGCGCAATGGCGGAACCCTTTCGCATCATCACGCCGTTGGCACTGAGCATCTGCCATGGGTCGAGGCTGATATTTCACCCGCAGGTGTCCGTGCTGTGCGAGCGCTCAAGGATGGGATTGACCCCAAAAACATCATGAACCCCGGCAAGATAATTCCATCCGATCAGCCACTGGCCGATTGGGGGTTGTCCGGCGACTCTTCCAAACTTTTTTCCGCTGGCAAATGATCCATGAGTTTTCCTGCGACAGCAGTCATCACCGGCGCCTCGGCTGGTTTGGGCCGAGAGATGGCCATTGAGCTGGCTCGGCGCGGAACTCGCCTCGCACTCGTGGCGCGTGGCGAAGAAGGACTGCGCGAGACGGCACGATTGTGCGTGGCTGCGGGCGCGGTGGAGCCCATCATTGTGACTGCCGATGTGACACGCGCTGAAGACTGCGTTCGCCTCGTGAACGAATCTGCCGCGGGACTCGGCACGATCGATTGCCTCATCAACAATGCGGGTCAAAGCATGTGGGCCCCCTTTGAGTCGGTGGATGACCCGGCGATCTTTCAACGGCTCATGGCTGTGAATTATCTCGGTCCAGTGTGGTGTGCGCATGCGTCTTTACCTCACTTGCGTCGCAGTGGCGGGATGCTCGTGATGATCGCCTCCGTTCAATCCAAAATCGGCGCGCCCTATCACACTGGCTACACGGCCGCCAAACATGCGTTGGAGGGATTCACGGAGTCGTTGAGGATGGACCTCGATGGTAGCGGCGTTGGGATTCTCACCGTGTATCCATCGTGGATTAGCGGCACGCGATTGCGGCATTCCTCGGAAGGTAAAAATGGTAATGGGAGTGACAAAGGAAGCGACGCCGTTTCATCCATGGATTGTGCCAGACGCATCGTTGGCGCCATCGAGCGCCGTGCGACCAGTTTGTTTATACCTCGCTGGATGGCGTTGCTGCCGTTCTTCCGGTGGGCATTTCCTAGTCTGCTGAGGCATTTCGTGCTACGTAAGGTGAAACGGTACCACGAATAAATGAGTGAACCATCACACATGCGATTGGGTTACCGCTTCGCGTGGCTGATGGGGCGGGCCGCTTGCAGCACCTATTTTCGTTGGCGAGTCGTGCAACGCGAACGCGTGCCGGCCACCGGCGGCGTGGTCCTCGCCACCAACCATGCCAGCTATTTCGACCCCGTTTTCGTTGGTTCCGCCTTACCTCGCCCAGTTTATTATCTCAGCAGGTACACGGCATTTGAATTCCCGCTCGGGAATTTCTTGCGGCGCGTGCTCAATATTGTTCCTGTAGATTTGCAGGGTGGTGCCAGCCGTGGATTTCGGACGATTCTAAGTCGACTGGAAGGCGGCGCGGCGATCCTCATTTTTCCTGAAGGGACGAGGACCTACGATGGAAAGTTGCAAAGCCCCAAAGCGGGCATCGGGTTTACCATCATCAAAACCAGCGTGCCTGTGGTTCCCGTGTGTATCATCGGCAATTATGATGCCTACGGTCGGCACCGCCGATTTCCATTGCCCCGCCGAGTCGTCATCAAATTCGGACAACCCCTGTTGTTCAGTGATGAGCGTGAGCGTGCCAAAACAGCCTCGAAGGAAGAACTGCGCGAACTTTACCAATCCGTCGCAACCCAAATGATGGATGCCATTGGGCGATTGCAGTCCGATTCAATTCCTTGAAACCAATCGGTGCCGCACAGCCCATCCACAAATGAACATCACCCAACACACCAAAGGAACTCCGACGGCTGCTGTCGATTGCGCCGTTGTTTTTCTGCGCGATGGACAACGTCCGCCGAAGGCCATTGACGCCGCCACCGACGGGTTGATCTCCGACCTCATTGAAAAGAAAGAATGGAACGGTCGACCGGGAGAATCGCTCATCCTCCATCGGCCACACGGACTGAAGGCGCCCCGGCTCATGCTCGTGGGCGGCGCGAAGAAATGGGATCCTCGCACCGCATTCGAGTCCGCTGCTCATGCGGCGCGTGCGGCTGTTCGTTGCGGCAAACACATCTCGCTCGAAATAGAAAACACCGCACTGACCCGTCCCATCGTCGAGGGATTCATTTTTGGCAATGGCAATTCCGATGAACACAAAACCGCCGGGCAACGCCCCTCCATCGAGTCGCTCACCGTGTGCGTGACAGCGCGATCGACTAAAATCGCACGCGACATCGACCGTGCGCGAATTTCTGCCGAGGCTACGAATCAGGCTCGCCGCGTGATTAATCTGCCGCCCAATTCTCTCGGTCCAGTGGAGTTGGCTGACCTCGCCACCGACTTGGGAACCAAAGCTGGAATGGATGTGGAAGTATTCGATGAACACCGCCTGCGCGAATTGGGATTCGGTGCGCACTTGGCTGTGGGACAGGGGTCGCTGCGCCCGCCGCGACTCGTTCGCCTGTCATGGTCGCCCAATCGAGCTGATGCCCAACGCCATCTTTTTCTCGTCGGCAAAGGAATTACTTTCGATTCCGGCGGACTCTCGCTCAAAACAGCATCGCAAATGGAGACGATGAAATATGACATGGCAGGAGCCGCCACGATGCTCGCCGCCATGATTGCCATCGCTCAACTCCGCCTGCCGATGCGAGTGACGGCTCTGCTCGCACTCGCAGAGAACATGCCGTCGGGCACAGCCATGCGGCCGGGAGACATCGTTCGCGCGCTGAACGGAAAGACGATTGAGATTTTGAACACCGACGCCGAAGGTCGGCTCGTTTTGGCAGACGCTCTGGCACATGCCGTTAATCTGGGGGCGACGCACATCATCGACGCGGCGACTCTCACAGGCGCGGTGAGTGTAGCGCTCGGCGATGTGAATGCGGGGCTGCTCACGAATTCCGTGCCATTTGCAAATGGACTTGTCGCAGCGGGCACTCAGGCAGGCGAACGTTACTGGCGCTTGCCGATGGATGATGATTATCTTGCGCCGATGCGCGGCGAGTTTTCCGATTTGCGGAATTCTTCTGCAAACCGCAAGGCGGGCACGATCACGGCCGCAAAGTTTCTTGAGCAATTCGTAGGTGGCGTGCCTTGGATCCACTTGGACATTGCTGGAGTGGGATGGGCCGAGAAGAATCGCGCCGACCGTTGTTCCGGTGCCACTGGCCACAGCGTGCGCACGCTCATCCGGTTCGTCGAGGCGTTGAGTGGACGGAGTTAGCCCGATACGAGTTGTCAATCCGCGCGCATAAAGCCATCTTGGATTCATGACAACTCCCCGAATCGTCGCGCTGCGCGCATTTCTATCCTCATTCATTTTGTCCACGGTTTTTCTTTTCGCTGAATCGATTCCCAAGCCATCACCCGCGCATTTCTCACCGCCAGCCGAATTTGTTGGCAAGTTGGGCGACTACCGTTCTCCACTGAGATTCAACGATGACAGACTGGTGAAGACTTCTGCCGATTGGGCGAAGCGGCGTGAAGAAATCCTTCGTCAATGGAACGGGTTGATGGGCGATTGGCCAAAGCTGCTGGAAAAACCGAAGCTGGAATTGGTCGGGAAATCGCAGCGGGAAGGGATCACGCAACACAAGGTCCGGGTTGAAATTGCCGCCGGTCAGATGTTGTCCGGAATCTTGCTTGTGCCCGAAGGAAAAGGGCCGTTTCCTGCCGTGCTCGTTCCGTTTTATGATGCTGAGACGGGCGCGGGACTCGGCAAACCGTTGCGAGATTTTGGCTGGCAACTTTCCAAACGAGGCTTCGTCACGCTCTCGATCGGTTCACCCGGCGGCGATGCGCGCAAACCTGAATCCGGCAAACCGCAATGGCAACCGCTCTCCTATCTGGCCTATGTCGCCGCCAATTGTCACACGGCCTTGGCACAGTCGGGATATGTGGATGCCTCGCGCATCGGTGTGGCTGGCCATTCCTACGGTGGCAAATGGGCGATGTTCGCCGCGTGTTTTTATGACAAATTTGCCTGCGGTGTTTGGAGTGATCCGGGAATCATGTTCGATGAGACTCGGTCGAACATCAATTATTGGGAGCCGTGGTATCTCGGTCGCGATGAGAAAATGACGCGCAAGCCGGGCGTTGTCACCGCCGCCAATCCACGCACCGGCGCCTACAAAATGATGGTGGAGCAGGGACGCGATCTGCATGAGGTGCAGGCGTTGATGTCTCCGAGGCCGTTCCTCGTCTCCGGTGGCGCTGAGGATTCTGCCAAGCGCTGGATCGCCCTCAATCATATCGTGGCTGTGAACACGCTGCTCGGTCATTCTAATCGTGTGGCGATGACCAATCGGCCGATGCACGATCCGACAGAAGAATCCAACGCTGTGCTCGTCGGGTTTTTTGAACAGTTTCTGAAGCCGTCGTTGCGGCGTGTTGAATGATGGAGTCGCCGTCGGATAATCTTCGACAGCGCGTGGGTCTGATTCTGTCGCCACTTGTTTGCGCGTGTGTTTGGTTTGTTCCCTTGTCCGGATTGAATCCGGCGGCGCATCATCTCCTCGCGATACTCGCAGCGGTCGTCACGCTGTGGGTCACCGAGGCAATTCCACTGGCGGTGACCGCTTTGCTCGGTCCGACACTGTGCGTTGTCGTCGGAGTTTCCGAAGCGAAAGTAGCCTACAAAGGATTCGCCGATCCGATCATCTTTCTTTTTCTCGGCAGCTTTCTGCTGGCCGAAGCGATGATTCACCACGGACTGAATCGCCGAATCGCATTCACCCTGCTAGGGATGCCGGCCTTCGGGAAAAATCCGGCGCGTGTGCTTCTCGGATTCGGTCTGGTGACAGCGCTCATCTCGATGTGGGTTTCGAACACAGCGACAACGGCGATGATGTTTCCCGTTGGCGTCGCGATCCTGACGGAGATGGCGCGACAGGCATCGCGCCAAGCGGGACGAGAGATTGATTATACGCAACTGCGTTTTGGAACAGGACTGATGCTGATGGCTGCATTCGCATCCTCCATCGGCGGGTTGGCAACACCGGTGGGGACACCGCCGAATCTCATCGGCATCGGCCTTATCGAAAAACATCTCGGAACAAAGATCTCATTTTTCCAATGGGTCAGTTTCGGATTGCCACTGGCGCTGGTGTTGCTCGCGTTTCTGGTGGTCCACTTAAAAAGGGCGTGTCCAGCCGATGCAGGTTTGACGACTGGCGGCGACTGGATCGAACTGGAGAAAGCCAAGTTGGGGCCGATCCGACGTGGCGAATGGAATGTGCTCTTCGCATTTTGTTTTATGGTTTCTCTCTGGTTGCTGCCCGGCGTGGTGGTGCTGATCACCGGTTCCGATTCTCACTATGCCAAACTGTTGAACACCCATTTGCCCGAAGCCACAGTGGCGTTGCTGGGAGCGACGTTGCTCTTTGTGCTTCCAATCAATTTCGCTCGCGGCGAATTCACGTTGAGCTGGCGCAATGCCGAACGAATTGACTGGGGTACGATTCTTCTTTTTGGCGGCGGGTTGGCGCTGGGTGAGATGATGTTTTCCACGGGATTGGCCACTTGGATTGGTGAAGGGCTGGCTCATTTGCTAAATGCGAAAACAAGTTTGGGCCTGGTGATTTTGTTCACGGTGATTGCCGTGCTTGTTTCTGAAACTACTTCTAATGCTGCCTCCGCCACGATGGTGGTGCCCGTGGCCATCGCGGTGGCGCAAGCTGCTGGGGTGGATCCACTGCGTCCTGCGTTGGCGGCGTGTCTCGGTGCGTCGATGGGTTTCATGCTGCCGGTTTCAACGCCGCCGAATGCCATTGTTTACGGCTCGCGCTGCATCCCTCTCTCGAAGATGATCACTCAGGGTGCCGCACTGGATGCGGCGGGAATTGTCGCCGTTGTGGCTGTCGTGGAATGGCTCGTGCCGTTGGTTTTTTGAGGACACATGGAAGATACAAATGAAGGACGGTTGGTACGGATTGAATCGCACGTTGCCGTTTTGGAACGGCTCGTTGAGGAGTTGAATGGAGTGATTGTGGAACAGCAGAAGCAGATCGCGAAACTCCAAACGCAGGCGACCAATATCAGTCAGGTGATCGATGCTCAGGAATTCGAGCGGATGAAGGAGACACAATCCAAGCCGCCGCATTACCAGTGATCAACTTTGGCTGAGTCGCGGCTTGGGTGTATCGAACATCATCTCGTGAGACTGCTGGAGGATTTCTGGAATCCGCGCGGCAAATGGACTCTTGGCGATAGATTTCGGCAACTGCGACCAGTCCAGCTTCGCCACGTTTTCGCCGGGGAACCAGTGGTCGGCCTGGCCGAGCAGGTTGTAGCGCATCTTTCCCCAGTCCACGAGGTCGAGGCTTTTTGCATACGTCCACAGGCGCAGGATTTCCATCACGTTCACCTGGCTGGGCACGTCGATGTAGTGCGGCAAGCCCTCGTGCCAACGGGCGCACCAATCGGCCCCGAGCACGCGGTCCATCTCGGAGCGCAGGCGCGCTTCGATGGGCGCGATGATTTCCGCCGCGCGGGCGTAGTGTTTTAAGCCGGCCAGGTGATCGTCAAAATCGCTCGGACGCGCGGCGCCACAACTGAGCGTATGCACCTGCGGCCGCGCCAGACAATAGAGGCTGTTAAATTGCATCGGCGTGAGCGGCGCGCAGAGTTCCACCAACTTTTTCGGTGGCGCATAAAGTTTGCCGCCCTTGTCGTTGGGGCTGATGATAAAGATGCCCATGTCCAGCCGCGCGGCTTCTTCGATGGCGGTCCAGTTGAGATCGTTCACGAAGTACCAGTGGACATTGAAATAATCAAAGGCATCGCTGCGCACGGCTTCGAGAATGATGTCGGTGGTGGCGTGGGTGGAGAAGCCGACGTGGCGCACGCGGCCTTCGCGTTGAAGCTGCCGCGCCGCTTCGACGCAGCCGCCTTTGCGCAGGCTCCAGTCCAGCAATTGCCGGTTGTTGATGCCGTGCATCGAGAGCAGGTCCACGTGGTCCAGTTGCAGAAGGCGCATGGATTTATTGAACGTGTCGATGAATTCGCGCGCGGTGGCGAAGGGCGCGACCTTCGTTTGCACGATTAACTTTTCGCGCGGCAGTTTGGGCAGCACCCAGCCAAGCTGCATCTCGCTTGAGCCATAGCCGCGCGCGGTTTCAATGTGGTTGATGCCCAACTCGAGTGCGCGATGGATCGTGGCCTCCAGATTCGCCTGACCATCGGTGGGCACTTCCTTGGGATCGATGTCCTGCCACTTGTGTTGATAGCGCATGCCGCCGCAGGAGAACACGGGCATCTGCAATTCAGTGCGGCCAAATCGTCGGTATTGCATCATGAGAAAGGGGGCGGGTTAAACAAACTCCAGTTCCGGCAGGCGCGGCAGAAGTCCAGCGGCGTGGGCCTGGCCGAGGAAACGGCGGATGGTCTCGCGGCCGCGATCGCCATAGTCGAGCGTCCAGTGATTGACATACATGCCCACAAATCGGTCGGCCAATTCATGGCCCATGTCGCGCGCATATTGCAAGGCGTGCGCCACTGCTGGTTCGCGGTGATCAAGACTGTACTGGATGCTCTCGGTGAGAAGCGCGGCGATCACGCGACGATCCGCTTCGGCGATGCGCTTGTGAATCACGTTGCCGCCGAGGGGCAGCGGCAGGCCATCGTTCTCCTGTCCCCACCACACGCCCAAGTCGGCGCAGCAAACGAGACCCTCGTTTTGAAAAGTAAGCTGGCCTTCGTGGATGATGAGTCCCACATCGGCTTGTCCGGCGCGCACGGTTTTGAAAATCTCGTCGAAGGGCACGACCACCAGATCCAGCGCCGACGCAGATTTGCCCAGCCAGAGTTGCAGCGCGAGAAACGCGCTCGTCAAGAGACCGGGCACCGCGATTTTTTTATGGCGGATTTCCTCGCGAGAATAATTGGATTGGGCCACGAGCATCGGCCCGTAGCCATCGCCCATGCTCGCGCCGCTGGGCAGGAGGGCGTACTGATCGCAGACGTGCGCGTAGGCGTGAATGCTGATGGCGGAGATGTCCAGTTCGCCGCGAGTGGCACGTTCGTTGAGCGTCTGGATGTCCTGCAGGATGTGCTGAAAACGAAAGCCGTGCGTGTCCAGCCGATCCTTCGCCAGCGCATAAAACATGAAGGCGTCATCGGGATCCGGAGAGTGGCCGAGCGTCAAAGTCTGTGCCGACATGCGCGGCATTGTGGGAGTGAGCCTGTAAATGTCGAATTGAATTTGCGCGTTTGAGAGGTGTTTTCACTGGTCAAAAGGAAGGCCGTCCCACACATTTCGCGGGGATGGGACAGTTTCTAATCAAGCGGGTGCTTCACATGATTCCCATCCTGTTGGGTGTTTCACTTCTGACATTTCTGCTGCTGGATTTGACGCCGGGGGATTATTTCACCGCGCTCGAAAACAATCCCCAAATCACCAAGGAGAGGCTCGACCAACTGCGCGCGAAGTGGCACTTGGATGAGTCTTGGTACGTGCAGTACGGGTACTGGATCAAAAACCTTTGGTTTGCCAATGGCAAGTTGGGCGACTTGAAAAGCCAATGGAACAAGGAAGCGGATGGCCGTGTCTGGCGAGTGATTAAACACGCTGTGATGCCCGACTTTGGCGATTCGCTGCAATACAAGCAGCCTTCCTCGCAACTGATCACCCTGCGCCTTTGGAACACATTCATGCTTTCACTCATGGCGATGATCCTCGCGTGGGGCATCGCCTTGCCGCTCGGCATTTGGGCGGCTGTAAAAAAGGATTCATGGGTGGATCGCTCCTGTTCTGGCATCGCATTTCTGGGCCTATCGATCCCAGAAATCCTGCTCGGGCTGCTTGCATTGATGTTCGCGTATTCCACCGGCTGGTTCCCCATTGGCGGTGTTGAGTCCGACATGTATTACGGCGTGGACGAGTGGTCGATTCCCAGATTGATGGATCGGTTTCACCACTTGCTGTTGCCGGCAGCGGTGTTGGCGGCCAGTTCACTGGCGGGGTTGATGCGCCAGATGCGATCCAATCTGCTGGACACATTGCGTGCCGAATACGTGACCACGGCGCGAGCCAAAGGACTGGGTGAAGGCTGGGTGATTTACAAACACGCGTTGCGCAACGCTATCAACCCGCTGCTCACCATTTTTGGTTATTCGCTCGCGCACCTGCTCAGCGGAGCGTTCATCGTTGAAAACGTGATGTCCTGGCCGGGACTCGGCCGACTCACGCTTGAAGCTCTGCAACAACAGGATTATCCGCTCGTGGTCGCGGCTGTCCTGATGGCCACGGCTTTGTTGATGGCGGGAAATTTCGTGGCGGATCTGCTTTTGGCTTGGAGCGACCCTCGTATTCGGCTTGAAAAATGAACGAGGCAATCGATCCAACCAATAATCCCAACGCGCGCATCCCGCGCACGCCGTGGCGGCTATTTTGGGATCGGCTGCGCCGTCGCCGGCTCGCCCTCACAGGCGGCATCATTTTGGTATTCTTGTATGCGGTGACGTTGCTGGCAGGTTTTGTTTCGCCGTACCATTTCGAGCGCGAAGACCGTGAGCGGTTTTTTCATCCCCCCATCCGGCCCATGTTCGATGGATTCCGATTGGTGGTACCTCGATTCAAACCTGTGGAAGGTCAGCTTGCAAAATATGAGCGCGTGCAGGGTGAAACCCGTTCGCTTCGATTCTTCGTCCAAGGCGACAAATACAAACTCGCTGGGTTGATTCCCTGCCAGACGCATCTGCTGGGCACCGGTGACGAACAGATTCCCGTGTACTTGCTGGGCACCGATCAGTTGGGTCGCGATGTTTTCTCGCGCCTGCTGTACGGTTCGCAAATCTCGCTCTCGATCGGGTTGATAGGCATTCTGCTGACGTTTTCAATGGGCATGTTGGTGGGTGGCATTTCAGGATATTTCGGAGGCTGGGCGGATACGATCATCATGCGGTTGTGCGAGTTGATCATGTCCGTGCCCGGACTGTATCTGATTCTGACACTGCGATCGGTTTTCCCAGCGGGAATGTCCTCCACCCACGTCTATCTGCTCATCATTGTGATCCTCAGCTTCATCGGTTGGGCGAGCATGGCGCGAGTGATTCGAGGGATGACGCTTTCGTTGCGCGAGCGGCAATTTGTTTTGGCGGCGCGCGTGCTGGGGCAGACTCGGCTAAAAATCATCGCACGCCACATTCTTCCGAACACATTTTCCTACGTCATCGTCGCCGCGACACTCAGCGTGCCGTACTACATTTTGGGCGAGGTGATTTTGAGTTATCTGGCCGTGGGCATTCAGGAACCGCAGGCGAGCTGGGGGCTGATGCTCAAGGACGCGTATGTGAACCGCCAAAACCTGACGTTGTATCCGTGGCTGTTGGCGCCCGGCGCAGCGATCTTCATCACCGTTCTGGCTTTCAACTTTCTCGGCGATGGTTTAAGAGACGCCGCCGACACCAAATCCACCTAATGCCACTGCTCGATATTCAAGACCTGCATCTGGAATTTGGCACCGGAGCCGATGCGGTGCGCGCTGTGGACGGACTTTCGTTGACCATCGCTGAGGGCGAAACTCTCGGCCTCGTCGGCGAGAGCGGCTGCGGCAAAAGTGTCACAGCGCTTTCCATCACGCGTCTGGTGCCCGCTCCGCCAGCGCGATACACGAGCGGACGCATCCTGCTCGATGGCAAAGATGTCCTCAAAATGGAGCAGTCGAAGCTGCGACACATCCGCGGCAAAATGGTCAGCTACATTTTTCAAGAGCCCGGGTCATCGTTGAATCCGGTCTTTCGTGTGGGCAGCCAGATCAAAGAATCACTCCAACTACACCGTCCCGAGATGGCGACCGATTCCGAAGTCATTCGCCTGCTCAAACTCGTCGGCATCCCCGCGCCGGAACTTCGCATCAAGGATTATCCGCACCAGATGTCCGGCGGGATGCAGCAACGCATCATGATCGCGATGGCACTGGCCAGTGAGCCTCGACTGCTGGTTGCCGATGAACCGACCACCGCGCTCGATGTGACCATTCAGGCGCAGATACTCGATCTTCTGCGCGATCTGAAACAGCGGTTGCGCATGAGCATTCTGCTCATCACCCACAATCTGGGAATCGTGGGCGACATTGCCGATCGCGTGGCGGTGATGTATGCCGGCCAAGTGGTGGAGCTTGCGCCCGCGCGCGATTTATTGCAGCGCCCACTGCATCCTTACACGCAGGCACTCATGAATTCGGTGCCGAAACTCGGACGCGAGGCTGGGCGGTTGCAATCGATTCCCGGCACAGTCCCCGCCGTGGGCGCGTTCCCAAGTGGATGCCGGTTTCATCCGCGCTGTCCGAAGGCGCAACCGGATTGCTCGAAGAAAGTGCCCGAGTTGATTGAAGTTGAGCCGAGCCGTTTCGTGCGGTGCCCGTATTGGAGCCATGGCAAACTGTGAAACACCACGCACAATGAGCCTGCTCAAAGTCAATAATCTCAAGGTCTACTTTCCGGTGAAGCACGGGCTGTTCAGCCGTGTGAAGGCGCATGTGAAGGCGGTGGATGGGGTGAGTCTGCACATCGAGCCGGGCGAGACGCTGGGGCTTGTCGGCGAGAGCGGCTGCGGCAAAACGACGCTCGGCCGATCGATCATCCGGCTCATCGAGCCGACGTCGGGTACTGTGGAATTCGATGGCGAACAGATCACAGAACTCAGCGGGGGCGAATTGCGGTCGAGTCGGCGTAAGTTCCAGATGATTTTTCAGGATCCGTACAGTTCGCTGAATCCGCGGATGACGGTCGGCCAGATTATCGGCGAGGCGATAGACATCCACCATCTCGCGGCCAATAGCGTTGCAAAAGAAGCGCGAGTGCAAGAGCTGTTGAAGGCGGTGGGACTCGATCCGATTTACGCGCAGCGGTACCCGCACGAATTCAGCGGTGGGCAACGGCAGCGAATCGGCATTGCGCGGGCGCTGGCGGTGGAGCCGAAGTTGATTGTGTGCGACGAGCCGGTGAGCGCGCTCGATGTCTCTGTGCAGGCGCAAATCATCAATCTGCTGAAAGATTTGCAGGTGCAAAAGGGGTTGGCGTATCTGTTCATCGCGCATGATTTGGCGGTGGTGGAGCACATCAGCCAGCGGGTGATGGTGATGTACTTGGGCAAGGTGGTGGAATTGGCGGACTCACAAAAAGTCTGTCGCGAGCCGAAGCATCCGTACTCGCAAGCGCTGATTTCGGCGGTGCCGGTGGTGGATCCGGACAGCAAACGTCAGCGGATCATCTTGCCGGGTGATGTGCCTTCGCCGATCGATCCGCCCACGGGCTGTGTTTTCCATCCGCGTTGTCCGGTGGCCGAAGCGCGTTGCAAAGTGGAGTCGCCGGCATTGCGGGAAATCACGCCTGGTCACTGGGCGGCGTGTCATCTGGCAAAGTAGAATCGTTTGCTTCGGTCCGTGTTTTCGTTAAACTCCGGCGCATGAGAATCCCCTCGGTTTGTTTCTTGTTTTCGTTGGCGTGTCTTTTGGGCTGCGGCAAACCGGGAATCAAAACACCCGTCAACAAACCTGCCTCTGCGTTGACGGAGCCGCCTTTGGTTTCCACGTGTGAGCCGGGGATCTCCGGAGGGCGGTTACGAATTGCGACGTTTGGCGATCCCAAGACGTTTAATCCAATCACGGAAAACGAGTCGTCTTCTCAGGACATCATCCGGTTGCTTTTCAGCGGTCTGATTAATTTGGATGTGCCTACGCAGAAAGTTCAGCCGGGGCTGGCGCACGCTTGGGAAGTGGCAGCGGATCAAAAGACGTGGATCTTCAAATTGCGCAAAGGGCTGCTTTGGAGCGATGGGAAACCGTTGACGGCCGATGACGTGATTTTCACGTGGGAGGTGATTTACCATCCGAAGATCAACAACGTGACTTCGGACTTGTTCAAGATCGACGGCAAGAATTTCGAGGTGACAATGGTGGATGAGTTGACTGTGAAAGTGGTGACGCCCGAACCGTACGCACCCTTCATCGAGTACTTCGGCAGCGTGCCGATTCTTCCGCGCCACACGTTGGAGGGCATGGTGAAGAAGGGCGAATTCGAGTCGGCCTACGGCATCAACACTCCGCCGGCCGAGCTGGTTTCCTGCGGGCCATTTGTATTGAAAATGTTTAAGCCGGGCGAATTCACATTGTTGGAACGGAACCCGAAGTTTTACGCCGTGGACAGAAATCGCACGCGATTGCCGTATCTGGACAGCGCCATTTACGTGGTGATGCCGGACCAAAATTCGATGTCGCTCCGATTTCTGAAAGGTGAGGCGGATATTCAAGAGGTCGTGCGTCCTGATGAGTTCGATGAATTCAAAAAAGCTTCCACAACCGGCAGCGCCAAGTTTGATCTTGTGGACTTGGGTGTCGGATTGGAGCGCGGTTTTCTCTGGTTCAATTTGAATCCGAACAAGGATGAAAAGTCGGGCAAACCGTTGGTCGCACCGGAAAAACTCGCGTGGTTCAGCCAGACTAAATTCCGACAGGCCATTTCCTACGCGCTCGATCGGGAGACAATCAGCAAATCCATTTTCGCCGGTCGCGCCACGCCGAATTACACTTACATCTCCAGCGCCAACACGAAGTGGTACAATCCCAACACGCCGCAATATCCGATGGACCTCGCCAAGTCGAAGGCATTGCTGAAGGAGATCGGCATCGAAGATCGCAACAATGACGGACAATTGGAGGACGCCGCCGGAAAGCCGATCGAAGTCATCCTCAACACCAATACCGGCAATCCACTGCGCGAACGCACGGCGTTGCTGATGGTGAGCGACCTGAAAAAACTCGGCATCAAAGTCGTTTATCAGCCCATCGAATTCAATTCACTCGTCGCGAAAATCAACAACACAAAAGATTACGACTGCATCCTGCTCGGACTCGGCGGCGGCGGACTCGATCCCGCTTCCAGCATGAACGTGCTGCGGTCCGACGGGTTCACGCACCAATGGAATCCGCGTCAGAAAACTCCCGCCACGCCTTGGGAAGCGAAGATCGATGAATTGATGAACGAGCAAATCAAGACCATCGACCCTGTGAAGCGGAAACAACTTTTCGACGAAGTGCAGCAAATCCTCGGCGAGCAGATGCCGATGATCTACACCGTCGCGCCGAAAGTTTACTCGGCCTACCGCAGTAACTTGGGCAATGTGCGCCCCACGCCACTGAGCAGTTACCGCATCTCTTGGAATGCCGAAGAAATCTATTTCAAGAAGTGAAGGCGCAAAAAGGAAGTAACGCGTTGAACTCAACCTGCGTCTGTGCTACTGAAATGACAGCTATGAAACGCGCTCAAGTCAGAGGATTCACACTCGTCGAGATCATGATCGTGGTGGCCATCATCGGTCTGCTCGCCGCCGTTGCCATCCCGAACCTGATGAAGGCGCGCGAGACCGCACAGATCAATGCTTGCATCGCCAACCTGCAAAATATCGAGGGCGCGGTGCAACTCTGGGCTGTAGAAAAACGCAAGCCTTCCAATTCCCCAGTCTCGCTGGATGAGATTGCCCCCTATCTCAAGAACAACAAAATTCCAGATTGTCCTGCAGGTGGAACTTATTCTGTCGAGTCGCTCAAAGTGCCGCCGACGTGTTCCATCGAAGGTCACTCCGCTACCGCTGGAACGACTGAAGAAACCAAGTAAGTCTCAGTCCGTTTTCCGCAATTCATCCGCCGACTTTCCCAGCCCACGCAGCGCGCGCAGGCTCAGTGCGTCGTGACGTTTGGCCAAGCGCTCGCCATTTTCATCGCGCACGAGCGGGCAGTGGTGGAAGGCTGGTGGCGCAAATCCGAGTGCGCGATAGAGCAGTAATTGCCTCGCAGTGGAGAGCAATAAATCCGCGCCGCGCACGACTTCAGTGATGCCCATCGACGCATCATCCGCCACCACAGCAAGCTGGTAACTGGGGATGCCATCGTGTCGCCAGATGGGGAAATCGCCGAAGTCATTCCCGGCCACGAAGCGTTGTGCACCGAAGTGCCCATCCACGAATTCAATCGCCTCGCCATCGTAAACACGGAAGCGCCAGTTCACTTGGGCTGGAGGTTGAAGGGAGAGGACTGTTGAAACTTTGTTCCGGCAAGTTCCCGGATAAACCGGTTCGCCATCCTCGGCATGCGGCGCGGTGGCGGATTGCGAAATGTCTTTGCGCGAGCAAGTGCAGGGATAAATGAAACCGCCCGCCTTGAGCCGCTCGAATGCTGCGCGATAGTGGCCGGTGCGTTCGGACTGATTATACGGCGCATGCGGCCCACCGCAGTCCGGCCCTTCGCTCCATTCAAAGCCGAACCATTTCAGATCCTCGAACATCGCCGCCACGAACTCCGGCTTGCAGCGCGCGTCATCAAGGTCTTCGTTCCGCAGGATGAGCGTGCCCGAGTGTTGCCGCGCTCGCTCTTGCGCAATCCAGAAAGTGCGCGCGTGGCCGAGATGCAGATAACCCGTGGGCGAGGGGGCGATGCGGCCGCGATAGACGGGATGAGCCGGCGTCGCGGCCATCAATCAATCAAGCGTTGTGTGAGGCCGCCGTAGGCGTCGATGCGGCGGTCGCGAAGGAAGGGCCAGTGCGTGCGCGTGACATCCACATCGGTGAGATCCACCTCCACGAGGAGAGTCTCTTCTTTTTTCACGCTGGCCTTGGCGATGATCTGGCCGCTCGTGCCGGTGACAAAACTTTGTCCCCAGAATTCAAGGCCGTCGCCGCCGATCGGTTTCTCCAATCCCACACGATTGACGGCAGCCACAAAACAGCCATTGGCCACGGCGTGACTGCGCTGGATGGTTTCCCACGCGCCGTGCTGGTTGACGCCAAATTGTTTTTTCTCGCTCGGATGCCAGCCGATGGCTGTGGGATAAAATAGAATCTCCGCGCCCTGCATCGCCGTGAGTCGCGCCGCCTCCGGATACCACTGATCCCAGCAGATGAGCACGCCGACCTTGCCGTGCTTCGTCTGCCACGCGCGAAAGCCCGTGTCGCCGGGTGTGAAATAAAACTTCTCGTAGAAGAGCGGGTCGTCGGGGATGTGCATCTTGCGGTAGATGCCCAGAAGCGAGCCATCGGCGTCAATGATGACAGCGGTGTTGT
>CAMDOH010000005.1 GCA_945903605.1 Akkermansia muciniphila
CCATGCGACCGAACATCCAATTGAAAGAAGGCGATCTTGCGCCAGACTTTTCAGCGCTGACCAATGGCGGTGGGCGCGTGGCCTTGTCGGATTTCATCGGTAAAAATATCGCCCTCTTTTTTTATCCGAAGGATGATACTCCCGGATGCACGAAGGAAGCCTGTGGGTTCCGCAACGCTCACGATGAACTGGAGCGAAACGGAGTCATCACGCTCGGGGTGAGCATCGACTCCGTGAAATCGCATGAGCGGTTTGCCGCCAAGCACTCGCTCCCGTTCAAGTTGCTGGCCGACGAAGATCGGGCGATCGTCAAAGCATACGGTGTCTGGGGCAGTAAGAAATTCATGGGCCGCGAATTCGATGGCGTACACCGCGTCACATTCCTGATCGGTGCTGATGGACGCGTTAAAAAAATCTGGCCGAAAGTGAAAACCGCCACTCACGCTCAAGAAGTGCTGGCCGCAGTCCGGGGCGGCTGACGAAGTCTTATTTCCGCGCCTTCGCCGACCTGCGAACGACGTGTTTCCCATTATGATTATTCCTGGCAGGTGACAGGTAGGCATCGAGCGCCAGACGCAATACCCCAGTTTGCGTCATTCCAGAATGTTTCGCCCGCTTCTCTAAGCGTTCCACCATAACTTCTTCCAGCCTGAATACCTTTAAAATTTTCACGAGCGGTTATGTGTACACCCAAAGCTACCTATCGCAATAATATTTTGACAATTATTCAAAATAAGACTTGTCTATACAGATGAAGTCAGTAAAACGTGCCCTCCGAAAAATGAGTACTACTATGCCAGTCCAAAAGAAAATGAAGATGTTCCGGCTCACCTTGCCTGATGCCGCGAAGCTCGCTGAATACGCCAAAGTCTCCGGCTTGACCGAGACAGAACTGGTGGAACAATCCTTAAAGCAGTTCCTCGGCACGGGAGCCGAAGCTTTGCTGGTGAAGCGGCTGGAAGATCTGAAGAAGCTAAATAAGCGCGAACTGCACGGATAATCAGCTCGGAGACTTCCTCCTCAGTGGAGGCTAGTTCCAGTCGTTTCTCCCAGTAGTCGTCTGGCAATTTCATATTTTGGTTTTCACTCGGCGTGGATGATCGTCATCCCGCCGATTTTTTCGTCTTCATCAACTTGACCGGTTCTCATAAGTAGTACGCTTGTCGAACCCCCAATCTTACAAACTTCATAAAATATTATTGGGCGATGATTCCTCAGATAGCCGTATAGCGCCGATTTACTTAATTAAGTGACCGCCACGACCGGGCAGGAGGTTGTCACGACCGGGCAGGAGGTTGCCACGACCGGGCAGGAGGTTGCCACGACCGGGCAGGAGGTTGTTTCGATCGGGCAGGAGGTTGTTTCGACGTGGCAGGTGTGTGTTTGGACAAAACGGGAGTTCGAATTATCCAGTCTGGCGATGGACTGGCTTAATTAAGTAATCGATCGGTTCCGATACTTTTTCACGAACGAAGGGAACGAACTTCCTTGATCAAAAAAAATCCCGACTGTTTCCAGTCGGGATTTAAGTTGGTTGCGGGGCCAGGATTTGAACCTGGGACCTTCAGGTTATGAGCCTGACGAGCTACCGGGCTGCTCCACCCCGCGATCAGGGGGCGCATCGTAACAACGAAGGTCGATGCGGCAAGGTTTTTCTTTACCCGCCCGTTGCGGGGGTCTTTTTGATTCCCGGATAGAAAATGAGCAGCACAGCCAGACAGGCGATCGCCGCCCACATCGGCACGGTGAAGAGTTTGGCGTAGTCCAGTTTCCCATCCACCGTGGCCCACTGGGCAACGGCTCCGGCGATCTTGCTGCCGACGATGATGCCGATGCCGACGGTGACGAGGTTGAAGAGGCTCTGCGCGCTGGCGCGGATGTCGCCGCTCGTTTCTTCATCCACAATCATGAAGGCGACAAAAATAAAACAACCGAAGCAGAGGCCGTGCATCGTGATGCCGAGGATGATGGCCGGCAAGCGGATGGCCTCGGGGAAGGCTGCCGAATTGGCGAAGAGGAACATGCGCAGCGCGTAGGCGATGAGGCCGACGGCGAGCAGTGTTTTGCGCGAAACGCGTTTGGCAAAAAGCGGGATGGCCACCAGCACCGCCATCTCCGACATCTGTCCGATGGTCATCAGTCCACCGCCACCCACGCCGACGACTTTGTTCACGGCCTCGATAAAACCCTTCGCCTCATTTTGGAACTGACCGAGAAAGGGCGCGGTGTGGACGAAATAAAACTGGTGGATGCAACTCACCGGCACGGCGAGCAGGAAGAGCGTGAGCAGTGGCTGGCGCTTGATCTCGCCGAGAGCCTCGCCGACGGCGCTCTTTTGTTTGCCCTTCGCCGGTGGCGTGGCCGGCAGGAAGAAACAGAACACGCCCATCACGATGCCGAGGATGCTGGAGAGCTTGAAGGCGTCCGCCATGCCGGCGAACTGCGCCTTCTGAACCATCTCCGCCGCCGAGACATCCACGGGCGTGTGCCGGTGCAGCAGCCATTGGCCGATGCCAATGCCCACGGCGATCCAGCCCACCGTGCCCCAAATGCGCACGCGGCCGAAGTCGCGGTCGCGATCGGGCAGATGATGGAAGGCGAGCGAATTGGTCAGCGAGAGCGTCGGCGAATAAATGATGGAGTACGCGAGACTGAAACCCAGCAGACCGCTGTAGGTGCTGATCTCCGCCAGTTGCCACACGAGCACGCCGCCGATGATGTGGCTGATGGCGAGGAACTTTTCCGTGGCAAAATAACGGTCGGCAATCTGCCCGGCGATGAACGGCGCGATGATGGCGCCGAGCGCGCCCACCGCAAAAATATCGCCCACCTGCGAGGCTGTCAGCCCGCGATGCCCCGTGAGAAAGGGCCAGAGCAACGGCAGCCACGCGCCCCAGATGGCGTATTGCAGAAACATCATGAGCGAAAGTTTGGCGTTCAAACCTGCATCGAGCGTTGGTGGAGTGAGTGACTTTGAAGTGGATGGGTTCATGGTGATCTGTTCGGGAGGCTACAGGATGCGGACGGCGCGAGGCAAGCGCGTGCGCTCGACTATTCTGGCCCGACGGCTAAGATGTTGCCGTGCGGATTGCCTTCAAAGAATGGGCGGTGGTGGTGGATGCGCTCAGTCGCGGCCTTCAAGTCGTGATCCTGCGCAAAGGTGGCATCGCCGAAGGGCGCGCGGGTTTTCGTCCCGAGCACGAACGGTTCTGGCTTTTCCAAACCCTCTTTCATCAGCAGCGCGAATCCGTCGTGCCAAGCGCGCAGGCGCGCTACGACGCCATCGCCCCGCACTTTCCGCCCATCGACACACTGCACCTGGACTATTTCGCGCACGTCGTCGAAGTGCGCCAGATCGATTCTCTCGCCGCCGCCGAGCGACTGCGCGGCCAGCATATCTGGCGCGATGAAGTGATTGCCGAGCGTTTCGATTGGGGCCGCGACAAGACGATCCACGCGCTCGTCGTCCGCATTTTCAAACTGCCGCAGCCCGTGCGATTGCCGATGCTGCCCGAATACGGCGGCTGCAAATCCTGGGTGACACTCAGTGCAGAAATCGACACGAGCGCCGCGCAGCCTGTGTTGAACGATGCTGTCTTCGACACAAAGCTCGCCGCCGCGCGCCAGGCATTGGGAGTGGAGTCCCACTTGGAATCGGCACGATGAAACTGCCGCCGCTCATCCTCGCCTCCGGCTCGCCGCGCCGTCGCGAATTGCTCGAACAGGCCGGGCTGCGATTCCGTGTGGAGGTGTCGCAAGTGGCCGAACTCAACGGCGCGCACATGACCCCGCGCGAACTGTGCCGCGCAAACTCCTTTGGCAAAGCGCAGGCCATCGCGGCGAGATTTCCCGATGCGCTGGTGCTGGGTGCGGACACGGAAGTGCATCTGGGCAACCGGGTTTTTGGCAAGCCTGCGAGCTTGAAGGCCGCGCACCAAATGCTACGTCGCCTTAGCGGGCGCACGCATGAAGTGACGACGGCCTGCGCACTCATCTGCAGACAGCCCGCGCACCGGATGGTTTTTGAAGTCACCACGCACGTCCAGTTCCGCCCGTTGAGCGACCGGCAGATTCGCGATTATCTGGCTGCCATCGATCCCCTGGACAAAGCCGGCGCCTATGCCGTGCAGGAAAAAGGCGAGTGGATCGTCGAGGCCGTCGAGGGTTCCTTCACCAACATCGTGGGACTGCCCGTGGAGCGCGTGCTGCAAGCGTTGTCCGCGTGGCCCACGATGCGTTGACGCGGGAAGAAGTTTTGACCTCGCTGCCGGAATTCCGTAAGGTGTGCGCGTGTTGGGAGGGGAGGTTTTTCAATTGGACAATGCGGGGTGGACTTTGCGGTTCGCCCGTTGGGGCGGACGCTGGGTGCTGGGCTTTCTGGAGGTGGTGCGCGACATCGGCGCGTTTTCGCTGATCTCAGTCAGCGTGACGTTGAACAAATGGCGCGTGTCGCCGCGAGTGATGCGTCCATTGATCTGGGAGCAGGTGCATCGTTTTGGAGTCTGTCTATTGCCGATGATTTTATTTCTTGGGGCAGCGCTCGGCATCTTGATCATCGGGCAAATGGTGTCGAACCTCACACGAGTCGGGGCGCAGTCGTACATCGGTTCGGTGATGGTGACGGTGGTGGTGCGCGAGTTGGGCCCGTTGCTGGCGGCGATGTTGTTGCTGGCGCGCGCGGGCACGTCGATCGTGGTGGAGTTGGGAACGAGCCGCGCGTTGGGTGAGGTGGAGGCATTGGAGGCATTGGCGATCGACCCAATTCATTATTGGGTTGTGCCACGAATGCTGGGCCTGGCGGTGTCGATGATCGGGCTGACGGTCTATCTGATTTTGACGGCGATGGTCTGCGGGTTTCTGTTCGCGTTTTTGCAGGACGTGCCGATGACGCCCGGAAGTTATTTCGGGCAGATCGCCGCCGCGTTGCGGTGGCATGATTTTGTGTTGCTGGGTTTGAAGACGGGTTTGTTCGGTGCCGTGATCGCGGTGGTGGCTTGCTACGAAGGGTTGGCGCAGCCATTGCGATTGGAGGCTGTGCCGCAGGCGACGACGCGCGCGGTCGTCCGCAGTCTCGGCGCCTGTGTGGCGCTGGACGCGGTGTTCATCATTTTTTATCTGATCTGATCATGACGGCGACGCACGAAGAGGATGTGATCGAGCTGTGTGGAGTGGCGTTGGGGCAACGTGGCTCGGCGCCTGTGGCCGATGGAATCGATTGGCGAGTACGCCGTGGCGAGTTCTGGGTGGTGGGCGGTTTTCAGGGAGTGGGCAAATCGGATTTGATCGCTGTGGCTGCGGGCTGTCATGCGCCTTTGCGCGGAAGGTGCCGGTTGTTCGGGGTTGACTGCCATGAGATGGAGGAGCGGCAGCGAGTGACGATGCGGTTGCGGTTCGGAGTGGTGTTCGAAAATGGCTCGCGTCCGCTGCACCGGCTCTCGGTGTTGGACAATGTTCTGTTGCCGCTGATGTATCACCGGAATCTGGCAAGAGAAGAGGCGGAGAGGAGCGCGATGAGTTGGATTGGGAGGATGGGTTTGGAGCCGATGATGAACCGGATGGCTGGTGAATTGCCGCGAGCGTGGCAGCAACGAATCGGCCTGGCGCGGGCGTTGATATTGGAGCCGGAAGTGTTGTTGCTGGATAATCCGCTTTCGGGATTGGATTCGCGACAGCAAGATTGGTGGACGGAGTTCGTGGCTGGAATCGCGAAGGAGAATCGGCGCACGGTGATTGTGACGGCGGACCACACGGGCGCTTGGGAATCGCCGGGCAGACGTCAGGCGCGATTGGACAACGGTGGATTGAAGTGTTGGGCCGAAGCGGGACTTTTTTGAGGAGGAAATAATATGGCGATACAGGATTTGACACCACAGTTGCGAACGCGGTTGAGCCGCGTGGAATGGGCGGTCGGCATCTTTGTGTTGCTGGCTGTGGCGGTGTTGCTGGCGGGATTCTTTTATTATCTGCGCTACACGGCGCAACGCAAAGGATGGTTCCTGATGAAGGCGCCGTTCTATACTTTTGTGGACAGCGCGGAGGGATTGAAGCAGGGCGATGGCGTGAAGTTGATGGGGTTTGAAGTGGGCGAGATCACGCAGGTGTCGTCGCTGGATCCGGAAATTCCGTACGGAGTGCGCGTGGATTTCTATGTGCGCGAACCGTATTTCTTATATGTGTGGGCTGACTCGCGCGTGCGGGTGAATGCGGGGCTGATCGGCAATCGGCATCTGGAAGTCACCAAGGGCGGGTTGAGCGATGAGGCGGCGACGAATAAGCCGCCGGTCATTTTCAAATCCACAGCAGGGCGGTTGTCGGGAATGTGGTTTGATGCGCCGACGAATCGTTATGGCGCCTTCACGGGTGAAGCCTACTGGCTGCTGGCCGATGAAGCACCGGATGTTTCGAAGCGGCTCGATCGGATGGCGACGCAAATCGAGAGGGCGTTGCCGGGAATTCTTGCGCTCACCAACCAGGTGGCCTCCACGCTGGGAGGCGCGTCGCTCACGGCCTCGAATCTGAATTACATGACGCTCGAACTGCGGCCGGCTGTGACGAATATCAATCGCATTCTGGCGCAGTTGAGCGAACCGAAAGGCGCGTTCGGCGATTGGTTGCTACCGACGAATATGAACGCGCAACTTCAACTGGCGCTCGGCTCGGCCAATGTGTCGCTCTCGAATCTTGCGCAGATCACCGGCCAGTTGCGCGAACCGAAGGGGGCGCTGGGCGAATGGTTGATCCCGACCAACCTGCAACGCCAGCTCGATCAAACATTCGCTTCGGCCAACCTTTCGCTCACGAAGGCGTCGGCGTTGATCGAGCATTCGGACACGAATCTGGCGTCGGTCGTCACCAACCTCAATCGCACGCTCGAAAACCTCGCGGGTATCACAGGCGGATTGAATGCGCAGGTGCAGTCCAACACCAATCTGGTTCGCAATCTTTCGGAAACGTTGAAGCACGCCGATGACTTGGTGCAGGGACTCAAAAAACATTGGCTCCTCAAATCGGCCTTCGAAGAATCCAAGACGAACAAGCCTGCGGGTCCTGGAACTGTCGGGCGCAGCAAGAAGCCGCAAGATTGAGCAAGGTGCTCCGTTTGGCAGAGGATTTGACCTCGAGCATGACCTTGCTTATGCTCCCGCGCCTTTATGAATATTTTGATTTGTGATCCCATTTCCAAGACGGGCATTGAGTATCTTCGCCAGCAGCCGGGCCTCAACGTTTGCGTGCTCGAGAAGCGTCTTTCGGAGGCCGAACTGATTCCGATTGTCAGCGATGTGCACGCGATTCTCGTTCGCTCTGAAACCAAGGTGACTCGCGCGGTGATGGCGGCCGCGCCGAATCTGCGCGTGGTGGGCCGTGCGGGAGTAGGCGTGGACAATGTGGATGTCGAGGCCGCCACGCAACGGGGTGTCGTGGTGATGAACACGCCTGCGGGCAACACGATTTCAACGGCAGAACTGGCCTTCTCGATGATCATGTCGCTGGCGCGGAAAATCCCGCAGGCGCACATGTCGATGAAAGGCGGGCAATGGGACCGGAAACAATTTTCTGGCGCGGAGCTGTCGGGAAAGACGCTGGGTGTGCTCGGCATGGGGCGGATCGGGACGCAGGTGGCGCGACGCGCGATCGCATTCGGAATGCGTGTGCTGGCGTATGATCCGTTTTTGTCAGTCTCCAAAGCGCGATCGTTGCAGGTGGAGTTGTTGGAGTTGGGCGATCTGTTTGCCAAGTCGGATTACATCACCGTTCACATGCCGCTCACCGACGAGACGCGCAACATGATCAACGCGGAGACGATGCTGGGAATGAAGAAGGGGGTGGGCATCGTCAATTGCGCTCGGGGTGGCATCGTGAACGAGATCGATTTGGTGACGTGCATTCGCTCCGGTCATGTCGGCAGTGCGGCGCTGGATGTTTACGAGCAGGAACCGCTCCCGGCTGATTCGCCGTTGCGTGCGGTGCCGGAAATCGTGATGACGCCGCATCTTGGCGCGAGCACGAAGGAGGCGCAGGATAGTGTCGGTTTGGAAGTGGCGGAGGCGGTGACGGATTTTCTGAATTCCGGCACCGTGCGAAACGCGGTGAACATGCCCAGCCTGGATGCCAAGACGATGGATCAGGTGCGTCCGTACCTTTCGCTCGGTGGGAAAATGGGGCGATTGCTGGCGCAGCTCATGCCCAAGCGCAAAGATAAAATCGTGATCACTTACGGAGGCAAGGCAACGGAGGTGCCGACGGATCCGGTGACTCGCAGTATTTTGATGGGATTGCTCCAGCCGGTGGGTGGCAGTGATGTGAACATGGTCAATGTTCGCGAGAAGGCGAGCGGGCTGGGTTTGATCGTTGAAGAAATCAAGAAGACCGAAGGGGCAGATTACAACGAGTGGTTGCACATCGCGGTCATTTCTGGTGAACAACGGATCACGGCTGGCGGCACTTTCTTTGGCGCGAGCATGAAGCCGCGCATTGTTCGGCTGTATAGTCAGCCGGTGGAGATCGTGCCCGAAGGCGTTCTTTTGGTACTGACGAATAAGGACCGGCCGGGTATGGTCGGTTACATCGGAACATTGTTGGGCAAACACAATGTCAACATCGCGAATATGAGCTTGGGCCGGGAACAGGTCGGCGGCGAGGCGTTGACGGTTTTGAATCTCGACAGCGTTCCCGTGGATGCGTTCCTCAGCGAATTGCGTGGCGACAAGGACATCAGCAATGTGCGTGTTGTGACATTGTGAACCGACTCTGGATCATCATCGTGTTGGCGGCTCCGCTCCTAATCGGAGCTGCATCGGGAGGTTCGGGCTTCAATAATCTCTTCGCCGATAAAATCATCGCACGCGGTCGTGGTGTGGAAGTGAAGTCCAGCGAGCTGGAGTCGATTGTGCTCTCGGCGCAAGTGACGTTGAGTTTGCAGGGCACGGCGCTCGATGATGCAGGGAAGGCTGCGCTGACAATCAAGGCGCTTGACGACATGCTGATGATGCGGCTGCTGGTGGCCAAGGCGAAGCTCGATGAGAAAAGCACGGGTTACCTAGTCGCGAAAACGGCCTATGAACGTGAGCGAAACGGATTTCTGACGGAGTCGGCATTCATTCTCCAGATTGAATCTCGCGGCATGGGGACGAATGCGTTTCGCGACCGGTTGTACGAGGAAACTCTCGCCAAGAAAGTTCTGGAACGCGAATTTTATCCTGAAATCAAAATCACCGATGCGCAGGTTCAGAAATACTACGAGCAGAACATCGCCCAGTACGCACAGGTGGAATTCTGCCGCGTCAGGCAATTGCTGTTGCTCACTTACAACGCCGAATTGGGTGTGGAGATTGCGGCCGATGAACGACAGAAGAAAAAGGAGCTCGCCGACAAACTGCTCGTGCGCGCTCGCAAAGGGGAAGATTTCAAGAAGCTCATCAAAGAATTTTCAGAAGACCAGGGCGCAAAGGAATCGGATCGCGAGCTGTCCTTCGGTCGCGGTCAGATTGGGCCGGAATTGGAGAAGGCAGCGTTTGCTCTCAAAAACGGGCAGACCTCCGATGTCGTCAGGACCGTCGCCGGGTATCATATTCTTCAGTTGATTGAGTATGCGCCAGCGCGGACCGCTCCACTTTCTGAAGTAAGCGCAGACATCCGTCGCGGTCTGTTGGAGGCGGAAGTGCTGAAGCGCTCGCCGGATTTTCTCAAGCGCCTGAAAACGGAAGCGGCGGTTGAGGTTTTTCTGACTCCGCGCTAAACGCAGTCAGAGATTAAATTTCTTCACGAACCGTTTTGAGTTCTGTTCTCCTTCGCCAGACTCGGACGCTCCTTTCTTGTCCGTGGGAATTTCCAACACCGGAGTTTTATCAACGGCAGCGGCAGGTTGTGTCGCCACGCCCGATTCCAGCACTTCAACAAACAACATCCGCAGAGTGGTAAGCGTTTCCTGTAGCAGATGCGTTTCATCGGCCGACAGATTACCTTTGGATTTGAATTCGAGCATCTCGAGTTGGTCGATGATCATCTTCGCTGATTCGATGTCCAAAACCGTTTCGCCCGTGCCCGGCTCCGGCACTTTCCCCAGCAGGACGACCACGAGATTGGATTGTTGCATGACCATGTGGGCAAAGAGTGCGGACATGATTTCCTCGCGGCTAGCATTGGCGAGATTAGCTTCTTGGAATGTCGGATTCACAAGGCGAATGTAGCCGCCAGACTCTCCGCTGCCAGAAAAAAACGGTGACGAATTGAGGTCCAATGCTGGCCAAAACTTGTTGGCAAATGACACTTGCATTGGCTGAGAGGTTCCCCAACATTCGGCCTCTGAAACTATGAAAGAACGTCTTAATTTAATTGTGCTGTTGGTGACCATCGCTGTTTGCGGAGCTGCCTTGATTTACCAAAATAAGAAGAATTCCGAGGAGATTTCGCGCCGACAGTTGGTGCAGGACGAAACTTCAAAGAAGCTTGATTTGAAGCACAAGGATCTCGTCTCCACGCAGGATATTCTGGCCGCTGCCACGAATGAGATCAGTGCGTTGGGACAGCGCATTTCACAGCTGAACGCCACCACCAACGTGCTGACGAGCGACCTGATCAAGACCCAAAACGACTTGCTCAAATCTCGCGCGGACATGACGAACAAACTTTCAGAGTTGGCCGTCATTGCCACCTCATTCTCTCTGGCAACCACGCAATTATCGCAGGTGCGAGGCCAACTCAAAACCACCAAGGCTGACCTCGACAAATCTGTTGTTGCAGCCAAGGCGCTCGAGACCGCCAACAAGGAATTGGACACGAAAAACAAAGGACTCGAACAAGCCGAAGTCGAGATGCGTGGCCAGATTCTGGACAAGACCAAGCAGATTGCCGACACCGAAAAGAAGCTGGCTTCATCCGAGGGCGACCGCACATTTCTGCTCCGCGAATTGAAGCGGTTGCAAGAAGAGAAGACCACTTTGGAACGCCAGTTGAATGACATCGCTGTCGTCAAATCCCAGTACGAAAAACTGCGCGCGCAAGTCAATGAAGCGCGTCGCAAACGTTGGCGCGAATTGGGTCTCAACCCCGATTTCAAGCCCGGCTCCGTCGCCTTGTTGGATTTTAGCAACGGCAAGAAACCGGCCACGACGAACAAGCCCGCCGGTAAACTGACCCAAGTCGAACTCAACAGCGAAGGCAAAGTGATCATCAGCACCAACGCTCCTGTGGTTGTGCCTGTGCCCGTGCCTGCGCCCGCTCCGAAAAAGTGATCCGTGCTCGATCGCTAGCTGATTCGCATGGGCGCATTATGCGCGACCTGCGGGTGAGTGTTACGGACAGGTGCAATTTCCGCTGTCTTTATTGCCTCCCGGAAACTGAGGAGGCCGCCGATTTTTATCGCACCAAATTCGACCTGCTCAAGAATCCCAAGCCGGCGACACCCATCGCGCGCATCTGGAAACCCAAGGCACAGATTCTCAGTTTCGAGGAGATCACTCGCATCGTTCGCGTCGCTGTCGGGCTTGGCATTGAGAAAGTTCGCGTGACGGGTGGCGAGCCGCTTTTGCGCAAGAATGTCGAATCGCTCGTTGCCCAGTTGGCGGCCATTGGGGGCATCACGGATTTGGCGTTGACGACAAATGGATTTCATTTCGCAGCCAAAGCGCTTGCGCTTCGAGATGCGGGTTTGCGACGGATCACGTTTAGTCTCGATTCGCTCGACCGCGAGAATTTCAAGAAGATCACCGGACGCGATGGACTCGCCGAAGTGCTCGCCGGCATTCGACAGGCGAAAGAACTCGGCTTGCATCCGGTGAAGGTAAACGCCGTCATCATTCGCAATCTGAACGACCACGAGATTGAGACGCTCGCTGAATTCGCTCGTGCGGAGAACGTGAGTTTTCGATTCATCGAATTCATGCCGTTGGATTCCAGCCGGGCTTGGCAACGCGAACTCGTTGTTTCCGGCCGTGAGATTGTGAGTCAACTTCAGAAGCGGTTCGATCTCGTTCCAGTGGGATCCACCAATCCGAGCGAGACCGCACGACGCTGGCGGTTTGCAGATGGTCGCGGCGAGATTGGGGTGATCGCGCCTGTCTCCGAGCCATTTTGTGGACACTGTAATCGGTTGCGCCTCACGTCCGATGGCAAGATTCGAACCTGCCTGTTCAGCCTGCATGAACACGACTTGAAACCGTTGTTGCGCGGTGGAGCGACGGACGATGATCTTGCGGACACTCTCTGCCAAATAGTCCTCGGAAAAGAAATTGGCCACCGCATCGGCCAGCCAGATTTTGTGCAGCCAGAGCGCTCGATGAGTTGCATTGGCGGTTGAGCTGGCTTGAATCCACCGGCTTGTCCGCGCATAGTTGCGGCGTGAGGTTCATTCGCGATATCATCACAGAGAAAAAGGCGGCGGGCCGCCCCGTCATTTCTGTCGAATTCTTCCCGCCGAAAACAGAGGAGGGTGATCGAAACCTGATCGATAAAACTGTCCCCGCGCTGCTCGCCGCCAAGCCCGACTACTGCTCGGTCACATACGGAGCCGGAGGCAGCACGCGCGACAAGACTCTCAACATCGTCGATCAAATCCAGAAGCGGCACGGCTTGACTGCGATGGCGCATCTCACGTGTGTGAACGCCACAAGCGAACAGCTTGCGGGCGTCATTGAACAGGCGCGCGAGCTTGGCATCGCCAATATTCTGGCACTGCGCGGCGATCCACCCGGTGGCAATGGAGAATTTCAGAAGGCGGCTGGCGGTTTCGAATACTCTCACGAGCTGGTGACGTTTTTGAAAAAGCTCGGTGGGTTTTGCGTCGGCACGGCTGGATTTCCCGAGGGGCACATCGCGTGCAAAGAGGGCAAGTTTGTGGACTGGCAACGACTCAAGCACAAGGTGGATTGCGGCGCGGATTTTGTGATCACCCAGCTCTTTTTCGACAACGCAGATTTTTTTGAGTTCCGCGATCACATGCGAGCCATCGGATTGCGTGTGCCAATCCTTGCCGGAATCATTCCGATCATGAGCGTGGCGCAAATCCGACGATTCACGGCCATGTGCGGATCGAGGATTCCCGAGTCACTCGCCGTACAGCTCGATGCGTTGGGTACGGATGATGCCGCAGCGGCTGAATTCGGAATTGAATTCGCCACGCAACAATGTCGCGACCTGATGGCGAAGGGCGTTGATGGGATCCATTTTTACACGTTGAACAAAGCCAGTTCCACTACGCGCATCCTCAGCAATCTGGCCTTGACGCCATGACGCCGCAGATCGGATTGACGGGCGGAGTGGGGATGGGGAAGTCCGCTGCAGCGGAGATTCTTCGCAAGCGCGGAATACCGGTGATTGATTCGGACGACATTGCCCGGCGCGTGGTTGAGCTGGGAATGCCTGCGTTGATGGAAATCGCGGAAGCGTTCGGAACGACAGTGATGGGCGCTGACGGCAGGTTGAATCGCGCGGCTTTGGCCCAAATTATTTTCGCGGACACGACACAGCGGCAACGGTTGGAGGCAATCATTCATCCTCGAGTGAAGACCGTGTGGCAGGCGCAGCATGAAGTCTGGCGAGCGTCGGGAGTGAAGGTGGGGGTGACGGTCATCCCGTTGTTGTTTGAAACGGGATCGCAAGTGCATTTCGATCGCGTCATCTGTGTTGCGTGCACGGAACAGACGCAGCGCGAAAGATTGCGACTGCGTGGTTGGTCGGATGATCAGATTGAACAGCGCAACGCGGCGCAGTGGAGCATTGGGCGAAAGATTGAGATGTCAGCGGGCGTGATTTGGTCCGAGGGCGGACTGGACGTGTTGGAACAACAATTGGCGCGGCTGATTTGATGATCCTTTCACAATCAGAATGGAAAAGTCTGACGTGCTTCACACACGCGACGCCGCACGATTTGCTGGGCATCCATTCATTGCCCGATGGTGTGGTGGTCCGGGCATTGCTTCCCAATGCGCGTGCGGTGATGGCCGTGCCGACGCATGAGAAGTCGCGCCCGATTATTCCGCTCAAGCGATTGGGCGATTCGGATCTGTTCGAAGGAACCGCAAAAGGATCGGCCAAGATTTACGCCTATGATCTGCAAGTGACCAATCAGGATGGCACGCAATGGCAGATGCGCGATCCGTATTCTTTCCTGCCGACCCTCGCTGCGTCGGATCTTTATTTATTCGGGTTGGGCGATGACCGGAAGTTGTACGACAAATTTGGTGCGCAGTTGCGCGAGTTTGATGGCGTGCGTGGAGTCGCGTTTGCTGTGTGGGCGCCGAATGCGAGGCGCGTGAGTGTGGTTGGCGATTTCAACGGCTGGGATGGCCGACGTCACCTGATGCGGCTGCTGGGAACATCGGGAGTTTGGGAAATCTTTGTGCCGAATCTGGAAGTGGGTGCGCACTACAAATTCGAGATTGTCGGGGCCGATGGCGAGTTGAGATTGAAGACGGATCCCTTTGGTTTCTATTTTGAACTGGCGCCGAAGAATGCGGCGATCGTTTGGGACAATCGCCGGTTTCAATGGTCGGATGATAATTGGCAAAGGCAACGGCGCAGTCGCGACGCGTTGCGTTCGCCGATGACTGTTTATGAAGTGCATCTGGGTTCGTGGCGGAAATGGACAAAATCAGAATCACCTGGTTACCGTGAGCTGGCGGGGCCATTGGTGGATCACGTGCGGCGGCTGGGATTCACTCATGTGGAATTTCTGCCCGTTGCCGAACACGCCTATTTCCCGAGCTGGGGTTATCAAGTGACGGGCTTTTACGCACCGACGGGCCGGTACGGATCGCCGGATGATTTTCAATTCCTCGTTAACGCGATGCACGAGGCTGGAATTGGTGTGATTGTGGATTGGGTGCCGGCACATTTCCCGCGCGATGATTGGGCGCTGGCGCAGTTTGACGGCACGGCGTTATACGAGCATGAGGATCCGCGACTCGGTGCGCACCAAGATTGGGGAACGCTCATTTTTAATTTTGGACGTAACGAGGTGAAGAATTTTCTCGCGGCGAACGCGCTGTTTTGGTGCGAGCGTTTTCATGTGGATGGATTGCGTGTGGACGCTGTGGCATCGATGCTTTATCTCGACTACTCGCGCAAGGAAGGCCAGTGGCTCCCGAACAAATTCGGTGGGCGCGAAAATCTGGAGGCAGCCGATTTTCTGCGTCACTGCAATCACCTCGTGCACTCGGAGCATCCGGGAGTGATGACGATCGCGGAGGAATCCACTTCATGGCCGGGAGTGTCACAGTCATCGCAATCGGGCGGGCTGGGTTTCGATTTCAAATGGGACATGGGTTGGATGCACGACACGTTGCGCTATATCGCTCGCGATCCGATTCACCGTTGCTGGCATCAGGATGAGCTGGCATTCGCCCGTATGTACGCGGGCAAAGAGAATTATCTGTTGCCGCTTTCGCATGACGAAGTGGTGCATGGCAAACGATCGTTGCTGGGCCGAATGCCGGGGCATGATTGGAATCGGTTCGCCAATCTGCGTGTGTTGTTGGGTTACCAATGGATGTTTACCGGCAAAAAACTTCTATTCATGGGCGGCGAGTTTGGCCAGCAGTTGGAGTGGAACGAGAATGTGGCTTTGGATTGGGACTGCCTTGAACGCGGGCAACTTCATGCGGGATTGATGCGATGGGTGGAAGACTTGAATGGCGTGTACCGCCGTGAGCCATCACTGTGGCACTCGGATTATGACGGGAACGGTTTTTATTGGATCGACTGCTCGGATTCAGCCAACAGCGTGATGTCTTTCATCCGGCAGGCACCGGGACATTCGCGTCCGATTTTGGTGGTGATGAATCTCACGCCCGTAGTGAAGCGTGATTATCGATTGGGATTACCGCAGGCGGGTTACTGGCGCGAGTTGCTCAATAGCGATTCCATCGAGTACGGCGGCAGCAATGTGGGAAATCTCGGCGGAGTAAAGGCCGAGACAATGGGGAGTCATCACCAACCGTATTCGGCCAGATTCACTTTGCCTCCCCTGTCGATTTCGGTTTTCCAGACGGAGAGTTGATGGATCCCTTCACACATGCGGTTTTGGGAGCTGCGGGTGGGTACGCATTATTCGGCAAGAAACTGGGACGAATGGCAGCCACACTCGGTGCGCTTGCGGCGTTGGCTCCCGATGCGGATACGCTGGTGAGGTCGAGTGTGGATCCGTTGGCTTATGTGCAGTATCACCGCCATTTCACGCATTCATTTGCGTTCGCACCCATCGGCGCCTTATTCGTGGCGGGGTTGGGCAGATTGGTTTCGGGCAAGGGATTCCCATTTTGTCTGGCGTGGTGTTGCGCGGTGTGGGGTTGGCTGAGTCACGAATTACTCGATGCGGCGACTTCTTATGGGACGCATCTGCTCTGGCCTTTCAGTTCGGAACGGACGGGATGGGACGTGATCGCCATCGTGGATCCATTTTTTACTGTGTCTTTATTAATCGGATTATTGCTGGCGTTATGGTGCCAGAAACAAAAGTGGGCGTTCGTCGCACTGGGTTTGGGCGTGCTGTGTTTGTCGGCAGGTGTTTGGCAGCACGATCGGATTTTGAAGGCGCAACAACAACTGGCTTCGGAGCGTGGTCACACCGTGGTGCGCGGGCGTGCGTTGCCAACGATTGGAAACAATGTGGTGTGGCGTTCTGTGTACGAACACGCGGGGCGGATTTATTGTGATCGGCTTCGCGTGGGTTGGGGTGGGGAAATTTCGGCGAAAGAGGGGACTTCACTGGAACGAGTGTCGCTGTCGGATTTGAGCCAGATGGAAAGCGCTGCGGAGACGCGATTGCCAGCCTTCGAGAGGTTCGCACATTTTTCAGATGGTTGGATCGCGCGTTCACCGCTGGATGATTCGTTGTTGGGCGATGTGCGATACTCGCTTTCGACGGAGGCATTCGATCCCATCTGGGCCATCCGATACATCGGCGCGGATCATCAGCCGCCGTTTGAATGGGTCAATCGTGCGAAAGAACGCCGGCTGAATCTGCGTAAGCTTTGGGAAGAGTGGATGGGGCGTGGGCCGGGTTATCGGCCGCTCAACTGAGGGTCATTTCCTGACAAGGCGACTTAATGGTTTGAGATGTTTTCGGATCCATGCGGGACGGTCGGTGATCACTCCATCGACTCCGGCTGCGACGATGCGTCGTGCGGCGGCAGTTTCATTCACAGTCCAGACAAACACACTGAGTCCGGCGTCGTGTGCGATGCGAATCGATTCGCGTGTGATGTGGTGGCGATGATCGACAGCAATGCCGTGGAAACGCGACTGGCGTGCGGTGTGTATCCAAGATTGCCAGATGTGGTCGGGTTTGGGTTTGGCACTTTTTCTGGAGATGGGCGGAATCCAAAGTATGGGGTGAACGGGGAATTGCTCGCGCATGACGGTGAGAGTCGGAATATGTTCGCTGAGAAAAATGATGTGCTCAGGGTCGGCGGGGCAGTGAGAGTGTAATAATTTCCAAACTTCGGGAAACCCTTCAGCCGGTTTGATCTCGATGAAGATGCGTTTGCCTTTGGGCTGGCCTTTGAGCACTTCGCGTAGGGTGGGAATGGACTGGCCGCGCCAGCGGGGATGTTTCCACCGGCCAGCATCGAGCCGCTGCAATTCTTCATGAGATTGTGTGCGGACGATGCGGTTAACCTTACATGTGCGTCGCGTATCGGCGTCATGAATCACAACGGGGACGCGGTCGAAAGTGATTTGCACATCGATTTCCACTGCGTCGGCCTGCTGCCAGCCGAGTTGGATGGCAGCGAGAGTGTTCTCGGGTGCATCATGGGATGCGCCGCGATGAGCAATGAGAATCACCGGTGGAGTGTCGGTCACGAGTTTGAATCAGGCAACAATAGAGAATGTCGAATTGCTGCCGGGCTGGGAAAAACTTTGACCCCCGCGGCAGGAAAGGGTAGTAAAAGGTGTTCAGCAGTCCAGTGGACTGACAGGAGGTGAGATGGATTTTTGCATAACAATTCTCGCGCAAGCGAACGCACAGGGCAACCAGATGGAACTCAGGTTCCTTTGGGATCAAGCCACTCTGGAGGGGAAAGCGATCATCATCATACTGGCAATCTTTTCGATTTTCGCCTGGTCGGTGATGGTGGCCAAGTCGCTGCAAATGCGAAATGCCAAGCGGTTGAACGGGCTGTTCGATTCGGAATTTCGCAACCAGAAAAGTCTCTTGAGCATGTACGAGCGCCGAGTGCGTGTGGAGGGTTGTCCGCTTTTTTCCGTCTATATGGCCGGGTGTATTGAGCTCGATCAGCGCCTGAAAGGGCCGGACGGGCAGATCAAAAAGGTGGTGTCGATTAAATCCATTGAGCACATCAAGCGGAGTGTGGAGAACACGGTCGCGCGCGAGGCGCTGCGATTGGAATCGGGTTTGATCATGCTGGCCGTCGCGGTCAGCGGCGCACCCTTTCTGGGTTTGCTGGGAACTGTTTGGGGTGTGATGAGCGCGTTCAGCTACGTGGCGATGAAGGGGCACGCGGATCTGATGACGATGGCGCCGGGCGTTGCTGCAGCGTTGATCACGACGGTTGCCGGACTGCTGGTCGCAATCCCATCGATGTTCGGGTACAATTGGCTCATCCATAATTTGAAGGTGAACACGGTCGAGCTGGACAATTTTGCCCAAGAATTTGCTTCGCGAATGGAGACAGAATATTTGAAGGACGACGAGAGTTGATATGCGACGGGCATCCTCACGCAATCAGTTGGTGACGTTGAGCGAAATCAACGTCACGCCACTGCTCGATCTGGCGTTCGTGCTCCTGATTATTTTCATGATCACCACGCCCCTGCTGGAGCAGGGATTGGATTTGAGCCTGCCTAAAGGCGGCCGGCCAGATCAGCCTCTGAAACGCGACGATGTGCGGACGGTCGAGATTGGTCGCGGAGGTTCCTATCTGCTCGATCGCACTCCCCGTTCGCTCGATCAGGTGGAAGCGGACTTGGTGGCCGCATTCCAAAAAAATCCCAATACCATCGTTTATATTCGCGCGGATGAGGAGGGGATGAACAAACATTTGTACGCCGTGATTGAGCGTTGCCAACAGCGCGGAATTACACGATTTTCACTGAGAACGACTTTGCCGAGAAAATGAGTGCGCTGCAAAAAAAATGCTTGGTTGCCTCCGCCGGCGCGCATGTTTTGCTCGTGATTCTAGCGGTGTTTGGCACGGCGTTTCTCTCCCACAAACAGTTGGAGATTGTCGTGCCGTTAAACCTGATCTCCGCCACGGTGGTGGACGCGTTGATTGCAAATCCGGGTGATGGACTGCCGCCCGCACCCGCTCAACGAGTGACCAATCCGTCGACGGTCGTTGAACCACCAACAGTCACACAACCGCCGATTCAAGTTGATCCACCCAAGAAAGCGGAGACGCCAGTGAATGTCGTTGATCCGCCGTCACCGAAAAAAACGGTGGTGGAACCGGCGGTGAAAACAAAACAGGAAAAAACCAAAACGACTGAACCTGTTCCAAACACGAAGACCGCGAAAAAGACCGAGACGAAAACGGAGCCGACTCCGCAGAAAATCAAGGTGAACACGGGCAAGATTGTTTCCCGCGACAACTCGGAAGCCAAAGCAAAGTCTGCTGCCGACGCGAAGGCGCACGAGATGAAGGTGGCGGCTCTCAAAAAAGCAGAAGGGGCGATCAACAATGCAGGAAAAGGTTTTTCGCAATCCGTCAACATCGAGATCAAACCGATTGGCGGATCCGGTGGAGTTCCGTTTATCGGCTATGGCCAGTTGGTGGTGAAGATTTATCACGACGCATGGTTGTTGCCGCAGGAGACTCCGGAGGACAACAGTGTGGTGCAGGTGAGCATCACAATTTCGCGAAGTGGGGAAGTGGTTTCAGCGCGAGTCACGAAACAGTCTGGGAATGCGATGTTGGACAGAAGTGTCCGACAGGTTTTGGATCGCGTGAAGCGAATCGGCCAACCGTTTCCGGCTGGGAGCAAAGATTTGCAGAAGACATTTGAAATGGATTTCAGCCCCAAGTCGCGGCGACTGACAGGATAGTTGAAATGAAAAGCATTATCGCACTGGTATCGTTGGCTGTTTTTTTGAGCGTCATCACTGAAGCGAAGGCGCAGGCCGAGCCATCTCGTTTGCAGGTCATCAAAGATTACGATCCAAGCAAGCTCGTGCCGATCGCCATCAACGGATTCACCGGCGAAGTGGGAGCGACACTCAAATTCGATTTGGAAGTGGCGGGCTTTGAGGTTGTGCCGCAGGAAAAGGCGTGGTTCGCGGTAGCTGGCACGAACGATGGACAGGTGAAGGGCAACCTGCGCGACAAGACCGGGGTGTATTTGTTCAACAAGGTTTATCAGGGCGGTTCGATTCGGTTGCAGACTCACGCCTTGGCGGACGATGTGGTTTTGACACTCACGGGAAAAGTTGGAGTGGCACAAACGAAAATCTTATTTCGTGTTGAGAACACTCGATCAGGCGAGATTTATTTGGCCGATTACGATGGGCACGGTTCGGTATCGGTGACTCACGACAAGGTGTTGGTCGCGGCACCGACTTGGGCGCCGGGGAACAAGAAAATTTATTACACGTCTTATCAAGTCATCAACCGAGTCGAAAACCCGTCAATTCTCAGTCATGACTTGAGCACTGGAAAACGCGAAGTGTTCGCGCGCCATTTTGGTTTAAATACCAGCGCAGCGGTGAGCGGTGATGGTCGCGTGGCCATGATTTTGAGCAAGGATGGCAGCCCGGATGTTTATGTGACGGACGCTTCGGGGAAAAGTCCGTATCGAGTGACGAAGACGCGAGAGGACGAATCATCGCCATGCTGGTCGGCCGATGGTCAGTGGCTGGCGTTTGTGACGAAAGTAAACGGGCGTCGGTTACTAGTGAAAACAAAAGTGGGCGAGAACACTTTGATTACGATTCCAATCGCGGGGGTGATCAATCCATCGGAACCCGCGTGGTCGCCTGATGGTCAGTGGATCGCGTTTACGGCGCAGATGGGCGGTTTTTCGATTTGTGTGGTGCCGGCTCAGGGCGGCGAGGCGAAGGTGTTGACTGAAGGCGAAGATCCTTCTTGGGCACCGAACAGCCGAACGATTATTTTTGTGAAACGCGGAGAGAATAAACGCCATTTATCTCTGCTTGACGTGCCGACGGGACGGGTTAAGAATCTGCCGACATTTGCGAGCAGTAGTTCGCAACCGGCTTGGGCGCGTTGATTTCAACCGGTCGATCTGAAACAAGGAGAACAGTGGAGAACAGCAGTATGAAAGATAGTCAAACCTTAGCAAAAATCATTGTGGCCGTCGTTTTGGCGGCAGTCGTGGCAGGCTGCACATCGCAGAAACCTGCAAAACTCACCACTATACCGGGAATGAAACCGGCCGTTGGCGGTCCGGGAACGTTGCCGCCAATCGGGCCAGGCGACGGAGGGACGCTTCCGCCAGGCGGCACAGTAAATCCCCCGGGAACCGGTGGAACGCCGACCACTTCCAATCCGACGAATCCAGAAGGACCGTTCAGTAATCCGGCATTGAAAGAAAATCGCACGATGTTTTTTAACGAGATGCTGCAATTCGAATACGACAGCGCTTCCATCCGGCCCGCCGATATGGCGAAAGTTCAAGCCGTCGCCAAACACCTCATCCAGCAGAAAGAGCATTTGATGGTTGTTGAAGGCCATTGCGATGAGCGAGGCACAGACGAATACAACCGTTCTCTCGGTGAACGCCGCGCGTTGGCTGTTCGCGAGCAATTGTTGAAATTGGGAGTTGAATCAGCGCGTGTGCGCACCATCAGCTACGGCAAAGAAATTCCGCTGGTCGATGGCAAAACCGAGGACGCGTTTAAGAAAAACCGCCGAGGCGAATTCGTGTTGCTAGAACCCAACAAGCAACTTTGATTGATTCCAGAACGGCCAGCCGCCGTCGAAATGGCCGCACTGAACTGAATAAGAACGCAGCAGACAAGCAAATCTCATGAGTACCCCAATCCCACACATGTTGGCTTTTCTCGGCTGGCCCGAGATTATTGCTATCATCGTCATCGTCCTGATTTTTTTCGGAGCAAAGAAATTGCCAGAGCTGGCCAGAGGATTGGGGCAGGGGATCAAAGAGTTTAAGAAGGCCACCACTGATGTGCAGGATGATTTCCGGCGAGAATTGTACAAGCCTGTTGAGGAACCTCATCATCCGCCCGTAGAGACCACCAAACTTCCCGATGCTTCAAAACCGCAGGAACCTGCGTCCCAGCAAAGTTCGCCGTCCAGTCAGCCCAAAAGCTGACCTACATCGCTCCCAATTGCCATGGCCAGTGATGACGAAGGGATGGGCTTGCCATCGGGGCCATCCAGTGAGTCCAAGCCAATAGCTCCTGGAGAGAGTCAATTGCCGTTGTCATTTGACTCGCAAAAAATCGAGTCAGACCCAAAGCAAGATTCCCCCACGCCAGCAGAACCGGTCGCGGAACATTCGCAGCCTGAGTCAGAGAGTTCAGTTCAAGATCCGGTTGACTATCACTCGCATCATTCCGATCCGTATCATTCATATGATGAACATCATCATTCCGGGTATGATTCGGGACAGACGGGCATCGATCCCGGCATTGCTCAAAGTCATCATTCAACATTAGTCCCAGTTAGCGGAGAATCTGGTAGTGGCGGTAGTCCGCCGGATTCAGGTAGTAGCGGAAGCAGTGACGACGAAGAGGGCGGCCCCATCAAAGGGTTTCTCGAACATTTGGAGGATCTGCGTTGGACGGTCGTTTGGAGCGTGTCCACGATTCTTCTTTGCATGCTTGCGTGCATGGTTGGCGGAAATTTTCTCGTCAAGGTACTCACGCATCCGATTCGGCAGGCGATGATTGACAGCCCTAATCGGAGCATTGCCACGCTGCAATTCGGCAGCAACATCCTCGTCAAAGCGCCGATCAAAGATATTGCGCTCATTCATCCCGCGCTCACCAACATTCAATCGACTTTCACAAATAAGACCGCGACCAACATCATCCTGCACATCATTCCCGTAAAGAATCCGGGCACCAACGATCTGTACACCTTGCAATTGCGGGCCGAAATCACCGAGCGCGATCCTGTTCCAGCTTCTGTTGGGTTGATTCTGAAAAACTACAGCCCCATCGAGGGATTCATGGTCGCACTGAAACTCGCCCTTTTTGGCGGATTGATTATCGCCTCGCCCATCGTGATCTATTTCATCGGCAAATTTGTATTCCCAGCACTCAAAGTCCGGGAGAAAAAATTTGTCAGGCAAGCCATTTTCATTGGTGGCGGCCTGTTTCTCACAGGTGTCGCGTTCTGTTATTTTCTGTTGATGCCCGTCGCCATCAAAATGACCGTTCAGTTCTCCACTTGGCTTGGCTTCGGTGCCGACGAATGGCGCGCCGCCGATTACCTCTCCTTCATCATGCTGTTCATGCTCGGCATCGGGCTGAGTTTCGAGTTGCCCGTTGTGTTGCTCACCCTCGTCAAGATCGGTCTTTTGGATCATCACAAACTCGCTCGATTCCGATCCTACTGGTTTATCATCAGCCTCGTCATAGGCGCCGTCATCACTCCCAGCGCCGATCCGTTCACGATGATGTTTGTCGCTGCGCCCCTCGTCGTCCTTTACGAGATCAGTCATTGGATTGCCTGGTACTGGGAATGGCGCGACCTGAAACGCGCCAAGAATAATTAGCGCGACTCGCGGACGCAAAACCGGAGGTCTTGCATGACTGTCACCCTAAATTCCGGATGCAAGATCAACCTCCTGCTGAATATTCTCGGCAAACGTCCAGACGGTTTTCACGAGCTGGAAACAGTGATTCAGCCCATCGCACTCCACGACGAAATCTCATTTCGAAAATCATCCGCTGGGATTTCACTTCGTTGTGATAATCCTGCTCTGCCTCTGGACGGCACCAATCTGATCCATCGCGCCGCAACCGACTTCCTAAAGTCGGCCAACCTACAGAGCGGTGTCGAGATCCAGCTCATCAAAAAAATTCCGATTGCCGCCGGGCTTGGTGGCGGGAGCGGAAATGCGGCGACGACGCTGCTGGGTTTGAACGAACTCTTTGACCATCCATTGGCGCTTTCACAGTTGCACAAATTGGCTGCTGTTATTGGGTCGGATGTCCCCTTCTTTCTGCAATCACAGCCGGCACTCGCTTCCGGACGCGGTGAAACTGTCCAGCCGCTGGCGCTTTTTCCTGCGCTTCATGGAGTGTGGGCCTTGCTCATTCATCCGGGATTCGGCATTTCTACAGTCTGGGCATATCAATCATTGGTGCGGTTTCCTGAAGCCATCAATAGCCGCGTCCATCGCGCACACGAATTGATCGGCCTGTTGCAGAATGGAAATCTGACAGAGGCTGGCGCGTCGTTTTACAACACGCTGGAAATACCCGTGCTGGAAAAATATCCCATCCTCAAACTCTTTCAGGAATTCCTGCGGGAGCACGGCGCGAAGGTGACTCTGATGTCAGGAAGCGGCTCAACGACGTTCGCGCTCATGCCAAGCGAAGACGAAGCGAACGAATTGCGGAATCGTTTCAACGCTCAATTCGGCTCGCAGAATTGGACAGCGCTGGTGCCGATCTGAACACAGCCGGGTTAAAAGTCTGTTCAAACCGGGTCACTTCCTGCTTACTTTCTCCATGGATTCGCTGCTGAAATTGTTGCACGAAAATGCCTCGCTGAAGCCTTCGCAGCTTGCCGCGATGCTCAATCGCACCGAGCCTGAGGTGTGTGATCTCATCAAAAAATGTGAAGCCGACGGCACGATTCTTGGCTACCACGCCATTCTCAACGAAGAAAAGTTGGGTGTGGATTTGGTGCGTGCAGCGATCGAAGTGAAAATCACTCCCGAACGGGAAGGCGGTTTCAATCGGTTGGCCGAGCGCATCGCCAAATATGGCGAGGTGCGATCGTGCTACCTGATGAGCGGCGGATACGATCTGCTCGTGATTGTCGAAGGCGCCAATCTGCGCGAAGTCGCCACCTTTGTTTCCGAGAAGCTCGCGACTCTTCAAGGCGTACTTTCCACAGCGACGCATTTCATCCTCAAGCCTTACAAAGAACAGGGTGTGCTCATCACAAAGGAAAGCGCGGACGAGCGCTTGTCCGTCGCTCCCTAATTGTTTGCACGTGGCGCATGAAACGCGATTCGTTACTGAAGTGGGCAATCCCAATGTTTCTGATCGCGCTCGTTGGATATGTCATTCTCTACAATTTTGATCAGCGATTGCGCGATAGAAACGGCCCGTGGGAAACCAGTTTTTTGACCAACTCGATGGGCGAGTGCGTGCTCGAAATCCGCCAGCCGTCACTCGGATTCAATTCAGCGAGCCTGATTTTTGCAGGCGAAACTTCACCCACCAATTTCACGCCGTCCATTCTCCGATTTGCCGAGTCGCAACCCGTTCCTGCGCCATTGCCATTCGGCCAATGGATTTATCATGACCTGATGTATTTGCCCGGTGTGGTGACGATGGACTTATTTCCAGACCTTCGCGATGGAAAGCCAGTGCGTCACGAAGTGGAGCTGCTACCGCGCGTGTTGCTGGTCAATCGCAAGGAACATCGCTGGACAAACGGGCTGGTCATCCGGCTGTCAGCCGCCGACAAATTCATCAAGGCCGAACCGAAGCGCAAACGTCGTTAATCGCGTTTATCGGGCAACCCAATCGCCTCGGCTGCGAGTGTTCCGATTGTTTTTCGCAGCGCAACCACACTGCCCGATTCATCCGGATGATTTCTATTCGAGAGAAAGATCACGAACGACTTTGATGAGGGATCGATCCAGATGGATGTGCCCGTCCAGCCCGTATGCCCGAATGAGCCAATCGGGAAATGCTCGCCGCGCGGGCCACTGTAACCCGTATCGATGTCCCAGCCCAAACCCCGTTTGGCTGTGAGAGGTTCTGGAGATTGATTGGATGTCATCAATCTCACCGTTTTTGTTTCGAGGACGCGTTGACCATTGAGCGAACCTCCTTCGAGCAGCATCCGTGCAAATCGCGCCGTGTCCGATGCCGTGGCAAACAAGCCGGCGTGACCCGCAACTCCGCCCATGCGCCGCGCAGTGGGATCGTGGACGATTCCGCGAATGATGTTCGTTGCCGTCGCCGTGGTGGGCGCGATTCGCGCGATTAAATCGGCTGACGGTCGAAAACATGTGGATCTCATTTCGAGTGGCTGAAACAATTCGCGCGTCACAAATTCGTCCAATGGCAGACCGCTGACTCGCCGGACGATTTCTCCGAGTAGGATGAAATTGATATCGCTATAGACAAATTTCGTTCCTTCCTGAGCAGCGGGCATTTCTCGGCAGGCGAGTTGAACCGCCGCCGTTGTGCCAATCCAAGGTGTGGCCAGACTCAATCCCGGTCGTAAACCCGAAGTGTGAGTGAGCAGGTGCCTCACGGTGATTTGGTGGCGGCCTTCACCCGAAAATTCGGCGATGTAATGTCGGACAGGGGCGTCCAATTCAATTTTGTCGCGCTCGATCAGCAGTGCGATGGCCGGTGCCGTGGCGAGGGCTTTGGTGAGTGAGGCCATATCAAAGACAGTGTCCAAGGTCATCGGCTCGGTTGTTGGGAGGATACTACGGTGGCCGTAAACTTTTTTGTGCGTGACGCCGTTGCGTTCGATCCAAAGTACTCCACCGGGAAGTTTCTTATCGGCGATGGCTTTCAAAATCGCGTCATCCAGCGCGGCCAGCTTGGCTTGGTTGAATGGGAGGGTGGAAGGGCGGATGACTTTGGGAGTGGGAGCAGTGCATCCATTGAAGAAAAAAAGCGCCAGCGCGATGAGGCTTATCCATGCACTCGGTTGCGTTTTCATCCCGCATCAGTATGGTTGGCTCATGGATCCATCGGCAAGATTTCTTCGGCGTGAAACGGTCTGGCTGGCGGCTTTTTTTACGGCGATTCAATTCTTTGGCGAAGGGGCCTGCGTAGCCGAAGATAAATATAAGCCGGCTCCGAAATCGATCGCGCGGATTCTGGATGCGCCGCTCCCTCCGCGAGTCTCGTTGAGTCCCAGCCGCGACCGGCTCTTATTTGTGCAGGGCGTGCGATTCTTGAGTGTCGAGGAATTATCTCAGCCCATGTTGAAGCTTGCTGGAGTACGGATCAACCCACTGAACTTCGGTCCTGCCCAGCCGGTTTATTACGTCGGGCTGCGCATCAAGGATATTGCCAGTGGCACCGAACGCGCTGTCGCTCTGCCGCAGGGTCGTAAGATTGGATTTCCAATTTGGTCGCCCGATGGACAGCGATTTGCATTCCTCATGTTTCGCAGTTCGACGATTGATCTCTGGATTTGCGAGGCAAAGAACGGAGAGCTGAAGCAGATTTCCGGCGTGCAGATCAATGCCAGTTTCGGAAAGCCATTTGAGTGGCTGCCTGATAGCCAATCCATCATATGCCAGACCGTGTTGCCCAATGCAAAGACTCCGCCGAAACTCACGGCCATCCCAGTCGGTCCAGTGGTGCAGGAGGCCGGACCCAAAATCGCGCCGGTACGGACGTTTCAAGATTTGCTCACGAGCCATTCCGACGAGCAATTGTTCGATCACTACGCGATGGCGCAGCTCGACTTGATTTCAATTTCCAGTGGCAAGCGTGTGCGGATGGGGCGGCCGGCTATCTTTTACAATTACGATGCCGCGCCCGATGGCCGTTATCTGCTCGTGGAACGAATTCATCGGCCTTACTCCTACCAAGTGCCTGCGCAATATTTTCCGCGCAGCATCGAGATTTGGGATCGTGAGGCCAAGGTGGAGCGTGTCACAATTCAACCTTCAACTGAAGGAATGGCGACCGGCGCTGTGCCCGTTCAGCCGCGCGCGTTTCATTGGCGGCCAACTTTGCCCGTGAAAATTGTCTGGGTTGAAGCGTTGGATGGCGGCAATCCGGATGTGGATGCCACTCATCGCGATCGAGTCATGCAATTGCAGGCGCCGTTTCAAGGAAAGCCGCAGGAAGTCATCCGATTGGAACACCGGTACTCGGAATTGATGTGGAGCGAGGACACGCAGATCGCCCTCGTGCGCGAGTTTCTCAGCCATCGCAGTTGGTATCGAACTTGGCTGTTCAATCCAGATCGACCAGAGCAGCCGGGACGATTGCTCTGGGATCACTCGGCGCAGGAACGCAATAATCATCCTGGCAACCCGCTCAATCGTGACCTTTCCAGCGGACACCGAGCGATGCGAATTCATGGCCGGTCGATCTATCTCAATGGCCAGTCCCTTTCATCAAATGGCGAGAGACCATTTCTTGATCGTCTCGATCTGGACACATTTTCTACGGTGCGATTATTTGAATCCGACCCTGCGGAAGTCGAATCCGTCGTGGCGCTGGTCAAAGATGACGCCTCCGAATTCATCACTCGCCACGAAAATCCCTCCCAGCCGCCCAACTATCAATTACGCAAATCAGGCAGCGCAGTGCCCAAGTCGTTAACCCGGTTTCCGGATGCCGACCCCATCCTTCGCGAAGTCAAAAAACAACTCATCACCTACCGGCGCAGTGATGGCGTGATGCTTTCGAGCATTCTTTATCTTCCGCCGGATCACACACCGGGCAAGCCGCTGCCGACCATCCTGTGGGCTTATCCGCGCGAATATGCGCAGGCAAATGTCGCCGGACAAGTCGTCGGTTCCTCTCAATTGTTCGCTAACATCACGGGGACTTCCCACCTCTTTTTTGCACTCGAGGGCTACGCTGTGCTCGATCGTGTGGCCATGCCAATCGTGGGCGATGCTGACACAGCCAATGACACATTTGTTGAACAAATCGTTTCTTCAGCAGAGGCGGCCATCAATAAACTGGTGGAGATGGGCGTGGCCGATCCGAATCGACTCGGAGTGGGTGGCCATAGTTACGGTGCGTTCATGGCCGTCAATCTACTCGCCAACTCCGGCCTCTTTCGCGCAGGGATTGCGCGCAGCGGGGCTTACAATCGGACACTCACTCCATTCGGATTTCAAAACGAACGGCGCACACTGTGGCAAGCGCCTGAGACTTATTTCAAAATGTCGCCCATCTTGGCTGCGCCAAGAATCAAGGAGCCGCTCCTGCTCATACACGGTGAGGATGACAATAATGCCGGCACGCCCCTTCAGCAAAGTGAGCGATTGTATCAGGCCGTCAGAGGAACGGGCGGTACTGCGCGATTGGTCGTGCTGCCACATGAATCGCACAACTATCGCGCACGCGAATCAGTCGGTCACACGCTGCACGAGATGGTGGCTTGGTTCGATAAGTACGTGAAGAACGCGCCGCCTGCCTCCATCAAAAACTGAATCACGGCCGCAAATGAAGGCCGCTCATTTGAGCAACCATTGCGCGGCATCCATCACCCAGCCGCTGTTCCAATGGTGCTTTCGATCTGGGCCATCGCGAAATTCATGGGCGATTTTCAGCGAGCGCATCCAGTCATGGGTTTGCCGTGTCTGTTCCTGAAAATTACCGTGTCCCATCAAAATCAGTCGTGAATTCGGCCCCAGCACGGCTGCTTGATTCTTCAGTTGCGTGAAGATTTTGTACCGCTCAAAATTCTCCTGTGTCGCTGCGATGGTTTCCAATCCGTAACGGCCACGCTCCAGTGCCAGTGGAGAATCCCACGCCGCCGCCCGGCCAAAAGTTTCCGGATGGCGTAGCAACAGACTCCAGGCACCCCAACCCGATTTGCTGAAACCGAGCAGCATGCGGCCGTCGCGTTCCTTTTTCGCTGGGTAATTCGACTCGATGAATGGCACGACCACTTTCACGAAGTAGGATTCCTGCCGGATTGATTTGTCCGTCGGATGATCCGCGTACCACGGCAGGTGACTGAACGTTGGGTACACGCAAATCACATTGAGTTTATTGGCCAAATCAAGCTGTCGAGCTTCCTTCATCGCGTCGCCCCAAACTCGATTGGTGCCCGCTTCCACCGGCAGCAGATAGAGAGTCGGGAGGCGTTTGCCTGCTGGAATCTTGTCAGGGAGCAGCACGTTGATCTCAGTTTGTTTGAGCTGAAAAGCGCACTCCACTTTGTGACTCACGAATCCATGACGATCTGCTGCCGCTGACGAAATGATTGCAGGTGTTTCAGCAGCAGGCACTGGTTCTGCGATAGCGCCGAAGGCCAACAAAACAGAGAAGTGTAAAATGGACAGAGCAAAGATTCCGCTGGCCGAAATCTTCACGCGAGAAGTTCACGCATCCGTTTGAGGTGCGTCGGCACGGCGATGAAGGGGTCCTGTGCCGCTTCGTATTCAAGCGTCACGTAGCCTTGGTAATTGGCATCGCGCAGCAGTTTTATTTTGCGCGGCAAATCAGCAGGCTCGGCAGCTTTCGCGCCACGTCGGCGTAGTTCGACCTTGAGTTGGACATTCACGGCGAAGGGTGCGGCAAGAGCGATGTCCGCATAAGGGTCTTCTGTGTGAAAATTGCCGGTATCCAGATTCACGCCCAACCACGGGCTTTTGATGGCACGAACGAGCGTGAGTAATTTCGGTGCGTTGCCGATGCTGTCGTGGTTTTCCAAGCCGAGAAAAATGCCGTGTTTACCGGCGTACTCGGCGCATTCCTCGAGTGCACTGATGATATGGCGATCGGCTTCGACCTCGGTGATTCCCTTGGCGACTCCGGCAAATACGCGAATGTGCGGAGCGCCAAAAATGGCGGCGCGTTCGATCCATTGTTTGACGGAAGCAATCTGGCGGGTTCGTTCCTCGCCTTTGGGATGTGTGAAATTATTACCGACAGCGGAGCCGCTGATGGCGATGCCACGAAGGAAGGCGTGCCGCCGAAGTTTGATCAGAAATTCATTGGTGGGATCTTTGGGGAAATAATAGCTGGTCAGTTCTGCTCCGTCGCAGCCGTTGTCGGCACAGAAGTCGATAAACCCAAAAAGGTCCATGGCACGATCGGCAGGAGGAGCTTTTGCATTGCCATCTTTGAAGAAACTTCTGAACGAATAGGCAGCCAGACCTAGTCGGAGTCGGGCTGCTCCCTTGCGGGCGAATGGCTCGGCTGCGTGAATGCTCGCAGCAGCCATCGCAGGCAGGGCGATGGAAAGAAACTGTCGGCGCGCCAGATTCATATCAGCGAGGGGTGAGCAGCCATTTGATGGCAGCGGTTTCAGTTTCTTTGCCGACATGCAATGTGAGTGATGCGGCGGCGTTGGCTTTGGCGTAGGCATCGCGAATGATGCCTCCATCACCTTCGCCAGCGAGCCAGAGCGGATTCGGCGCATTCAGTGCGAGCATTCCAGCGAGATCGTCGTACTTCGCGCCACCGGCTAGAAAATCAGGATGATGAAAATCGCTGAGTTTGGAAAAGCGGAATCCGGCCGAGTCGATCGCTGCGCGGGTGACAGATGGTCCTGCGATGGATCGGGCTGCAGCAACCCAGTGACCGGCTTGGCCAAGTCCGACGAGTTCGATGGTCTTGGGTTTGTCTTTGAAAACCTGTGCGAGTTGAATCGCAGAAAGGATGTCGTGAGTACGCCGCGCGAACAGTGAATGGTTGTATCCGAAAGTGTATCCTGCGAATTCGCGCGGGTTTTTAACTTTGTCGGTACGGGCGATGGGGACGGCATCGGTCAAGAATTCGCCTTGCAGAAAGAGGTCGTAGCCGCCGACGCTGATACCGGCTTCGAGAAGTTTGGCGATGGACGGACGAGGGGAACCCTCGGCATTTAGCAGAGCCGCTTTGCCTGCTGGGTCGAACCAATGAACGGTACGGCCATTCCAATTTTTGGGATGCAGAAAGAGGGCAGGGAATTCCTCGCTGTGGGTCTTGTTACGGATCAGGCCGGACATCAAGATGTACGTGCCGCGATCGTTTTTGTGTTTGAGATCCCATTCAACGGTGCCGGTGGTTGCGAGAGTTCGGCCGATAATCACTTCAACCGCAGGCGCGATCAGGGCGCGATAAGTGGTGGGATCTTTTCGCGCGGCGGTGATTTGTTTTTGGGCGTCGTCGGTGAGTTGCGCCACGAGTTTGCGTTCGTTTTCAGGACCGCCAGCGGGTTTGGGATGGGTGGCGTTCCAGACGGAAAGTTCTTCGGTGGTGAGTCGTTTATAATCTTGTTCCAATACAGGCTCGGGCAGGCCGATCTTGAAGTGTTGATTGACCCACGAATACATCGCAGCGCGGCTGACGTGATTGTAGTTGTGCGGAAAATGGACCGCGTGTTTGAGGGTGATGTTTTTCGGCGCGCCCATCAGCGTGTAAAGCTGCTGGAGTTGAGGAAACCCTTTCACGTCAATTTCCTTGGTCCAATCATTCGCACTGATGAGTCCTTGCGGACGTGGGGCGCACAGGGCTGAGAATTCGATGTTGCCGGTGTTGACGCGCAAGATGGAGGAGTTTTCGCAGGTGCAACCGCCTTGCATCGCGGTGGAAACCATGACGGCTGGAACAGCGAGAGTGACACGCTGATCTATGGCAGCGAGCAGCATGGTTTGTGTGCCGCCACCAGAGGCGCCGGTGACGGCGATACGCGTAGGATCGACTTCGGGAAGCGTGAGCATGAAATCAAGTGCGCGGACGGAGTTCCAAGTTTGCAGTCCCATGATGCTCTGCGCGTGACTCTCGGCTTGAGGAGAGTAGAAACCCCAATTCTCCGGAGTGTTCATCTCGGGGCGTTGCTTGCCGAAACGATGTGCGAGTTCAAATGAGATCTGGATGCTGTCGGCGTAGCCAATCATGTCGTAGAAAAACACGACGGTTCCCATGCGGGCCAATTGAACGGCGCGTGCTTGCAACGGGCTGCGGCCGCCTTCCTCAAATCGCTCGGCTCCATTGGCGATTTCCCTGCGCGTGGCGGCTTCGCCTTGGTCGTAGAAGCGGCCGTTGGCCCAATGTCCATGAGGGCAAAGTACTGCGGGAAGTTTTCCGGTGCGGCCTTTGGGTCGGTAGAGATTGCCGGTGACAAAGTGGCCGGGGACACTCTCGAAATAAACTTTCTCAATGGTGTAATCGTCGCGTTCGATGCGGCCATGAATGACGGGCATTAACGGAGTCTTCGTCGGCAATGGCCAGATTCCTTGTGAGACGAGGATTTGGCGACGGACGAATTCAGAGCGCTTTTCCCACTCGGCAACGGTGGCAGGGACGCTGAATGGAAAATAGCCGTCGAGATCTTTGAGCGGTTGAAGCCGCACATCGTTTGGTTTTTGGCCTCCCGGCAGGACGCGCGCGCCCGAATTGAGAACAATGTCAATGGCCGCAATTTCAGTGGTTGGAAAAAGTAAGGCAGCTGCGAGAATTGAAATGCAGGCGAATCCGACGGGGCAGGATTTCATACGCCCATGTTAGCGGGCGCCGTGTTCAGAGCCAGCAATTAATTCTAGTGGCAGCCGCAACCCGAGCCGCAACTGGAATCAAAATCTTCGGACTTGGGCAGGCGGCCAAGTTCAAACGTCTTGGCCAGCGAAGTGTGGATCTGATCCTGGATTTTCTGAATCTGCTCTTGTGCTTCGAGAAAATTCTTGGCGGTCGGATTTTGGAGAAAGGCAGCGCGCATGCCTTCGAATTCGGCGATCTCCGCCGGCTTGAGTTCAGCGCCCAGAGATTGCTTCTGCTGCAGGTGAGAGCTGCGGTCGTTCAGCATCTGGAATTGGTATTTGAGCGCTTCGTCGTTGAGAAACAATTCGACCTTTTTGTGCAATTCAGGAAAGAACGATTGGTCGAGGATGTTTTGGCAAAGCTCAGTGGTTTTGTCCTCGATCGTGAGGGTGCCGGTGGATGTTAGGGTGTTCATGGCTGTCATAATCGTATGTGTTCAATTCGGAGCGTCAAACGGTGATGAGCTCTTTTTCTTTGTGGGCGAGGTGCTGGTCGATCTTGGCGATGTAAGAGTCGGTGAGCTTCTGAATATCTTTTTCTGCGATTTCTTGATCGTCCTCGGTGATGCCGCCGGCTTTCGAATCTTTTTTGAGTGCCTCGATGGAGTCGCGGCGCACGTGTCGGACAGCCACGCGGCCGTCTTCCGCCATTTTCTTCGCCGCCTTGATGATCTCCAATCGTCGTTCCGTGCTGAGTTCGGGGATGGCGATGCGGATAATCTTTTTGTCGATGGCCGGATTCAGTCCGAGATTCGATTTCTGGATGGCCTTCTCAATTGGCTGCAACGTGGTGACGTCCCACGGTTGAATGACAATGAGCCTTGGTTCGGGCGTGGTGATGCCGGCCACTTCGCGCAGGCGCATTTGCGAACCGTAAACTTCCACCAGAATGTTTTCGACGATGGCGCTGGACGCTTTGCCAGTGCGCAGTCCGGAGAATTCTCGTTGGACGACCTGCTCGGTCTTTTCCATTTTCTCTTCGGCCTCCATGAGGATGTCGTCCAGTGCCATAATGCGCAGTCTATGTATTCGTTTCGGGAGTGAAAGTGAAAAATCAGTCCGAAACCAGCGTGCCGACTTTTTCGCCCATCACGACGCGCTTGATGTTATGCGGCTTGAACAGGTCAAACACGATGATCGGCATCTTGTTGTCCATACAGAGGCTGAAGGCGGAAGCATCCATCACGCGGAGCTGGCGCTGCAATGCGTCCAGATATTTGATGCGCGTGAACCGTTTTGCTTTCGGATTCTTCTTGGGATCGCTGTCGTATATGCCATCCACTTTTGTTGCCTTGAGAATTACGTCTGCATTGATTTCGTTGGCTCGAAGCGCAGCAGCGCTGTCGGTCGAAAAATAGGGATTGCCTGTTCCACCGCCGAAAATCACCACCCGGCCTTTCTCGAGATGCCGCAAGGCGCGCCGCCGGATAAATGACTCGGCCACTTGCGGCATGGCGATGGCGCTTTGCACGCGAGTTTCCACGCCCACTTTGTCGAGCGCGTCCTGCAAGGCCAGCGCATTGATGATCGTCGCGAGCATTCCCATGTAATCGCCCGTGGCGCGTTCGATGCCGCGTTCGCTGCCCTGCAACCCTCGAAAAATGTTGCCGCCACCCACGACGATCACGATTTGCACGCCTAGCGAACGAACCTCGCGGATTTGCTTGGCCATGCTGTGGACGCGTTCGGGGCAAATCCCGTGGCCGTTTTCATCGCCCAGCGCTTCGCCGCTGAGTTTGAGAAGGATTCGGCGGAATTGGGGTTGGGACTTGCGACTCATGGCAGGCTTCTTGTAACAACCCGCACAGACGCCGTCAAATCATCGGCAGAAATCACGCCACAAATGTCTCGCCGACTTGGAAGCGGGTGAATCGGCGCACTGTGATCGTATCGCCGAGCACTTTGCCAATGGCCGCGAGGTGAACGGCGAGTGACACTTCGCTGTTTCGCTTCACGAAACCCTGATCGACGAGGCAGACGGACTGGTAATATTTCTCCAATTTGCCTTCGATGATTTTTGCCATGGCTTGCGGCGGTTTGTCTTTCACCTGCGCAGCGGCGATTTCGCGTTCTTTCTCGACAATCTTGGGATCGAGAAATTCGCGTGATACGGCGCTGGGACTTCCCGCTGCGATTTGCACGGTGATGTCGCGAACAGCCGATTTGAATTCGTCGCGTTGGAGTGTGGCTTCATTGAGCGCGCCGACTTCGACCAGTACGCCAATCTTGCTGCCCATGTGAATATAAGCGGCGACTGCGCCGTTGCCATTGACGACATAGCGCTCGTGGCGCGTGATGACAATGTTCTCGCCGATTTTGGCGACGATGGCCACTCGCAGCGGCTCGACATCGGCTTGTGGATTTTCGGAAAGCGTTTTGGCAACCGCTTCGCTGAATTCGCGAAAGATGTCATTCTTCGCCACGAAGTCGGTCTCGCAATTGATCTCCACGAGCAAACCGTTTTTTGCGCCGGGCTGGATGTATTGGGCAATGACGCCATCGCTGGCGGCGCGTCCGGCCTTTTTGGCAGCCACGGCCACACCACGTTTGCGCAGCGAATCTACGGCGGCATCGACGTCGCCGTTGGTTTCGACGAGCGCCTTCTTGCAATCCATGATTCCTGCGCCGGTGCGTTGGCGGAGGGTGTTGACGATTTCAGCGGTGATCTGTGACATGAGCAATCTTCGGGTTAGTAACTGGGATTGGAGATCGCCTTCGGTCAGGATTTGGCGGGATCTATTTCAGCGGGTGCGAGTGCTGGCGCGGCATCTTTGTCTTTGGTTTTGCGCGCGTGCTTGGCTTCGTATTCTATTTTGCCTTGATAAAGCGCCTGTGTGACGGCGGCCATGATGAGGCGAATGGAACGGATGGCGTCGTCGTTGCCGGCGATGGGATAATCGATCAAGTCAGGATTACAATTGGTGTCGACGATGGCGACGATGGGCACTTTGAGCCGGCGCGCTTCTGCGACGGCGATGTGTTCGCGGTTGATGTCGATGACAAACATCGCGTCAGGCTGCGTGTCGAGGCCACGGATACCGCCGAGGTTACGGACCAAACGGTCTTTTTTGCGGCGGAGCGAAGCCTGTTCCTGTTTCACGTACAGGGCAAAAGTGCCATCGGCTTCCATCGCTTCGATCTTGTTCAGGCGCTTGAGCGAGCCTTTGATCGTTTTCAAATTGGTGAGTGTGCCGCCGAGCCAGCGTTCGCAAATGTGAGGTTGTCCACTGGCAGCAGCAGATTCCTGGACGCATTGTTGAGCTTGTTTCTTGGTGCCAACCAAGAGCACTTTGCCGCCTTTGCGTGTGATTCCTGTGAGAAATTCGCAGGCAGCATCGAGTTGGTTGACGGTGATTGTGAGGTCGATCAGGTGGATGCCGTTTCGGGCTTCAAAGATGAAGGGCTTCATCTTCGGGTTCCAGCGACGGGTTTGGTGTCCAAAATGGACGCCCGCTTCTAACAGTTCTTGCAAGCCAATGCTCATTACTTTTTCCTTTAGTTACAACTCGGGTTGACCGAGCCATCCCGCGGAAACGGGATTTCAGTTAGGTGTTATTGTGGCCGCGCTCCAACACTGGAGCAGCATTTTCAAGCCGTTTCCCTTCATCGCCAGTGGCGAAAAAGGAGCGGCAACCTAACAGTCCGGACGGTGATGACAATGTTTATTTCCAACTTGGCGTTGCCATGACAGCGAGGCAGGCTCCATTCGTGCATCGCAGCCCGACTTGCCAGCCAGTGGCATTCATCCTCGCAGGCGGAAAGAGCCTGCGGATGGGGCGTGATAAGGCGCTGTTGAAAATCGATGGGCGCACGTTGATGCAAATCATCCGCGCAACTGCGGTGGCTGCGGGGTTCCAAGTGCGCGTCGTGCGCCGCGATCAAATCACGCCCTGCGGGCCGTTAAGCGGCGTGCTGACGGCGTTCGCACGAAGCTGCGCGCCGGAATTGACGTTCCTTTCGTGTGACATGCCGTTTGTGACGGCGAATCTATTGCGAGAGCTACTGCAGCAGCGGGCCAAAGCCGTCTTTGTTTGCAGCCAGGGCAGGGCAGGGTTCCCCTTCAAAATTGCTCGCGATTTCATGCCGGTGCTTGAGAAGCGGATTAAGGAGGGAAAGTTTTCGATTCAAGGCTTGGCAGCCGAATCGGGCGCGTTGCGTTGGCAGCCCAAAGCAGTGGCGCATTCGGAGCTGTCAAATTTCAACACGCCCGAAGAATGGGGGTTGGCAATGGCGCGAATGGGTACTTTACAAGATTCTTGAGGGGTTGTAGAAAGCCCGTCCGACAATCCTGTATAAACACGAAGTAACCTTTTAGCCAAACCATCGTATTGCCCTGTATGAAACGAACCCTCAGTTCCTTGTTTGCTGTCATTTTCGCAGTCGTGAACCTCTCGGCAGCCACGCCAGCACCGCAGAAATTGTTGCCTCCAGACACGCTTCTCATGGTGACTATTCCGGACGCCAATTCGTTCCGCACCGGTTTTAACAGCACGCCCACGGTCATGCTCTGGAATGATCCTGTCATGGGGCCATTCGTCAAAAAGGCCGAGGCAGGCATCAAGGAATTGATCGCCAATGCAGAGAAAGAGTCTGGTATCAAGTTGGCTGACTTGCTGGATTTGCTCCAAGGACAGATTACTTTAGGCGTCGCCTTGCCGAAGCAGGCTGTTGGGCCTGGGACGGAACCGAGCGTTTTTCTCATCGTCGATTCCGGCACCAAGGCAGAACTGCTCGCCAAGAAATTCAATGAGGTGAAGGACAAGGCAGCCGAAAAGGGCCAGCCGCTCAAAGCGACCAAGGTTGGCGCAGTCGAGTTCTTCTCACCCCCCGGCGGCGGTGCTGGCAAAGTTTATGCCGGTGTTTCCGGATCGCTTCTGTTGGTCGGCAACAAGCTGCCGGCACTTGAAAAAGTCGTCCTTGCACAAGGTGGCGGCAATGCTCCCTCTCTCGCCGAAAACCCCGCTTATCAGGCTCGCAAGGCGCAGTTCTCAGATGCTGTTGGTTACGTTTGGATTGATGCCGGCGCGTTGGTGGGAATACTTCAGGCATCGCTACCAGAAACTTTTGGCGACGGCCCCACCGCCATCTCGCGTGACAAAACCATCGCCGCGCTGGGACTCAATGCTCTCAAGTCCATTGGCATTTCCTATCATATAAAGGCCGATGGAGAATATGCTGAAATCACTGTGGACGCACCCAAGGCCGAGCGCCGCGGCTTGTTCAATCTTCTTGCTTTCGAAGCGCTGGATTCTGGTCCGCCGCCATTCATTGGCGATGATGTGTCTGATTTCAGCCGTGCGCGTTTCAGCCCAGCCAAAGCGTGGTCGCAATTGGAGAAGATGCTCGTAGAAATCTCACCCGCCGCCGCCGCAGGCATCGGCTTCGTCGAAGGCATGCTCAAGCAACAAGATCCCGATCTTGATTTCCGCAAGAATCTCATCGAGGTGCTCGGCAACGACATCATCGCTTGGTCGAAGCCCCCAAAGGGCGCAAAGCTGGATGACCTGACTGCGCAACCTTCCATTTTCCTTATTGAAGCCACGAAGCCGAAGAATGTCATGGATACCATCCGTTCCATTGCCAAACTTGCCTCGCCAGAACCTCCGCTTGAACGCCAATTTCTCGGCCGCACAATCTACACCTACAAAATGCCCAATGCAGGAAACCCGTTTGGCGAACTGGGCGAAATGAGTTTTCACCTGACCACTTCCGACGGCTACGTCGCCGTTTCAACGGACAATGCGACACTGGAAACCTACCTTCGAGGACCCGCCACCGCCACCCTCAAGCCACTGAGCCAAAAACCCGGTCTCAAAGAAGCCGCTGATAAAGTCGGTGGATTCAATAGTGGCTCTTTTGGGTATCAAAATCAGGTTCAGACAATGCGCGTTCTCTTCGACGGTGCTCGCCAAGGAAAGAGCTTCCTGAACGAATTTCCCTTCACCGAATTATTTGGTCGCGGCGGCGCTCCCGATCCTGTCACCGGTTTGCCCGGCTCGAACATCAGCAAATACATCGATTTCAAAGCGCTGCCCGCCTTTGAAAAGATTGAGAAATACTTCGGATTCGCCGTGTACGGCATGGTCACTACCGACAAAGGGTACAGCGTCAAAATGTACTCCCCTCGTCCCGCAGGATTGAAATAGTTCGCTCGGCCAATCCTCCAACTCGGCATAAAACTCACTCACCGACAGGTGCAGTGTGTTTTATCTCTATCACTATATTCGCCAGTGGCGAAAGAGCGCACTGTATCTCCTAACGCGCTGATTCCAATCCATTCACTTCCGACTTTTCAAACCAAGTTCGCACAGGCGTTGTGTAAATCAGCGCCAGAATCATTCCCGAGAGAATCGTACTCACATCATAAAACGCGGTGGTCAGCCCCGATTGAACCGTCGGTCCGATGGCTACCGATACAATAATGCCGCCAATACAACAGATCACCATGAGCGGCCGCGCGAACTGCCAGAAACAGTAGAGACCGATGATGGCCACCACCCACGCGACGAGAAACAATAAGGACACAACCGCCACAATCGCATCTCTGATCGTCAGGTCAGCCTCGCTCTGTGCATTCAAGTAGTCGCGCAACGGCTCAGGCAGTGAAGCCAACATAATAAAATCGGCCATAATCCCCAGAGTCGTCGCCACAATCGATGCCGTGATCACCCACCTGAATTGTCCCTTTGTCATAATGGCGACGGTAGGTAGGAGAACATCCCTTCGTCAATGCACGACCTGATGGCAAATGGGAATTACCTAAAAATGCCAACAGGTCATCACATCTTCGAGCAAGCCGCCTCACAAAACGGCTCATCGATCGAAGGGCGTCGATGTCCGGCTTGGCGCCTCGGAACGGGAATCCGACAGGAACGCCGCCGTCGATCAGCACGCTGCCTTCGGCGAGATGCATGGAACGGCTTGATCAACGTTCCGAGATCGCTGTCGTTTCCAGTAGGCGAAACATAGAACGTCGCCGCATCCACATACACGGCGATCGAAGCCATCAGCAAAAGGGTGATTGCAAAGATTCGTTTCACGGCGAGTAAGACTGGGACGTTAAGTGACGCCCTTGATTGATGGCATCCTCCGCAGTTTCCCAACCGGTGTCGAGCGTGTGATGTGTGGAAAGAAAAACGGCGACCTCTTTCGAGATCGCCGTTCGCGAATTGTTTTCAGTGCGGCTTAAAGCCCTTTGCTGATCATGAATTTCAACAGGTCGCCGACGCGGTTGCTGTAGCCCCACTCGTTGTCGTACCAGCTCACAAGTTTGAAGAAGCGGCTGTTCAGCTCGAGGCCGGAGCCAGCATCGTAAATGGAGGAGGACTTGGAGTGGATGAAATCGGTGGAGACAACCTCGTCGGCCGTCCATTCGAGAACGCCTTTGAGATAGGTCTCGCTGGCATTTTTCATGGCGGCAGAAATCTCGGCGTAGCTGGTCGCCTTCACGGTTTTCACCGTGAGATCCACGCACGAGACGGTCGGCGTCGGCACGCGGAACGCCATACCCGTGAGCTTGCCCTTCACTTCGGGGCAGACGAGGCCGACGGCGCGCGCGGCTCCGGTGGCGGAGGGGATGATGTTGATGGCTGCGCTGCGGCCGCCTTTCCAATCCTTCTTGCTCGGGCCGTCCACGGTCTTTTGCGTGGCGGTGTAAGCGTGGATGGTGGTCATCAAACCTTCCTCGATGCCGAAACCTTCCTTGAGGAGAACGTGCACGAGCGGCGCGAGGCAGTTCGTGGTGCAGCTCGCGTTGGAGATGATGTGGTGATTGGCCGCATCGTACTTCTCGTGGTTCACGCCCATGACGACCGTGATGTCCTCGCCCTTTGCAGGAGCAGAAATAATAACCTTCTTCGCGCCAGCCACGAGATGACCTTTGGCCTTGTCGGCTTCGGTGAAAAGTCCGGTAGATTCAATGACGACATCCACGCCCAGCGCTTTCCACGGCAATTCGGCGGGAGATTTGGCGGAGACCACTTTGATCTCGGCACCGTTGACGACGAGCACATCGTCCTCGGCTTTGTCAGGAGAAGATTTCTTGGAGCTGACGGTTCCGGCGAAGCGGCCCTGCGTGGAATCGTACTTGAGCAGATACGCGAGATTGTCGGCTGGGACAATGTCACCGACGGCGACGATTTCCACTTCCTTGCCGACGAGACCTTGCTCGACCATCGCGCGGAAGACCAGACGGCCGATGCGGCCGAACCCGTTGATTGCAACTTTGACAGACATATTTTTAGTGTTCATTACAGGCAAACCCTGCAAGAAGTCGCGCATATTATTCATGGCATCGTTTGCGTCAACGCTGAATTCTAGCTCGAAAGTGATGAAGCCAACCCGTAAGCTCCGCGTCAATTATTGACAATCCAGTCCATGCCACTGCTTGAAATCAAGGATCTGAAGAAAACCTTCACCGCGCCTGATGGCACGACGCACAAGGTCATCGACATACCGAGCTTCGCGCTCGAAGCGCAACAGCAAATCGCACTTCGCGGCGAGAGCGGCTCCGGCAAAACCACATTTCTCAATCTCATTGCCGGCATTCTCAAGCCCGATAGCGGAACTGTTTTCATCGATGGGCGGCCGATGTCCTCGCTGCCCGAATCCGAACGCGACCAACTTCGTGCCACCACTCTTGGCTACATCTTTCAAACCTTCAACCTGCTTCAAGGCTTCACCTGTCTTGAAAACATTTTGATCGGGATGAAATTCGGCTGCGGCGTGAATCGCGAATTGGCTGTGTCGCTCCTCAACCGCGTTGGATTGAGCGAGCGACTCCATTACCGCCCGCGCCAGCTTTCAGTCGGCCAACAACAACGTGTCGCCGTCGCCCGCGCGCTCGCGAACCGGCCGCGGCTCGTCCTCGCCGACGAACCGACCGGCAACCTCGACCATGCCAACGCGCGCGAATCGCTCGCGCTCATCCGCGAAACATGTCGCGAAAACGGTGCCGCGCTACTGCTCGTGAGCCACGCGCCCGATGTGCTTGCGCAATTCGATGACGTACGCGATTTGAGAGAACTCAATCTTGTCACAAAGGAGGCGCGATGACCCTCGCTCACATTGTCGCCAAAAGTCTGCGCCAGCACATGCTCTCCACCATCGTGACCGCACTCGGAATCGCGCTGGCCACGGGCCTGCTGATGGCAGTGTGGGTCGTGAAGTCTCAGTCGAACAAGTCATTCACCGGAGTGGCTGGGGGATTCGATGCCGTGCTCGGTGCTCGCAGTGCAAAACTTCAGCTTGTGCTCAATTCCATTTTTCATCTCGAGGATTCACCGGGCAATGTGGCGTGGGCCGACTTTGAGGAAATCCGAAAGCATCCCGCAGTGATGTTCGCACTGCCCGTTGCCGTGGGAGACAATTACCGTGGCTTCCGACTCGTGGGCACCACCACGAATCTTTTTACCGAGGTCGAGATTTCTGCTGGTCACAAACACAAGATGTCTGCTGGACGTGCGTTCAATGCTGGATTCGCCGAAGCTGTGGTCGGCAGCTTTGCCTCACAACAGCTCGGCCTGAAAGTGGGCGACAAGTTCCATCCTTATCACGGACTGCTCTACGATGAAAAACAACAACACGCGGAGACCTATGTCGTCACCGGCATTCTCGCGCCGAGCAACACGCCGGCCGACCGCGTCATCTGGATTCCGCTCGAAGGATTGCAAAACATGAAAGGCCACGCCGCGCAGGCGGCCAGCGAGATCAGCTCCGTGTTGGTAAAACTACGCTCAGCGATGGCTGGAAAACAACTCGACACACTTTACAACAAACAGGGAACTCGGCTCACGTTTGCATGGCCCGTCGCACAGGTCATCTCACAGCTATTTGAAAAGCTTGGGTGGTTTGATCGTGTGCTGGCACTGATTGCATGGCTGGTCGCGCTCGTGGCCAGCGCATCCATCTTGGTCAGTCTATACAACTCAATGAACGAGCGGCGTCGCGAAATCGCCATCCTGAGAGCACTCGGTGCACGCCGGGCGGATATTTTCGGCGCAGTGATTTTGGAATCGTCCGCCATTGCCACAATCGGCGCACTGGCCGGCTTCGCAGTCTATTTCGTGATCGTCAGTGCCGCCGCTGCGATTATTCGCGCACAAGTGGGTGTGGTGATCAATCCGTGGGCAGGAGATGCCGTGCTGTTATGGGCACCCGCCGGAATCATTGCCATGGGCGCGTTCGCTGGTATAGTGCCCGCAGTGAAAGCCTATCGCACAGACGTGGCTGAAAATCTTGTACCGCACTCGTAGCAGCCGTTGTTGAACATGGTATGAAATCGACTTTATCAATTCCTGTCATTGCCGCCGCGCTCTTTTTGGGTTGTGGCAAGGCACGCGAAGCCAAACCGGGTATCACAAACGAATCGCACGAAAGGCATCATCACGAACCGCCGCACGGTGGAACGGCAATCATGCTTGGCGATGAGGAAGGTCATATCGAATTTGTTCGCGACGCAGCCGTTGGCAAGCTCACCGCCTATTTGCTCAAGCCACACATGTCAGGTTTCTGGCGCACCAGCGTGATGCAATTCGAGGTCGCGGCCAAAGTTGGTGAGAAGACGGAGACGCTCATCTTCAAAGCTGTCGGCAACGCTGCCACTGGTGAAACCGTGGGCGACACGGCGCAATTCGAGGCGCAGGCGGATTGGTTGAAGACCACCGATAAATTCGCCGCCACGCTGATGGAGCTGAATCTCAATCTGCCCGGCAAGACTTTCAAGGCCGTCGCCTTCAACTTTCCGAAAGGGAACTGATAAATGAAACCGCTGCTGATTTCACTTTTTGCCGTCATGATCGGCTTGCTCGGTTGTGGAAGAAATCCATCTGTGCACGTGGGAATCAATCCTGAGATTCGTGGTGAAGCGATTGTTCCACTCACAGCGCAATTGATCGAAACCAATGCGAGTGTCATTGCGAATGCGACCAATGCAGCCGTCAAGCTGGGGCCGGCGGTTGTTGAGAAAATCGGTGATTACACCGTGGTAAATTTCGATCGGCTGGCCAGTTTCAATTACGATGTGCCGGATGAACCGGTCACCAACAAGACGGCACAGGCGACATTGAAAAAGGAGCAGATTCCTGCGCCGGTCAAATCGTTGGACAGGCAAAAGGTCGCCCTCAAAGGATTCATGCTGCCATTGAAAGTGGAAGGAGGACTGATCACCGAGCTTCTCATCTTGCGCGATCAGTCGATGTGCTGTTACGGAAGCGTGCCCAAAATCAATGAGTGGGTGAGCGTGAAAATGCCAACAGGCAAAGGGGTGAAAGCGGTGTTGGATGTGCCGATCACTTTGTTTGGCACGCTCCGGGTCGGCGAAATCTACGAGAACAATTATCTCGTCGGAATTTACGAGATGGACGGTGATCGGCTCAGTGGTCCGCCGGAACTTTAATCCGTCGCCGCCTCGCTCGCGTCTCTAATTATTCTTCTTCACGTACTCGATCGCACCGACCACAAACTCCGTTGGCTCTTTCGCGTAGGTTCCATTGTCAGTCTCGATGGCGAGCACTCCGTCCCATTTCGACTTCTTCAATTCGGCAAAGAGCCCTTTGTAGTTGGCGGCGCCAGTGCCGACCATCACATCGAGAATCACGGATTTGCCATCGGCGGTCTTTTCAATTTTCTTGTCCTTGAGATGGATGTCGTACACACGGCCATCGTAATCGGTAAATGCCTTCGCTGCGTCGAATCCCGCGCCTGTGAGATGGCCGACATCCATGCAAACGCCAATGCGTTTGTCGCGGTTTTTGATCACGCTCCAGATTTTTTCCGGCGTGCCATACACCGATTCCTTGCCGTGATTGTGGATGGCCAGCTTGATATTGTATTCCTTCACCAATTCCTCAAGCCCGTCCCAAAGGGCTTTGTCATTCGTCGGCTCGACAATGATGATCTTGCAGTCGAGCAGTTTTGCGAATTCGAACAGCTTCCGATTTTTCTCCTTATCCGGTGATGTTCCAGCTACGCCGAAGGTGTAAACACGGATGCCGAACTTTGCCAGCGCAGCTTTCTTTTGAAGAATCTCTTCCTTCGCCGAGTCGGGCGAAATGTGGTTGCCAGTCACCTGCACATGCTTGAGGCCGTGCTTGGTCGCAAAATCGACCATCTGCGAGAACGACATATTGCGGCAGGTCCAAGTCTGAAGGCCAACCTTCGGCATGTATTCTGCGCTGATGATTGTGCCGGAGAAAACCAGCAAGCCCGCGACGGTTAGAATGAAGGAACGGAGTTTCATAGTTGATTGGAATTACGTGTTACGGGTTGATTCAAGCGGAACGCCACACGGCGTCAACGTCAAACGCGTGAGGGAGATTGAGATTTTCAGAATTGGAGCGGTCGACAAATCAGAATCAAGGGCCAGCTTTGCTCGCGGGTGACAATATCAGATCGTCGAACCAGATCGGCGTGCCCGAATAGGGACTACCCCAAACGCTCGCGCGACCGGCAGGCGCGGGTTCATCACCTTCGGCAAATCGTATGTTCCAATCCGCCGGTTCCTTTGCGCCTTCCTGCCACGCTTTTCCAGCCACGTTATATTTCCCAGTGTTCAACGAGACAATCGAGATGCGCAGATTCGTCCACTTTCCGGATTCCCACGCGAATGGAATCGTGGCTTTTATTTCGTCGTTACGGAGTAATTCCAGCGCCTTCTTCGACGGCACCACCATCAATTTGTAACCGCTAACCCCATTAAGTCCGACACCAAACGAAGGAAAGCGCCGACCTTTGCCAGTACCGAAAAACCGCGCTGATGCCGCCACGTCCGATTTTGCCGTCGGACCAAACAAGACACCGAACGTGTCCAGCGGCGCTCCCGGTAATTCCAGAAATCTATTCGTCCCTTCCGCCTTCACCGTGAACTCTCCTTCGAGCACCAGGAAATCCGCTGGCAAGCCCGGTGGTTTCACATCCTCAAAATTCTGTTTGAAGAGTGGCTGCGCTGCCTTTGCCGCACCTGTCGCTGCCAAGAAAAGGCAGGTCAAAAACATCAATCGTTTCATTTCAGAATGTTAGACGCGCTCATCCGGACTGTCCATCAAACCTCACTCACTCCTCAATGCGGAGATCAGCTTCCCTTTCAATGCGAAGCTCGTCGACAACCAAGCACAGCCAAGTCCATTGATGACTACCGCCAACAACGTGATTCCCAGTGAAACAAATGGGATTTGTGCCGAAGGCGAGAGCAGGGCAGGCAACACCGATACCAAAGCTGCGATGCTGCCGCCAATCAATCCGGCAACCAGTAACTGGCCGTGCTCCAGAAAAACTAGCAGCCGCACACTGCCGCGCTGAAATCCTACAGCCCGAAGCACGGCAAGTTCGCCGCGCCTTTCGAGCACATTGCGCAGCACCAACACGCCCAGTCCCGCGCTTCCCAGCAATAATCCCAAACCGCCAAGAATCTGGAAAGTGGACAAGTAGGTGTTTTGCACTGCATTGAACTCCGCCAATCTTCGGGTTGCAGCAGTCAATTCCAATCCCACGTCGCGCATCTGCTTGCCAAGTTCTATTCGCACTTCATCTGATCGGTTTGGGGGCGCATCCACGAGAAACATTCGATAGCCGCTCTCTCCGGGAAACCGTCGGACAAACTCAGCCTCATCGATAATCAGACTTCCTTGCATGATTGAATTCGCCAGCGCACCGATCAATCGCACTTTGAACGCGATTCCGCGTTCGTCCTTGAATTCGATGGTGTCGCCGACTTTCTTACCCATCGCCCACAGGATCGAATTGTGATCGGCGAAAGCAGGCACCGCATCATCGGCGATGCGGGTCTTCAACAACCGCCATCCCTCCTGCGCATTGAGACCGTTCATGACCTTTGTGAGCGTGAATCTTTCGCTCATCAACTCCGGCTTCACGCCGAGCAAGCGCGGCTGTTGCGCGCGGTTCAAATTCAAACAGCTTGCGTCGTCACCATTACGAATTCGCAGCGGCACAACCGTCACGTCCAGCATCTTTTTCTCGTCCAGACCAAAGAACTCGCGTCCCGGAGTGCCGTTCAAATCCTGCACAACCGCCAGCGCAGATTCACCGATGAATGCAAATCCACCCGTGCCCGCGCTGCGTTTATCTGCGTCTGCAGTCGCATCGAGTTTGTTCGCGCCCACAGCCACCACGAGGAAACTTCCACAGGCCAGCAAGCCCAGCGTGGCCAGACTCCGCTTGCGGCGCCGCGCACAGTTTCTCATCGCAACGGAATAAAGCGTCAATCGCACCGGCACCGTGACTGAAATATTTGTCAGCCACACCGAGGCAAAAGCATAAACCGCCACGAGCAGAAGTGCGCCCGCGCCGAAGAAAGCGCCCGCTGCCGCCGCATTGCCAGTGGCCAGTGCCCAAGCGATCAAAATGATTGCGGCTGCCACCGAACCGATGGCAATCCAACTGCGACTGACTTTTGGAGCATTGCCCACTTCGTTGCTCTCGTCGCCACTCCCGGACAAGTGTACACGCAGAGGTTGTTCAAATTGTTTTCGGAGTGCGAGCCAGACAGTTCCCCATGCGATGAATGCGCCTGCCAAAATCCCAATCACTATCGTTACTGGCACCATGTGGAAATGCAGAGCGGTCGTGCCCACCGCATCGCGCCAAACGGTGGTCAATCCGTGCAACATCAATCGGGCGTAGCCGATGCCGCCCGCCGTGCCGATCAATCCACCGAGCAACGCCAGTGCTGCGCCTTCGCTTAACAGCAATCGCCTCACTTGGCGTGGTGTGAATCCCAGCGCGAGTAATGTGCCGGATTCAGTAGCGCGCTTTTCAACTGCAAATTGAAATAGCAGTGACATCAATAGCAGCGCGGCCACGACGAGGAAAAAACTGAATCCGATGAACAACCCGCCGAAATCTTGAGCTTGGTTGACGGCTGCGAGCGCTTGCGAACGTAGCGGTACGAACGTCAATCCCACCGAATTGGGATCGAGGTTCTCCAACAGTTTCCGTTCAATCATCGGCAGGGTGGTGAACGCGTTCGTTGGCCAGCGCACGGCTGTGGAATCGCCGAAGCGGTTGGCCCAAAGTTTCCGACCTGCGCTCACCGACACGAATGCTTTCGGTGTGCCTTGATGGTCGTCCCAATATTTTTCGTCCACTGGCCGGATTCGATCGAGCTTGATGGGAAACCCCGTGTCCCAATCGCGGCAATTCTCCGCAGTCGACATGCCGGGAAAGGCTGGCATCAGATTGCGATCGGCCGCCGCTCCCGTTAACGGCACAATCGAATGCACAGTGAACGTATTCGTTCGTTCCTCGAGTTGCCTGCCGAGACCGACGGCGTAGTAGGTCATCTGCAGCTTATCGCCAGGTTTGGATTTCAGATCATCGGCCAGCCATTGATTGATGATCACTTCATTCTCGCGAAGATCGTCGGGAGCAATTGGCACGCCTGCTGCGGTGACCATCGAGTAGGGTGCCGAATTAGTTCCGACACGCAATTCGTTTACGAAATAAGTCTGTATCAACCGTGAAGTTGGCGCTGATAATTGTGCAGCCTTGACGACGGGTGGATCCAGAAACACACGCGGTGTGCGCAATTCCAATTCGCCGGTGGCAGTCAGCACGCGCAAATCAAGTTCAGCATCGGCCAATTGCCATTTCGAATTGAGCGCGCGGCTGGCATTTCCCACTGTGGCTTTTGCTCCGGCAACGAGCAGCAGATTCGCCTTGTTCGTCGCTTGAGTTTTGTTCTGGAGCAGGGCGAGTGGCACGAAGGCGTTGAAGGGAGGAATCTGGTTGGCCACAAGGCTGAATCGCCCAATGCTGCTATCCGAAAGGATACCGCGAACTTCGAGGCGGATCGCCACTGAGAAATCTTCCTGTGGTGCGACGGGCGCATCGCGCGAGAGTTGCGAGGGCTTTTGTACGCGAAACAAAACGGGGTCGCCTATTCTCACGCCAAGTTGCGCCGCGAGTCGTTCGTTGATCGTCACACCCTCCGATCCCCAATCAGGAATGTCCTGATTGTGAAACTTCCAAAACGAATCATCCACGCCGAGCACTTGCACATGGTTGGCGCGCGCAGAACCATCAGGGAGCGCGGCGGTGGCCGGTAATTGAAGTGCGGCTGTGACGGGAGTTCCCATTTCATCGGCAATGGATTTGGCGAGCGCGCTGCGAAAGAGCCGGTCGTTTGAGGCGATGGCCAACTGCGTGTTGCCGAGTCGAGCCATGGCCATGGCGCGCAGGCTGGCGCGAACAGAATCGCCGACCGTAAGCGCGCCAATGAGGACAGCGCTGGCAATGCTGGAGCCAAGCAACGTTCCCAAATGCGCGCGCGCGTGATGCCGCAGGCTGGCGAGGATGAGCGTGGTGCGGTTCATCGTCTGTTTAGCTGACTTGTTCCAGCAATCCATTGTCAAGTTTGAGCACGCGTTGCATTTTACGGGCTAATTCGAGCGAATGCGTGACGACAATGAGAGTGACCGCTTCCTCGCGGTTCAACTCCACGAGCAACTGGCCGAGATTGGTCGCTGAGTTGTGATCGAGCGCGCCGGTCGGTTCGTCTGCGAGGAGAAGTTGAGGTTGATTGATGAGTGCGCGAACGACGGCTACACGTTGGCGTTCGCCGCCGGAAAGTTGCGCGGGTCGGTGCGTGAGTCGTGAGGCGAGGCCGACGCGATCGAGTAATCGGTTCGCACGAGCAATGGCCACAGGTGGTGCGGCGGTGTGTGTGGCCAATGTTGGCAACAGCACATTTTCCAGAACGGTGCATTGCGGCAACAGGTGGTGAGATTGAAAGACGAATCCGATCTGGCGATTGCGAACAATGGCAAGTTGAGCTTCATCCAGAGCGGTGAGGTCGCGTCCGGCAAGTGTCACGCGGCCGCGCGTGGGATGATCGAGTGATCCGAGCAGATTGAGCAGTGTGCTTTTCCCGGAACCCGATGGGCCCGTGATGGCGATGGATTCGCCTCGCGCGATGGTCAAGGAGATCCCGTTGAGGATTTTCAGCGGCTCGGCGGCGCCAACAAATTCTTTGGTGACGTTCTCGAGTTGCAGGATCGGTTCCGTGGAGGACATGCGCGCAGGTTATCCGAAGTCGCGAAAAGCAGAAACGAAAAAGCCTAGTCCTTCACCCAACGTCTGGCCTTCATCTCGTATCGGGGGAGTGAACCGATTGGCGCGATGCTGACAGGAATGCGAAGTTGAAAGGCTTCCTGCAAGGATCGTTCGAGATTCGACTTTAGCAATTCGGCGTCTGCGCCTGCAGCAGGTTCAATCAGCAGCTCAAATTCTGCCATCGCTGTGCGATTGGTGAGCCGTGCTTGAAATTCAGCCACGCTGCCATTGTGGTGGATTATTTCTTCGATGGCGGAGGGATGAATGTTAACGCCGCGAACGATGAACATGTCATCGCAACGCCCGAGAATGCCGCCTTCGAAAGCACGTTCGTGCGAGCCACAGGGGCACGGCGAAGTGTTTGCAGGCTTCACCAAATCGCCGGTACGATAGCGGAGCAATGGCGAGCCGGTTCGGCCGAGCGTGGTGAGAATCAATTCGCCAGTCTCGCCGGAGGCGATGGGTTCGCCGGTGGCTGGGTTGACTACTTCAGCGAAGTACGCGTGCTCGATGACGTGCAACACGCCGGCGCGCGCGGGGCATTCGTAAGTGACAGGTCCGACTTCGGTCATGCCATGATGATCCTTCACTCGTGCACCGGGCCAGAGCGATTCGATGCGTTGACGTGTGGCGGCGATGCTGCCACCGGGTTCGCCGGCAACGATGATTATTCGCACGGGACTTTGCGCGAGACTGATCTTTTCTTCCGCAGCGACTTCGCCCAGCCGGATCGCATAGGTCGGCGTACAGCAGAGTACCGTGGCACGATTCTCAATGATCATCCGCAAACGCGCGGCGCTGGAGAGGCCACCACCGGGGATGCAAAGACAGCCAAGTTGAGCAGCGGATTCGAAGGCGGTCCAGAATCCGAGGAATGGCCCGAATGAAAAAGCGAAGTAAACGCGGTCAGTGCGCGTGACGTGTGCCGCGCGATACACCTCGGCCCAGCTATCAAGCATCCATTGCCAGCTCTCGGATGTGTCGAGCCAACGCATCGGTGCGCCACCCGTGCCGCTGGTTTGATGACAGCGTGTGTAGCGGTCGGGCGCGAAGGTGAGGTTTGATCCGTAAGGCGGATGTGTGGCGATGTCGGCCACCAATTCGCTCTTCGTAGTGAAAGGAACGCGTTGTGCAAACTCCGTGAGCGAAGCGATCGCCGAACTCACTCCCGTGTCAGCAAGTCGGTGGGACTGAAACGAGTTCGCGGGCAACAACGCGGCAAGCAGTGTGCGGAGCGAAACGAGTTGACTGGCCTCGATGGCGGCGCGGTTTGAAAAAGCGGCAGCCATCTTGTGCGACGTAATTTATTTAGCTGCTGGATTCGCCGGCGCGATCTGTGCGGCAGCCGGCTTGTGTGCGCCACCCGTGTTGGAGGGCGCGTATTTGGCGACGAGGAATGCGCCGGTAGCGGCCAGCACGCAACCCAGAAGGAACGGCATGGGGAGCGACTTGAACCCGCCTTCCGGCGGATGCAGCAGCATGGCGGCGATGGTATTGATCACCGGCGCACCGGCGAAAACAATTGGCATCACAGCCGCAGGCGCCGCGCCTTTGTAGATTTGCGCAGCAGATCCGAGCGCGAGAACGAGCGTGAACGCTCCGATGGCACCTGCTGCACCGGCTACGAGGCTCCAGCGAATTCCTTCGCCGGTGAAACTCCAGTTCGACCCGCGCAATTGAAGCAGCACTGCGGCGGCCACGCCGATCACAGCGTAGGCGATGCAAACGAATAGAAATGCTTTCAGGCTCGCATTGGGTGCTTCCGGTCCCACGGGCATGTGGCCGCGACCTTTGTGCAGGATGACGCCGTAGACTCCCCATGAAAGCACGGTGAGAATTGCAAAGTAGAGCCAAGTGATGTTGGGAGTGGTTGGATTGGCGGGCATAAATTTCTGGGTGAGTCTATTGATTGGGGTGCTTCAGTTCAACGGGTTTGTCGCTGTTCACGGTAATTGTTCAGGAGGTGCCGTCTCGATTTGGCTGGCGATGGCATCGGGAATGTCGATGGATTTCATATTGCCGTTTTGATCGCGCGTGACGCAAACGGTTGTGATGTTGCCTCGGGCGATTTCCTCGCCTGATTTCATAAATGTGATCTGGTAGCTGAGCGACTTTTGTTTTTTCTCGGTGATATGCAGGATCACTTCCACTTCATCCTCAAACTTCAGCGGTCGTTTGAAATCGCAACTGGCATGAACGCGCGGCCAACCGACGTGGTAATTGGAGTCCACCAACGAAGTGCCCAGCGATCGGAAAAACGCTTGCTCGCACGCCTCCATGTAGCGGAAATAATTTGAGTAATGGACGATGCCGGCCATGTCGGTCTCAAAAAACTCGACGCGGCGTTTGATGGAATAAGTGCTGGGCATATCAGTTGGCAGAGGGTTTGCGGACGATTTCCTGCATGGCGCTGACGATATTGTTCGCCATTGTTTCGATGGAAAAGAGTCGGCGCACTGATTCACGTCCTGCCAAACCCATGGCTTTCGCCTGTGCAGGTTTCGAAAGTAACGATTCAAGGCTCGCTGCGAGTGATTCTGCAGTGGACGGCTCGAAACAAATTCCGCCGCCGGTCGCAGCGATCAATTCTGGAAATGATGCGCATTTGGGTTGTACGACCGGCACACCAGCAGCCATCGCTTCGAGGACATAAAAACCAAATGGCTCTCCAAATCGTGCCGGCACAGAAAGAGCGGAGAGAGAGCGGAGGAATTCGATTTTTGAATTCCGATCAATATTCGGATGGAATGAAACATCGCCGCTGTGTCCGCGCGATTCGAGTAGTCTGCGAAGTTTGGCCACAAAGGGCGCGTCGTTCGTTCCGCAGCCGCCGCCGACTTTCAACCGTAGAAACGGTATGCGACTGGTTTTCTTCAACTGCAGAAATGCGTCGACGAGTGTGTCCAAGCCTTTCGCCGGACACATGCGGGCAAAAAATCCGAGCGTCGGCGGTTCGGCCAATAGTGGATTGGCAGTGAAGCCATCAAGGTTGATGCCGTTGTAGATGACGCGAATCTTCGCGGCAGGTATCGACAGTCGCTTCGCCATCAAATCTCCGAAATAGCGACTTGGGGCGATGAATAGATCCACTTCGCGGGCGCGATCGGTCATCAACTGCCAAACGGCCTCGCTGTGTTCGCCCATCGCATCGATGAATCCATCTTCGCCCTGCAGATAGCAAACGATGGGCACTTGCAGTTCCTGCCTCAATTTTCGTGCAAGACCGAGAAGTAATGAATTTGAGAGGCAGATGACATCGGGTTGCGGCTGCGATTTGAGCCATTCGAGAAGCTCGTTGAGTTCTCGGGCTTGATTGCCTTCTTCGCCACGCAACATCGAGAGCGTGAGTTCGCCGAGATCTTTCGCGCGCGTGTTGGCTGCACGTTTGCCAGCCCAATTGAGAATCGTTGGCGAAGCGAGAAGTTGGTGCAGCCAACGTGGTGCGCGGCGTAGCAACGATGACTTCTGTTCAAGATACACGCTGACGCCACCGTAAAAAATCGGGGTGCCGGCGGTTTGGTCAGCTTCGTCAACCGTCATTGGCAAATAGAGCGGCACCATGAGTGCCTGATGACCTTGTCGGCGCAGTTCGGCAATCAGTGCGTTGTCGCGAAAACAATTGCCGCAGTACATTCCGCCCGCGCCGGGTGTGAGTTGAACCAGATTCACGGCGTTGAATTGACGAGGGTGCTCGATGTCAACGGCTCACCGACGGGAAGGTCATCTGGCAATGGCACGAATTCGCGAAACTTCCGCCAGAGTGGCGAAAAATCTTTATCCACATCACCAGAGAGGCAGTCGGTGATTTCGGCAGCGGCTTCGGGATACTTCATGATCACGTCCTTGAATGAGAAATCTCGGCTGTAAAAGGCGTAGACGAGTTTGCGCATATTCTCGATTCCGTGCCGCAGTCTTGTCGCATAATCGGCGAATCGTTCCGGCGCAAAATCTTTTGCCACTAGCGCAGCGTGAACAGCATCGCCAGCCATCACGCCGCTCTTAAGCGCGAGCATCAGGCCGCTGCTGAACACAGGGTCGAGAAAGGCAAAGGCGTCGCCGACCAGCAGTAATCCTTCGCTGCCGCAGTGGCGCGAGTGAAACGAAAATTCACTGGTGATATAGTAGGGGCCAGTCTGTTCGCCCAACGAGAGGTGTTCAGCAATCCAACGGTTCTCGCTAATCTCTCGCTTGAAAATCTTTTCCAAATCGCGCACGCCGTCACGAGTGAGGTATTTCCCTTCAGCAACGACGCCGATACTCACGCGGTCGTCGTGCATCGGGATGTGCCAGAACCAGCCTTTTTCAGGCACGAAGGCGACGGTGGTCTGGCCTTCATCGATTCCTTGTTCGCGTTTCGATCCGCGATAATAGGTCCACACGGCGATCTTGTTCAGGAACGGATCGTTCATGCGCCAGCCGTTGCGCACAGCCGTGAATGCTTCTTTGCCTGTGCAGTCGAGAGTCATCGGCGCGAAGTAATCCGTGGTCGTGCCGGACTTGTTCTGCGCGCGAACACCGATGACGCGGCTACCGTCGCGAAGGATCGACTTCACGCTCGTTTCCTCTTTCACTTCCGCCCCTTTTTCGCGGGCGTGTTCCAGCGCCATCTGATCGAACTCGCTGCGGAGCACTTGCCAAGTCTGTGCCACGGTGTTGCGGTCGTAGCGGTTGAAAAAATAAAATGGCTGGCTCGCTTTGCCATCGGGCTGCACAAAAACGACGCTGTATTTTTTCTGGAAGGCGGATGCCTTCATTTTGGGAATGAGTCCAAGCCGTTCCATCGGTTGATAGGTGAATGGAATCAGCGATTCACCGATGTGATAACGTGGGAATCTTTCGCGTTCCAGCACGAGGACTCTGTGTCCGTGCTCAGCCAGAATGGTCGCGGCGCTGGAGCCAGCCGGTCCGCCACCGATGATGATCACATCAAAATTCACCGAGTCAGTCATGCGTCACTTCGTTTGTGCTGGAGGCAAAATCTCGACTATCTCCGCCAGCGATTCGCCTTGTGGATTGAGTAGCGTGTTACGGCGGCCATAAATAGTTTGTGCGCCGCTAATGCAGAGCACCTCGGCGATGAGTCGATCGGAAGCGAGTTTGAGAAATGCCTTCGGTTGGCTGCTGTGCGGAATGGCGCACTCGTGAAGAATGGTGCCTAGCGGGCGATGTTCGCCAAGAATCAGCTCGCGTGCATTTTCCGGAAAGCGGTCGAGGTAGATCTTAATCGCACCAAATTCGACAGGGGTATTCGCTCCGTTCAGGAGCAGTACGACTTCGCGTGAGTATTCGCCGCCACTGTTTCGCCTGCCGTAAACGCGAAGATGGATCGGGCCATTGTGAAATTTCTCCAATGTCGGAGTCATGTCGTTCTGATGAGCGAGCAGGGTGCGATACGGTTCTGGCACATCGCCTGAATCGATCACTTGCCACGGGGGCAATGGCATGCCGGCAAGCGTGTAAAACTCATCCAATGGATGAAGCATTGGCGATGCGGTCGAGTTGTCGTTGGTCACTTTCAAGTGTACCGGATGTTGCGGTGTTCGGGATTGAAAAATTCGTGCAGGAGTTTGTCCACTTGCAGCAGGCCGTCGCGGTTGAGCGAAATGCGATCGCCGTCGATGGAAAGGAATCCCCAGTCTTGGATGCGCTTGATGGGTTCGGCAAATCGGAGCAGGGGATCGGCCCCGAATTTCTTCTCAAAGTAAATACGACTGACGCTTCCGAGTTTGATCTGGAGAATGAATTCGCGGATGAACCGCTCATCATCCGTCGGCGTCAACGCACGGAAGATTGGCAACTCGCCTGCATTCACTTGAGTCACGTACGGGTCGAAGTCCGCGTGATTTTGATAGTGAACGCCACCGATGTGTCCGAAACTGGCCACGCCGATCGATAGCAAATCCGCTCCAGCCCACAGTTTGTCGCGATAGAGGAATTTTGTCTTGGCCTTGTCTTTCACTGCGGTGTAGGCACTGGCAATGGTGTAGCCGACCTTCTCGAGTTCGGCGAAGGCGTAATGGACCCATGCGCGCTTTGTTTCCCAATCGGCAACGGGCGCGACGAGTTTGCCCTCGGCTTTCATGCGCTGATAGATGGTTGTGTTGTAGGGAATCTCCATCTCATAAATCGTGATGCTGTCCGGTGACATCTCGATGGTCTTGCGAATGCACTCGTGCCAGTTCGCATCGGTTTCTTCCACCATACCAGCGATGAGATCGATATTGATTTGCGAGAATCCAATCTCTCTGGCGAATGCGTAGGCGCGCGCGATCTCTTTGCTGTGGTGTGCGCGTCCGTTGATCTCGAGAATATGATCGTCAAAGTTTTCCACGCCGAGAGAAAGCCGCGTGACGCCGAGATCGCGAATGGCGCGCAGTTTATGGTCGGTGAGCGTGCCCGGTTCGCATTCGAAAGTGAATTCCTCGATCTCGTTCCAAGGCAAGAGTGACTTCATGCCTTCGATGAGATGACGGAGTTGATCCACGCTGAGATAGCTGGGGGTGCCACCGCCAAAATAAACGAAGTTGGGTTTCCGGCCGCCGATGAACGGCTGCCGCGCGTAGATCGCCAACTCTTTCAGCGCGGCATCGATGTAGCCTTTGATCGCAGCCGAATCTTTGTCGGTATAAACTTTGAAATAGCAGAAGTGGCAGCGCTTCCTGCAAAAGGGAATATGAAGGTAAATGCCAAGCGGTGTGCCGGGCTTCGGTGCGCGCTGTCGGGCGGCGTCCACTTCGCCGACAAATTCAGGTTTCCAAAATGAGAACGGTGGGTAATTCGAAACGAAGTAGTTGCCGACCGTTGTCTCTTTCTGAATCGGCGGCGCCGCAGGAATAATTGGTGGGTTTGTGAAGGCTGTGCTCATTCGGAGTTACTTTTTGGCGGGCTTCTCTCCAAACGCGTACACGATGCCATCGTCAGCGCCCACGATAATCTTGCCATCCACAATGGCCGGTGAGCTATTCACTCCTTGCCCGATTTCGTAAGACCATAATTCTTTACCATCGGCGAGTGAAACGATGTAAAGGAGGCCATCCTCGGAACCAACCACGACTTTATCTCCAATCACGACGGGAGAACTATCCACCTTGCCACGAGTCGAAAATGTCCAGATCGGTTTGCCCTCTTTGCGTGACACGCAATGGAGACGTTTGTCGCGGCCGCCGAAGATCACTCGGTCGGAGGTAATCGCCGGAGATGAGAAATACGGGAACGCTCGATCGCTGTATTTCCAAGCCACTTTTCCAGCTTCGAGATCCACACAAATAAATTCGTTTTCATAATGACCCACGTAAACTTTGCCGTCTCCCCCTGCTGCAGAGCCAGCGATGTAAGCGCCAGCCTCGATTGCTTTTTCGCGTTTACCATCGGCCAGATTGATAACGTGCAGCATGGCGTCGCATCCGCCAAAAACAGTTTTACCGCCGATGACAGTGGGTGAACCATTGATGTAGTTTTCAGTCGGGAACACCCAGTTCGTTTTGCCGTCCTTCGCATTCAAACAATAGAGATTGTAATCGTAGCTGCCGAATAGCACCCAACGATCTTTTCCGTCGGGCGAGGTGACCCAATTCGGCGAGCCGAGAATTTTATCCTCCGTCTTTGCCTTCCAACGCAGTGTTCCCTTATCCGCATCAAGCGCGTAGTGAAGACCATCGGTCGAACCAACATGCACAGTGCCATCGAGCACCAAAGGTGAAGATTCGATCGGGCCTTCGGTTTTGTGCTTCCATGAAGGCAGTCCGTTGGTGAGAAGGATGGCGTGCAAATGTCCATCATCGGAACCGATGTAGACCTTGCCGTGATCGATCGCGGCTGAAGATTTGACTGGGCCGCCAGTCGTGTATTTCCAGAGCAAAACGGGTTTGTTCGGCAGTCGGCCATCGGCAATGCCTTGAAGCGAAGGTCCACCGCGAAACATCGGCCAGCGTGTTCTACCGGGAGCGACATCATTCGTCGTTTTGGCAGGAGCAGCGATGGCAGGGACAGCGCCGAGACAAAAAGATAGGGCGATCAGCAGATAGAATGGAGCGCTCATGTTCATCCTTCGATTAAAGCTTCCTTCAATCCCGAACCCCTTGCAACCTCAAATTGTATGTATACGTACTAAATGGCTTCTCGCTTGCCGAAGATCAAAGCGGGAATGCCGGCGATGGCCGGGAAACTTTTCTGGAAATATGGTACCGATGGAGGGGGTCGAACCCACACGGCCGTAAGGCCACAAGATTTTGAGTCTAGCGCGTCTGCCAATTCCGCCACATCGGCTACGGGCTGACTATAGGGGTGGCGACTGGGTAGGCCAACAAGTTTGTTTTGGGATGCGAGCGGCGTTTTCTCTAAATTGAGTGCGTGACTGATTCTGCAGATCCGAAAACGGGATTCCAGATGCTTGACCGCGTTCATGTGCCGGATCTCTGGCAACAGGAGGCGGTGGCTGCGCTCATCAGTGGGAAGGATGTGGTTGTTCACGCGCCAACGGGTGCGGGCAAGACTTTCATTTTCGAACTTTGGTTCCAGCAGAATCGCGGGCGAGGCCAAAGTATTTACACCGTTCCGACACGCGCTTTGGCCAATGACAAACTCGCTGAGTGGCGCGCTAAAGGTTGGGATGTTGGAATCGCGACGGGTGATCTGGCGGAAAATCTCGATGCGCCGCTTATCGTCGCCACGTTGGAAACTCAAAAGGGACGGTTGATTCGTGGTGACGGCCCAATTTTGCTGGCCGTGGATGAGTATCAAATGATCGGCGATGCCGATCGCGGATTGAATTACGAACTCGCGCTCGCGCTGGCTCCGCAAGGTACGCGACTGTTGTTGCTTTCGGGGAGCGTTGGCAATCCACAGCAAGTCGTGCGGTGGTTGTGCCGGATTGGTCGGAGCGCGGTTCTGATTCGATTCGAAGAGCGGCCGGTGCCATTGGAAGAAGTGAACGCGGGGATGTTGAATTTCAATTTGCCCTCGGAAATAAAAGGATATTGGCCGCGATTTGTGGCGAAGTCGCTCGCTGACGATTTGGGGCCGATTCTCATTTTCGCTCCAAGAAGGGCAGCGACGGAACAACTGGCTGGCGAGCTTGCGCGTTTTCTTCCGAACCCAAATCCATTGAGCCTCACGCCGGAACAAAAGCAACTGGTGGGTGATCGGCTGGCGCGAATGCTTCAAAGCAGAATCGCGTTTCATCACAGTGGTCTGAGTTACGCGGCGAGAGCGGGTGTGGTCGAGCCATTGGCAAAAGCGGGGCAACTGCGCGCGGTGGTGGCTACGATGGGATTGGCGGCGGGAATTAATTTCTCGCTGCGAAGTGTGGCGCTCGCTGCTGACTCATACAAACGCGGTGGCGTTGAAATTCCACTGCGTTGCGATGAGATATTACAGATGTTCGGCAGAGCGGGGCGACGCGGATTGGATGAGACAGGTTATGTGTTGGTGAGCGCGAATGAGCTTCGTTTGCGCGATGCAAATCCGGCGCAGCTCACGCGCAATGGGTTGGTGGATTGGGGTGTATTGCTGGGCATCATGACGATGGCGAAAGAGAGGGGGCTTGAACCGTTCAGCGAGGCGGTCCGAGTGCAGCGGAGATTATTTTCAGCGATGCCAATTCTGATTGGTGTGGAGGCGTGTCTGGATCAACCCGATGCGCCTTGTGGCATTCAGACGGATGCGGGCCGCGCGCGCCACGTTTTTAGCAAGGTGAAGGAAATGCTCAATAGCCGTGGCGAATGGCAGCTTTGCTCGGCACCGAGTGAATTAATTCTTGGCGATGCGCGAGTGGTGCGGCATGTGGAAAATGAAAATGCAGTGGTGGAATTGTTGCCGGTGCTCTCGATTGCAGACGAGTTAAGCGGGATCGGAGTCGGGACATTGACTGTGGTGGATCAAGTGGATGGCCGAGATATTTGGGGTCGTGAATCGTTGGTGGCTGAGATTTTGGCGGATGGGAATTTGTTGATGGCACGGTGGGTGGCACGATTGATTCAATGGCGCAACCGGTCGGTGAATCCCGTTGTGTGGGAGGCAAAAGTGGTGCCATTGCTGGAGAAGAAATGGATGGCTGCGAACACGCCGTTGATTCGTTTTGACCGGAAAAACCAGCGGCTCGTGGCGCAGTTGAGTCTGGCAAAGTTAAAGGTGAATGTGCCTGTGGATGCGCATGGGGTTGGTATTTGGCACCCGATTGTCAGGGAGAAATCACCGGCAGATTGTGCGAATTGTGCGCTGACAAAAACATGCCGTGGCCTTTCTAAATCGGCTGGTGTGGTTTTGCTGTGGCAGAGACTGGGCTTGATTGATGAGTTGGGAGTTCCGACTCGTCGCGGTCGGATAGTGAGTTTTTTTTCGCAAGGTATGGGTCTTGCATTGGCGGCTGCGCTGGAGGATTCGAGGTATCAGATTGAAGAATTAATTTTTGATCTAGCAAATCTGGATGGTGGATTTCGGTTTTGTACGGATGGCGATAGATGGGATGGGAGGCTTGCTTTCGTGTGCCGTGCAACTTTCGGCCTGCAAAACATCCAAGGCTATCTGGAAAATGGAGTGCCGCCTGGTTATGGTTCCGGTGCCGAAAAAGTTGTATCAAGCGTGCACAAAAATCCGGCATCCAAGCGCGATTGGGAAACGGAGTACACAGGGGTGGGTGACATTGATCGGATTATCATCGAATGGCGTAGCATGCTGAGGCAAATCGTGCACGCTCCGGCATTGGATTGGGATAGGTGGATAGCATTTCAAAAGGCTGCCAGAGAGTTGCTGAAAGAAACCCAATCGCCGACGCAAACCTTGCTCCCGCCACTGGAATTTCAACAGACGAAAAGAATTGAACACCGGCTTCAACTGCGCCGGCACTGAATCAATTATTGATCGGTAGCCGCCCCGTTCGCAAAGCCTGACGCATCATGGCTTGAGCGTTAGCTTGCTGCTCCGCTGTAGGTGCTGTTGTGCCAGCCACCATTCCGTTTTTGAACATCGGCCGACCACCGCCCATTCCACCCATGCCACCACCCATTCCGCCCATACCTCCCATTCCACCACCACCAAAGCCACCCATGCCACCGTTCATGCCGCCCATACCACCCATTCCGCCCATGCCACCACCCATTCCGCCCATGCCACCACCCATTCCGCCCATGCCACCACCCATTCCGCCCATGCCACCACCCATTCCGCCCATGCCACCACCCCTTCCGCCCATACCTCCCATTCCGCCACCACC
>CAMDOH010000006.1 GCA_945903605.1 Akkermansia muciniphila
AAGTTCACGGTCATCCGCTCGCTTGTCGGCGCGCAGAATGATCACGATGCCTTCCAGTGTTACACCGGCCACAGCCGCACCGAGATTGCGCCGCCCGGCGGTTGGGCGCCTTTCGGCGGTCTGGTCAGCAAAGTGCAGGGAGCGGTGAATCCCACCACGCCGCCCTTCGTGAGCCTCTGCTACGAATGCACGCACGGGCCTTACAACGAACCGGGGCCGGGCATGGTACAAGTTGCTCACTCATCCTTTCGCCCAGTTGGGCCGGGCCGTGGCGATTTGAAATTGCAGGGCATTACCTACGACCGCCTCGCCGACCGCACTCGCCTGCTCGCGAGCATGGACAGGTTTCGTCGTGACGTGGATACGAGTGGGCAGATGCAGGGCGCTGACATTTTCACGCAACAGGCGATGGGCGTGCTCACATCCTCGAAGCTGGCCGAGGCGCTCGATTTATCGAAAGAAGACCCGCGCGTCGCCGCACGCTACGGCAAGGGCGACGAGGTGAAGCGCATTGACGAAAATGGTGCGCCGCGTGTCCCGCAAAGTTTTCTTGCCGCCCGCCGACTCGTCGAAGCTGGCGCGCGCGTGGTGACGGTCAATTACAGCAAGTGGGATTGGCACGGCGGGCCGGGCAACGACATCTTCACGCGCGAGCGCGAGGACTTCCCGATTTTCGATCAAGGAATCACCGCGCTCATCGAAGACCTTCATCAGCGCGGTTTGGACAAAGACGTGACGGTGCTTGTGTGGGGCGAGTTCGGGCGCACGCCGCGCATCAGCGCGCAAGCCGGCCGCGACCACTGGCCGCGCGTGGCGATGGCGCTTCTGGCTGGCGGTGGGATGCGCAACGGCCAGGTGATCGGAGCGACCGACCGGCTCGGCGGCGAATGCACGGAACGCCCCGTGCGCTTCGGCGATGTCTTCGCCACGCTCTATCAAAATCTCGGCCTTCCTGCCGACATGACCGTCACCGACTTGTCTGGACGCCCGCAGTATCTCGTGGAAAATGGGTGCGCGCCGATACGGGAGCTGGTGGGCTGATCGCTCGCGACGGAATTAAAACTCATGCTGAAGATTTTCGGTTCCAATTCCGGCAAGTTGTGTGACGGACTTTCGCGCCGCGATTTCCTGCAAGTCGGCGCGCTGGGCATGGGCGGGCTGGCATTGCCGCAGTTGCTCGAGGCGCAGGCGCTCGCGGGCGTCGGCAAATCGCACAAGGCCGTCATCATGATTTACCTCGTCGGTGCGCCGCCGCATCAGGACATGTACGACCTGAAGATGGATGCGCCCAGCGAGATTCGCGGCCCGTTTCAGCCCATCAAAACGAACGTGCCCGGCATCGAGATCTGCGAGCATCTGCCGCGACTGGCGCGCATCATGGACAAGCTCGTGCCGCTGCGCTCGGTGCACGGCTCGCCCGATGGCGATCACGATTCCTTCATCTGCTACACCGGCCGCCACAAACGCACGCAACCGCCCGGTGGCTGGCCGGCCATCGGCTCGGTGGTGTCAAAATTTCAGGGCGCTGCAAATAAATTCGTGCCGCCCTTTGTGGGACTCGCGCCCAAAGCGGGTCATCCCCCGTATGGTTCGCCGGGACTGCCCGGTTGCCTCGGCGTGCCGCACGGGGCCTTCCGTCCTGCGGGAGAGGGGATGAGCGACCTCAAATTGAACGAGATTTCATCGGATCGTTTTAGTGATCGCAAGTCGCTGCTTCAATCCTTCGACCGCTTTCGTCGCGACGTGGACAACAGCCGGTCGATGGAAGGTCTCGATGCGTTTCAGCAACAGGCGCTGGGACTGCTCACCTCCAGCCAGCTCGCCGAGGCGCTTGACCTCTCGAAGGAAGACGCGAAGGTGCGCGAGCGTTACGGCAAGGGCTTCACCCAAAACTACGGCGATGGCGCCCCGCGCAACCTCGAACATTTTCTGATAGCCCGCCGCTTGGTCGAGGCCGGCGCGCGTGTGGTGACGCTCAATTTCGGACGCTGGGATTTTCACTCGGACAATTTCAACGAAGCCAAGAACACGCACCTGCCGTACTTCGATCAGGGCGTGGCCACGCTGGTGCAGGATTTGCACGACCGCGGTTTGAGCAAGGACGTGGCCGTGGTTGCGTGGGGCGAATTCGGCCGCACGCCAAACATCAACAAAGAGGCCGGGCGCGATCACTGGCCGCAAGTGGGCGGCGGACTCATCGCCGGCGGCGGCTTTCGCACGGGACAAGTGATTGGCGCAACCGATCGAATCGGTGGCGAGATTGCCGAACGCCCCGTGCATTTCGGCGAGGTGTTCGCCTCGCTTTATCACCACCTCGGCATCGATCCGCACAAGACGACTTTCACCGACCACGCCGGCCGGCCGCACCCGCTCGTGGATTACCGCCACGAAGCGCTGAAGGAATTGGTGTGATGCGCTCAGTCTGAATTGATCGGCGAGAAAGGGTTTCCATTGGCCTCACCTTCAGGCACAGTGACAGCGCATCGTCATGGCACTCTCCGACCAAACTAGTCTCCGGGTGGTTCTCTATGAAGGCAATGGCTCCGCAGCACTCGCCGCTGAAGATCGCTTTGCCGCGCTGAATCAATTGCTGGAACGCGGATTTGCCGTTACGCGGGCGAGCGGTCTGGGTGCAGTGGCTCCCGCCGATCGAACTTCGTTGCTCGTGCTCGGCCGTTTCGAAAATGGTCAGGCGCCGAAGGCGGATGCAGGCACCGACGGCACTCGCATCGAATTCCGTGATATCGCCGAACTAGACGCTGCAGCGATTGTGGAATCCGTTGAGCAGACGCGCGCGAAAACGAACACCTTCCAACACGGCGAATGGAAGCCGTGGTTTCCGGTGATCGATTATGATCGCTGCACGAACTGCATGCAGTGTCTCTCCTTTTGTCTTTTCGGCGTGTACGGCGCGGACGGCGAAGGGAAAATTCAAGTTCAGAACAACGACAACTGCAAAACGAATTGCCCCGCCTGCAGCCGTGTTTGCCCCGAGGCGGCCATCATGTTTCCCAAGTACAAGGCCGGGCCGATCAACGGCGACGTGGTGCGCGATTCCGATCTGCAGAAGGAGAAGATGAAGGTGGACATCTCATCGCTGCTTGGCGGCGATGTGTACTCGCTGCTGCGCCAACGGAGCGATGATGCGAAGGCTAGATTCAGCAAGGAGCGAGACGATAAGAAGGCGCTTGCCGAACGGCAAAAGTGCCTGACCAAACTCGCGAAGGCTGGCGACATCCCCGTTGAAGTGCTGATGAGTCTGCCGTCCCCCGATGAAATTCTCCGCCGGGCTGGAGAGGCAAAAGCAAAGGCCGCTGCTGCTCTGTTGTTGCAGGCGAAGAATTGAAATGATCCGCCACATGAACGCCCTCACTTCCATCTCCGAGCTGTCCCGCCGCAAATTTATCGGTCGTGCGGCGCTGGGCACGGCCTTCTCCGCTGTGCCCGGACTGTTTGCCGAAACACTCACCTCCACGCCACGGCAGACCGAAGGGCCGTTCTATCCGGACAAACTGCCGCTCGATACGGACAACGATCTGCTCATCCTCAACAACGCCGCGACACACGCGCTTGGCGAGGTGACCTATCTCAGCGGACGTATCCTCGATGCTCGTGGAGAACCGATTCGCGGCGCGCTCGTCGAGATCTGGCAGTGCGACGCCAACGGCGCGTATCTACACACACGCAGCGGCAACGCGGCCAAACGCGACGGAAATTTTCAGGGCTTCGGCCGCTTCATCACCGGTTCGACTGGCGAATATCTGTTCCGAACCATCAAGCCCGTGCCATATCCTGGCCGCACGCCGCACATCCATCTCAAAGTTCGGCGCGGCGGCAAGGATTTACTCACCACGCAATGTTATGTAAAGGGGCACGAGGGCAATGAAAAGGACGGCATCTGGAAGAGCGTCAAAGACGAGAAGGCGCGCGCGGCCATCACGATTGATTTTGCGCCGATCAAAGGCGCGAAGGCCGGCGAGTTGGCTGCCAAGTTTGATGTCGTTCTTGGCTTCACTCCGGAAGGCTGACGCTCCTTGCGTGGCCAGACTTTGTTGAAACAAATTCTCGACCGTTGCGTCTGATTCCCTAATACTGCGGCCTTGCCAGTCATCATCGCAGAATAAATATGATTTCACAGAGCATTCCACTGGTAATCCCGCGGCCTGTCCCGAAGCAGATTTTCCGACCGCCCAAGAAAAACATTCCGCAGACGGAAATTCAGCGGAACTTTATTTTAAACGCCGTGCGGAATTACGTTGCCGAGTTCAATCCGGTGCCGCCGATGCCGATGGAGGATCTGAAAGTACTCGCCGACCAGCTCATTGCCACACTCAAGCTCGATCCCATTTATCGCGATTACATTGGCGTCCTTCTCAACAACGAAATGTGGCGCGAGACGCTTGCCACCATTCCTTACGAACGCCGCCTGTTGCTACTGCCCAAATGTCTGCGAGTGGAAAGCAAATGTCCGGCGCCCTTCGATGAGTTTGGTCTGCTATGCAAACAGTGCGGACTTTGCACCATTCAAGATCTGCAAGGTGAGGCCGAACGACTGGGCTATCCGGTGCTCGTTGCCGAAGGATCAGCCATCGTGATGAGCCTCATTCAGACCGGCAAAATCGAAGCGATCGTCGGCGTGAGTTGCCTTTCAGTTTTGGAACGCGCCTTTCCGTACATGGAAGCGGCTGCTATTCCCGGCGTGGCCATACCGCTCCTGCAGGACGACTGCATGGATACCAACGTGGACATCGATTGGGTGTGGGACTACATCCACTTGACCAGCGACGACAAAACCCGGCGGCTGGATCTGGCGGCGTTGCGCGAAGAAGTCGATTCGTGGTTCACGACGGAATCGCTGGGGGAAATTCTGGGCGCTGCCGAAGGCGAGACGGAACGGATCGCGTCTGAATGGCTCTCTCGTGCCGGGAAACGCTGGCGTCCCTTTCTCACCGTGGCGGCATTCAAAGCACTGCGCGATTCCACAGACGCCCCGTTGCCGGAGGATTTGAAGAAGATCGCCGTGGCCATCGAGTGCTTCCACAAAGCATCGCTCATCCATGATGACATCGAAGACAACGATGCGGTGCGATATGGAGAAAAAACATTGCACGAAGAATACGGCGTTGCCATCGCGCTCAACGTCGGCGATTTGCTCATCGGCGAGGGCTATCGACTCATTGGCGATTCATCCATTTCTGCAGAACAAAAGACCGCGATGCTGACCGTCGCCGCCGAAGGCCAGCGGCTCCTTTGTCGAGGACAAGGCGCTGAACTCGTTTGGGCACGCCGCCCTTCACCGCTGAGTTCGCTGCAAGTGCTCGATATTTTCCGCAAGAAAACTGCGCCCGCCTTCGAAGTCGCACTGCAACTCGGCGCGATTTATGCCGGCACCGCGAAGCACGAAGAAGTTTCAGAAGTCATCGCCGCGTACAGCGAGGCCCTCGGCATCGCCTACCAAATCCGCGACGACTTGAGCGATCTGGGAACTGGAGGCGATACGAATGACATCGCAGGGCTGCGGCCGAGCCTGCTGCTTGCCGTCGCTCACGAACGCGCGAATGACGAGACGAAGAAAAATATCCTCCATGCGCTCTGGCACCGGCAATCGACAGCCGGAGTGAACGCCGAACAGATCGAGGCCATTTATGTTGAGCTAAAAGCCGACGATCGTGCCCGCACGTTGCTTGAAACTTACAAAGAAGAGGCCATCCGCTCACTGCGCGACCTTGAAAATGCGAACCTGAAAGGACTGCTCCGGCGCGTGCTGGGCAAGATTTTCAACGACACAGAAATCAAAGGCTGGTGCAAAGAATTCGAGCAGAAGAATGGGATTGAGCGTTCGGCCGCTCCCGTCGCTGCGTCTGAACCGGCCATCGAAACGTAAATTCGCCGGGTTCGTCAGGACATGAGCGTTCGGCTCCAGATGCTTCAAGTGGCACGGCTCGCCGGGCGGTCACTCGGCGATTCGTCCGAATTGGTCCGCGACTTTTTCCGCAGCCAGCTCTCGCCTGAAGGCGCCGGGTTCGATCGCGCAGGTCGCCCGGATCTGTACTACACCGTTTTCGCTTTGAACGGCTTCACCGCATTGCAAATGGAATTGCCGACGTCGCGAACCGAATCGTGGCTGCGCAGTTTCAACGATGGTGCTGGCTTGGATCTTGTCCATTTGAGTTCGCTGGCGCGTTGCTGGACTGCCATCGAGAGGAAACTGCCGTCGGATCTCGCCAAGAAATTGCTGGCGCGCATCGAAACTTTTCGCAAGCCCGACGGCGGTTACGATGTGAATCCTAAAAACCCGCACGGCACGGCGTACGGAGCTTTTCTCGCTTTGGGCGCCTATCAGGACTTCGGCAAACTACCCCCGAAACCACTGAGCATCGTGCAAAGTTTGAAGCGGCTGGAGTCGGCTGATCATGCTTGGAACAACGCGCCGGGAATGCCAGTCGGCTCGACGAATCCCACGGCGGGCGCAGTCACGTTGCTGCGCCAGCTTCACTTGCCCGTCAATGATGCCGTCGGCCATTGGTTGCTTGCGCAGTTGCATCCGCAAGGCGGGTTCCTGGCTGTTCCCGGCGCACCGATGCCCGACTTGCTTTCCACGGCGACAGCGTTGCATGCACTTTCGACACTTGAATTGCGACTCTCCGCCGAAGCACGCGAACGCTGTCTCGATTTTGTGGATTCGTTGTGGAGCGCGAAAGGCGGCTTTCACGGCCACTGGGCCGATGATCATCTGGATGCCGAATACACCTTCTACGGATTACTGGCGCTCGGCCATCTGAGTGTCTGAATGGCTCAACATCCACAGACCGGCCATGGTGAATGCGCCGTTCAAGATCAACAGCTCGAAACCGAAGACGTAGCCGTTGAGCCACGCCTTTGAATTCGCATCGAGCGCCCAGCAAATCAGCGGCGACGCGAGGCACACCATTGGCACGCCGCGAGCGCGGACTTGCCACTTCGTAAACAGACCCACGGCGAATAAGCCCAAGAGTGGCCCATACGTGTAGCCGGCCATTTTCAACACAAGATCAATGACGGCGGCGTTGTTGAGCGCGCGAAATCCGAGGATGACCAATAGGAGGATGCCGGCAAATGCGAGATGAACCGAGTGCCTAAGATTCGTTTTCTGTTCGTCCGTCATACCAACTTTGGATTCCATCCCTGCGATATCGACCAGAAATGAGGTCGTAAGCGTGGTGAGCACTGAATCGGCACTGTTAAACGTCGCCGCTGTGAGGCCCAAAATAAAAACCAGAGAGGCGAACATCCCGAGATGTCCCAGAGCGAGCGTGGGGAAAAGGAGATCTGTCTTTTCTGGCAGCGCAATCCCTTTCACCGCTGCATAGTGATAAAGCAACGCGCCGAGGGCGAGGAAGCACGCATTCACCACCACGGCGATCAGGCTGAAGAGACAGATGTTTTTCTGGGCATCGCGCAGCGAGCGGCAAGCGAGATTTTTCTGCATCGAGTTTTGATCCAACCCCGTCATCACGATGGCGATGAAGGTGCCGCTGAGCAGTTGCCTCCAAAAGTTTTTGGGTGAAGCCCAATCATCCACGAACCAGTCGGAGTGTGGGCTTTGTCTCACCGTCTCCAACATGCCGCCTAGGCCCAGTCCGAGTTCGTGTCCGATTGCGATGAGTGAAAGCACCACGCCGAGAACAAGGAAGCCGGATTGAAAAAGATCCGTCCACACGAGCGTTTTGAGTCCGCCCTTGTAAGTGTAGATCAGAATGAGAGTGATAATGCCCGAGACCGTGACCCAAAATGGAACACCCCATTGATCGAAGATGAACGCTTGAATCACATTCGCCGCCAGATAGAGCCGCGCAGCGGCACCCAGCATTCGTGAGAGCAGGAAAAATGCGGAGCCGGTTTTTTGTGCAGGCGCGCCAAACCGCGTGCCGAGGTAGCTGTAAATGCTGGTGAGCTGAAGTCGGTAATAGAGCGGCAGCAGAACTCCAGCGATGACCCAGTAGCCGATCGCGTAGCCGAAGACGATTGGCAGATAGGTGAATTGGTTTTTCCCCACTGCACCGGGGACCGAGAGAAAAGTGACGCCAGACAGTGAATCCCCGATAAGGCCGATGGCCACGGCGAGCCACGGAGCGGATTTGTTGGCGAGGAAATAGCTCTGATTCGTCGCGCCTCGGCTGGTGTACCAAGCAATGGCCAGCAGCGCGGTAAAATAACCGGCGATGCAAATTAATATTCCGGCGGATGAGATGCTGGCTTCGGCAAGCACGGCGTGGATACTCACCCAGATGTTATGGCATGAACCAGTGGAAACGATTCTCTCAAAGCCAAGATTCTGAATTGACCCGAACCCATGATTGGCACACGCTCAAAGCTCAGTCTTAAACGAATTAATTCATGAGCACCCTCAACCTGAACTCCACCGACCGTCGCACTTTCATCAAGCAAGCTTCCACGGCAACGGCTGCTGTGGCAGCGGCCAATTTGCTCAAAGTGCCTGTCTACGGCCAGAATCAAGCGCCTTCAGCAAATGTTGTCGGCGCGAACAACAAGATCGTGCTCGGCCACATCGGCGTCGGCGGACAAGGCATGGCACACGTCACGCAAATGAAGCCCAAGCACGGCGATAACAACACCGTCTCGGCGGCCGTCTGCGACGTCTCGAAGCATCGCACCGCTGCTGCCGCCAATTCGATCGGCGAGAAATGCGCTCAGATTGCCGACTACGAAAAAATGCTCGAGCGAAAGGATATCGACGCGATCGTCTGCGCCACCGTTGATCACTGGCACACCAAAGTGTCGGTGGCCGCATTGGAGGCGGGCAAGCATGTGTACGTTGAAAAGCCGATGACCCGTTACTTGGGCGAGGCGTTCGAGATTTACGACACGGTCAAACGCACTGGAAAGATTTTACAAGTCGGCTCGCAAGGCTGTTCAGATCTGAAATGGCACAAGGCAGCGTCGCTGATTCGTGAAGGCCGCATCGGACACGTCGTCATGGCGCAAGGCTCGTACATGCGCAACTCCCCTAAGGGCGAGTGGAACTACGGCATCCAGCCTTGGGCCACCGCCGAGGACATCGAGTGGAAGAAATGGATGGGCCACGTCTCGAAGAAAATCGCCTTTAACGCGGATCATTATTTCCGTTGGCGAAAATATTATCCCTACTGCGCAGGGCTTCTCGGCGATTTGTTTCCTCACAAACTGCATCCGTACATGCTCGCCACCGGCAACCCTGAATTCCCGACTCGTGTCGCCAGCGTGGGCAACAAAAAGGTTCGCACTGACCAGCTCACTCCGGGCACTCCCGAGCGCGACGTGACGGAGATCGCGCAGATCATCGCTGAATTCCCCAGCGGCATGGTGTTGCACGCCACCTCCAGCACGGTGAACGAAGTCGGCACTCAAGAGATGATCCGCGGCCACAAAGCCACGCTCACCATGGCTGGCAACAAAGTACAGCTCGATCCCGCACGGCCATTCGCCGAGGAAATCGATCCGTACACCAGTGAGGCGTTCCCCGGCGAAGGGTTGCCGCCGCATCACAAGAATTGGTTCGATTCCATTCGCAGCAACAAACAACCCAATGCTGGCATTGATCTCGCGATTAAAGTTCAGACAGTCATCTCGCTGGCGGAAATGTCCGAGCGCTTGAGCATGATGTGCCTCTTCGACGCGAAGACTCGCAAGATCACTACGGGCGACGGGCGTGAAATCAAACCGCTGACCTACGGATCCACTGAACTGTCCTGATCCGGAACAAATCTTCACACGAGCGGCGGCCCATTGGCCGCCGCTCTTTTGCTTTCTACCCTTTGCTTTCGTGCGACGCTCTGCAGCATACTGGCCCGATGGAAACCGTCACTGTCGCACGCCACGCGATGGCCACCCGATTTGAGATCGTCCTGCACGGCGCAAATCCCGTGGCGCTTCGCTCCGTTGCAGAAGGGGTGCTGGATGAAATTGAGCGGATAGAAAATGTGTTGAGCCTGTTCAAACCCAGTAGTGAAGTCGCCCACCTCAACGCATCAGCTGCTCGTGAACCCGTGCGCGTGACTCCCGAATTGTTCCGGTTGATCGAGCAATCACAGCGCCTGAACATTGAAACTGACGGCGCGTTTGACCTCACTGTCGGGCCACTGACGCGCACATGGAAACTGGCTGGCGAACGTCGAGTTGTTCCAGATGAAGCAACCCTTCACGAGGCGCGCGCACAAACTGGAATGCAATTGTTGGAATTGGACGCCGCCAGTTCCACCGTCCGTTTTTTGCGAGAAGGCGTTTCACTCGACTTCGGCGCCATCGGCAAAGGCTACGCCATCGAATGCGTCATCGCTCTGCTACGCGAAGCGGAAATCGAAAGCGCACTCGTTCATGGCGGCACAAGCACCGTCGGCACCATTGGCGTCCAGCCCGACGGACAACCTTGGCGCATTGCCATCGAATATCCGGACAGTCCCACCGCGAATCTCACCGACCCCAGCGACACGTTGATTGCAACGACTGCCCTCCATGATGAATCACTCTCCGTCTCCGCAGTGTGGGGAAAATCATTTGTTGCCGATGGAAAAGAGTATGGCCACGTCGTCGATCCACGCACTGGCTTGCCGACAAACACCGCTCAACTGGCGGCCGTCATACTTCCTTCCGCAACTGAAACTGACGCGCTCTCCACCGCATTACTCGTCTCCGGCGTGCAGGGCATCGAGGTTCTCCGTCGCCTTCGTCGTGGAATCCGAACGCTGATTTGGGCTGACGGTCAGACTTTCTCTAACTTGTGAACGGCGTCAAACGCCACTCCTCGACCAGCTCCTTTGGAATCTCATTCAAGAATCGCGATGGTGACTGCATCGCATCACCGCCGCCGTATCCACCGATGGCTCGCAAAATCGGATGGCAGAAATAAAGCTGATCCTTCGCGCGGGTGATGGCCACGTAAAAAAGGCGCCGCTCCTCTTCCTCCCCTTCTTCCTCGTCAAGCGAGCGTGCGCTCGGAAACAACCCGTCGCAAAGCATGATGACAAACACCACTTTGAATTCCAACCCCTTGGCTTGATGTATGGTCGAAAGTTTGAGTTGCTCGTCATCGCCGCTACGTCCAGCAGCCGACTTCCCCTCATCAGCCTCAATATTGGTGAGCAGCGCAAGTTGAGCGAGAAAGTCCTCCACCGAATTGAATTGCCGCGCAAAGATGGCCAGCTGCTCGATGTCTTCCTTTCGCGTTGACCAGTTGGTGTAGTTTTCCTTCAAGTGATCCTCGTATCCAGCATCCACCACCATCTGAATCATTCGCGCCGCATCTGCACGCACCTCGGAGATCTGCAAAAAAGTCTCCGCGAATTGTGTCCATGCCGGGACGACTTTTTTGGGCACCTTTGGCAAGCATGCCTTGAGAGCGGCGCCCTGTTGGGTTGACTCCGTGTGTTGGGCTGAAAACAAACTCCACAATTTGTCGGCGCCCTTATTGCCGATGCCCGGCAATAACTTTGCCAGTCGCTTGAAAGCCACTTCGTCGCGTGGATTGACAACCAGCTTGAGATGCGCCGCCACATCCTTGATGTGAGCCTGTTCAAAAAAACGGATGCCGCTGGTGATGCTGAACGGAATGTTGCGGCGCGTCAGCTCAAGCTGCATCTCCAGCGCGTGGAAGTGCGACCGATAAAGCACAGCCATATCGGACATTGGCATTCCCTCGTCGCGAAGCTCAAGCACGCGCTGGGCGACAAATGCAGCCTGCTCCGCCGAGTCATTGCAGGTGACCAAAACAGGCTTGGCGCCCGGCGACCGCGACGGCTGCAGCTCCTTGTGAAATTGCCGTTCATTGGCGATGATGGCGGCGTTTGCCACGGCGAGAATTTGCGGCGTGCTGCGATAGTTGGTCTCAATCTTGTGAACGGTGGCACCGTGATAGCGGTCGGGGAATTTGAGGATGTTTTCAAAACTCGCACCGCGCCACGCATAGATGCTCTGCGCGTCGTCGCCTACCACCATGATGTTTCTATTCCGCTCGGCGAGCAGGTCGATCAACTCACCCTGCAAACGATTCGTGTCCTGATATTCGTCGACCAAAATGAATTGAAAACGTCGTTGATACAGTTCGAGGATGTCCGGCTCCTGACGCAAAATGCGGAGCCACAGCGAAAGTAGATCGTCGAAATCCACTGCGTTGCTCGTGCTTTTGCGCTCGGTGTATCGCCGCTGCAGATCTTTGATCTGCGGCGCAAGGTGACTGAAGTGTCCGTATTTCTTGGCGACAGTTTCCTCAATTGAATCTCCCGTGTTCATCACGGAGGAAAAGATGTCGCCGATCAAATCCGGCTTCGGAAATCGCGTCGCCTTCGTGTCGATGCCAGCATCAGCCACGCAGGCTTGGATCAGTTCCTTCGCGTCGTCACGATCCAGAATACTGAAGTCACGCCCGAGCTGGATCCGGTCGGCGTGTAATCGCAGCACGCGATTGCCAATGGAATGAAATGTCCCGCCCCATAATTCAGGCAACTCGCGCCCAAGCAACTCGGCCACACGCCGCATCATCTCGCGTGCTGCCTTATTTGTAAAAGTAAGCAGGAGGATCCGATCGGCGGGGATTCCTTGTTCCAGCAGCCAGGCGACCCGGAATGTGAGCGTGCGCGTTTTGCCCGAGCCTGCCCCGGCGATGACCAATGCTGGACCGGGTGGCGCCGTGACAGCGGCGTGCTGCTGCGCGTTCAATTCTTTGGCGTAATCAATCTGCAGATCGACTGGCGGCCGATACGCCTGCATCACATACTCACGCGTCATTCGGCGAACGATAGCCACGCTGAGCCGGAAGCAAAAGATTTTACAAGCTGCGGGCAGCCGCTACGTTGTCGGTTCCGAATTGAGCAAGCCATGTCACGCCATCCACAGTTGACCGCCAATATCGATCCGACCTTTGGTGCAAAATCGCGAACCACTTGGGAAATTGTGGCTCGCGTGGCCATCTACCTCCGCCCTTATCCGTGGATGGCGCTGGGGACGGTCAGTTGTGCGTTGTTTTCATTGGCCTTCGCCTTCTCGTATCCAAAACTGACGCAACACGTCATCGACGAAGTGATCGGCAATAAACGCACCGACCTACTTGCGCCCGTCATGCTTGTATTGTTGGGAGCGTTTGCGATGAGGGAGCTATTCAACAGCCTGCGTATTCGCATCAACAACGAACTTGAGCAGCACGTGATTCTCGACATGCGACGCGATGTCTATTCGCGGCTACAACGATTGCCCGTGGGCTACTTCGACCAGCGCGCCACAGGCGATTTGATGACTCGCGTGATCGAAGACGTGAACAGTGTCGAGCGACTGCTAATCGATGGCACCGAGCAGGGAAGCGTCGCCATCTTGAGCATCATCGGCGTACTTGTGATCCTATTTTTGACCAGCGCAAAGTTAGCGCTCGTGGCGCTCTCACCCGTTCCGTTCCTGATAATCGGCGCGCTTTGGTACACGCTCACGGCTCATCACCGCTATCGCAAACAACGCGTCGCCTCCAGCGCGATGAACGCGCTTCTGATGGACAACCTGCAAGGTGTGCGCCAAATCAAGGCATTCGGTCGCGAGCCGCACGAGGACGCGCGATTTCTTGACCGCGCCGAATCGCTTCGCGAGGGAACGCTCTCCGTGATGCGCGCGTGGGCGCTGTATTCACCGGCGATGACTCTGATCGCCTCTCTGGGAACGGGCCTTGTCCTTTGGGTCGGCGGCGGCATGGTGATCGCTGGCGAAATGACCGTCGGGACATTGATCGGGTTCATTTTTTATCTCGCGCTATTTTATGAGCCAGTCCGACAGTTGCACGGACTGAATCAGTTGCTGCAAGCCGCTCGCGCCGCCGGCGAACGTGTGTTCGACATTCTCGACACAACGGCGGAGGAAAGGCCACCGACCATCGCCACTTCAAAACTTGATCATGCGCGCGGCGAGGTTGTGTATGAAAAAGTCTGTTTCAGCTACGGCTCAGAGCGGACGACTTTGAAAGACATTTCACTTCATGCCAAACCGGATGAGATGATTGCGCTGGTTGGGCCGACTGGCGCGGGGAAAAGCACACTCGTGAATCTGCTCCCGGCATTTTACGAACACACCGCTGGCATAATCCGAATTGACGGTGTCGATATCCGATCGATGCGGCTCGAGTCGCTCCGTTCTCAAATCAGTGTGGTGAGTCAGGAACCGTTTCTTTTCAATGGATCGGTCCGTGAGAATATTTTGTACGGAAAACTCGATGCCTCGGAAACTGAGTTGGCTACGGCCGCGAGTGCGGCCAACTGTCATGAATTCATCACTCAACTTTCTGAAGGCTACGATACGCATGTGGGCGAGCGCGGAGTGAAGCTGAGCGTGGGAGAAAAGCAGCGTGTCTCCATTGCTCGCGCGCTGCTTGCCGACCGCCCCATCCTGATTCTTGATGAAGCCACGGCCAGCGTGGACACCGCAACCGAACGACTGATTCAAGAAGCGCTGGAGCGGCTGATGAAAGGTCGCACGAGTTTTGTCATCGCACACCGGCTCTCAACTATTCGTCATGCAAGCCAGATTCTCGTGATGCGACACGGTGAGATTGCTGAGCGCGGCACGCATGAAGAATTGATGGCGGTGAACGGCCTGTACGCCCAGCTTGCTCGAGTGCAGAACGTCACTTTCATCGAGGAGCAATTCGAGAAGCTGTCTCTTGTTTGAGAGAATCGCAGCAGTCGATCAGATCAGATTTTTCAGTTCGCGATGGTTGACTTTGCCTGTCCCCAATTTCGGAATATCCCGCACATATTTCAACTCGCGCGGCAGGCAAAGATTGCTCAAGCCTTTGGCGCGGATGGCGGCTCGGATTTCCTCCAATGTGACCAATGAGTTGTTGGTGACGGCGATCATGACTTCGCCTTTGTCAATATCGGGGCGCGTGGCAACGACCACTTCGGCATTCGCCGCCACATGCACAAAAACTCCGGCCAACGCTTCTTCTACAGCCGTGAGGCTCACCATCTCTCCACTGATTTTGGCGAATCGTTTGAGCCTGCCCAGCACGTGAATGCAGCCATCGGCATCTACTTTGACGATGTCGCCAGTGTCATACCAACCGCCGAGCGCCTGGAATTGCGCATTGGCATCGGGGTTGAGATAGCCCTTCATGATGTTGGGTCCGCGGACAAAGAGGCGGCCGCCTTCGGCAACTCCTTCAACGCTTTCCAGTTTCCATTCGATGCGCGGCAAGATGCGCCCCGCTGTGCCGTGCATGATGTCACCAGGCGAATTGAAGGAGACAATCGGGCTGCATTCTGTGGCGCCGTAAGCTTCAAGAATTCGCACGCCGAAACGCCGGCCCCAAATGGCGGCTGTGGATTCCTGAACTTTTTCCGCGCCTGCAAAGAGACAGCGGAGCGAGCGGAAATCATACGAGTGCGCCTTGCGCGCATAGCCATTGAGGAAGGTGTTCGTGCTGATCATGATTGTGCAATTGCGGTCGCTGAAGAGCATCGGAACGAGTCGGTAATGCAGTGGATTCGGGTAGAGAAAACAATAGATTCCGCGCACCAATGGAACCAACGTGCCGATGACGAACCCGGCACTGTGGAAAATGGGAAGGCAGTTGAAGAGGCGATCGCGGTCGCCAATGTCCGCCGCTGATAGAATTTGCCGAATGTTGGCGAGCAGATTTTGATGCGTCAATTCAACTGCCTTTGGCTGGCCTTCCGACCCGCTGGTGAAAAGAATGACGGCAGTGTCGGCAAAAGGAGTGTACCGCATCTGCGCCCAAGGCAGGAAACGATGGGCCAGCGCGGTCTTCAACTGGCTCATCTTGGGAATCTGTTTCGCGACATCTTCCAAATAAAGGAGCTGAATGCCGGCGGCTTGGAGCGGGCTGAGATCTAGTTTCTGTCGTTCGATAAACGCACGTGAGGTGACGATCTGCCGTAGTCCAGCCAGATGAGCGCAGGCCAGCATCATGGGCGTGCCTGTGGTGAAATTAAGAATGGCCGGCACTCTTCCCGCAATCCACAGACTGAGAAAGACGATTGGCGCAGCGTTCACATTAGGGAGCAGCACTCCAATTCGGTTGTCCGTGCCGCAGAGTGCCGACCATCGTTCGGCAAGTAGATCTGCCCGGACAAATACTTCGCGGAAGGTGAGTGATTTGTAGGTGTGATCTTCCAATGCATCAGCATGAGGTTGGGTACGTGCGGATTCAGCGGCGGCGAGCAATACTGTCGGCTGCCCCAATTTCATTTCCACATCGAACCGTTGGGTGATCATTTCTTGTCGGATCCAATTGGTAAGTCGGCGACGGGTTTCCAACCCTGAAAGACCCACAAATGTCGGCGGCTGTTTCACCTCGCTGTAGTGGGCGGATATTTTGGTGAACGTTTTCTTCCAACCGCTGTGCGGAGAAAGCAGCACGCGCTCCGTACCGCGCAAATAACAGAAAATGACTCTGGCGCGACTCTTCTGAAGCAGAAAGCCGGCACCTTCAAAGATCCTCATCAACGAACCCGTTTGCGAAAGTCGACCTTCTGGAAATAAAAGTAGCCGGCCTCCAGAGGACAGATGTTCGGAAACGCGCTTGAGCGAATAGGGCGACGCGGTGTCGATGGGATAGGTGCGCCCGTTCACCATCAGATAACGGTGCAGCCACGAAGCCTGGGCAGTGGTGCTGGAGGAGATAAAGCGCCAGTCGCCGTCCAAGTCGGCAAGAATGAATAGCCAGTCAATCCAGGAAACGTGATTGGCCAAGAGTAGAATTGGCCCGGGCGTTTTCAGAACCTCAATATTGGTGGAGTGGAATCGGAACAACACGCGCAATAAAAACCGCGCGAACGGGCCAAATAGAAATCTCTCGAACCAGTTCATCGGCGGCGCCTCTTCGTTGGGGTTGAGCGCTCTGAATACGACTGCCGCGCGATATTGGCGGCGGCAATCAACTTTTCCATTTGAGCATTGAGCTGTTTGGCTTCAGTCGCACTCAAGTGATCCAGCAGATGCTCGCCGGCAAGATAATGTTCAGGTCGGATTTCATCAACCAAACGGCGCCCGCGCGCGGTGAGCTTGACGGCGTATGCGCGAGTGTCCTGCGAGTGATCCGTCCGCTGCAACAATCCTCTCGATTCCAAGCGCGGCAACTGACCCGTCACATTGGATCGATGCGTCAATAACTGGCGGCTGACTTCGATTTGCGTGCAACCTTGCGGGTATTCGTACAGTAGATTGAGGACGTTGAATTGGCTTGAGGTCAAATGCCAGCGGCCAAAGAAGACTCTGCTGGCATCCCAGACCCCTTCCGAAGCGCGCAATAATTGGAGCAATGCGAGATAACGCCAGCGGGTTGTCGAAGGGGCCTTGCTCATGCTTCAAATTATGTTTTCACATTGTTGAGACGTCAACATGTTTTCAGCTTCTTAGCTCCATTCTGGACATTTCCACATTGCCCGAATGGCACCAAAAAGAGTCTGCTCAACATTGTTGCGGAGAATAGCTCGTGTCAAAAAACTCTAATAATGGCTCTCATTCGCCAAGCCGCGCCACCTCATCGGACTTCTCCTGGCTGCCCCAAGACCAATGGCCATGGTCCACAGCTATTGTGCTGATGTCCGTAGTCTGGTTTTTCAGCGTGTTGGTTCGCCTAAATTGGATCGGCGACGCAACCCAGATTGACTCATTCATGTGGAATGGCGTTCCTCTCGTGACCACGAATGATAGCTACCTGTTCGGATCCATTGCGCAGAAGGCGATTGGTGGGACGGCATCAAACGTAGCCGACTGCCCGGGAATCTTGGATCATGGAATGATCACAGTGCTGCTGTTCGTGTCCGCCAAATGGACGGGCTTGAGCGTGGATACTCTGATGATCTGGCTGCCCGTATTCATCGGCGGAATAGTAGCGATCCCTGTTTTTCTGATTGGCCGACTCTTCGGTTCCACGCTGTGGGGATTTTGTGCCGCCGTGTTGGCGAGCGTGGCGCAGAGCTACTACAACCGTACGATGGCTGGATACTTCGACACGGATATGTTCTCCATCACTGTGCCCGCATTTGCCTTGTACTGTTTGCTTGCCGCGCACCGTAAGGAAAGTTTTGCATGGCTCACCGCTGGATCCGCCACTTTGTTCATCTATCCTTTTTTTTATTTCCCCGGAGTGCCGATTGCTTATGCCTTGGCGCTCACCTTCGTAGGATTCCGGCTTCTGACTCGATTCCGACATCCGATGACATGGCAGTCCTTCTTACTCCTTGGACTGGCCGTGATGATTCTTGATGGATCAACGGGCAGAGCTATTGCGCGCGCCCCCTTGTTGTGGTTCGTGCGTGCAGCCATCCTGTATGCAGCGTCAGTGATTCTTCAAAAGACTGCTGGCTCAATGCAAGTGCCATGGAGAAGTCGATCCGTGATGGCGGCCTGTGCGCTGACATGTCTGGGTGTGATTGTGTTCTCTGAACCGATCAAACACATTGGCCGTAGAACTTCTGAATACATTGGCGCGCGCTCCGAGCTATTGCCCCAATCTCCAGCGGATGGGCTGAATTTTTTCAAAGCTGGATCTTTGGTAGTCGAGGCGCAAACCGCCAACTCACTCCGCGAGAATATTGTCATCACGGCAAGGCGTGTGTCCGGTTCCCTCATTGGCGGAATTCTCGCAATTGCAGGTTTTGTTCTGCTCGTTTTTCACGCGAGAGAGTTTGCCATCGCTTTACCCTTCGTCGGATTTGCGTATCTGGCCATGCAGGGTGGGGAGCGATTCACTATTCATGCGGTGCCAATCGGAGCGCTTTCGGCCACGGCTATTTGCTTTTGGCTTCCAAACTTGATGATGAAGAAAGCGCCCGGCGCAGGGAAGATGATTGGCTTGGCCGTCTGCAGCCTCCTCCTTTTTGCCAATCTTCAACACGTCGCCGCGTATAAAACTTCTCCAGTGCTAGACAGCAAGTCCGTCGCCACACTGGCGCAAACTGCACCTAAGTCAGATGCAGGTGATTACCTGATCACTTGGTGGGATTATGGAACGGCGGCTTGGTATTACTCCGGATTGAATACCGTCTGTAATCCCGGAAATCAAAACTCCGACATTTATCTCGTTGCTAAGATTCTCAATTCGCCATCGCAGGCACTTGCCGCAAATCTGACGAAGGTCGCAATCGAGACTCACGCGGAAGCGTCACCCAGCCGTCCTGTGATTCGGCGACTGCTCAAGCCGCACGTCAAATCAATCGCTGGACTCGATGGGTTTTTCTCCGAGGTCAGTTCAACGAATTATTTGGCTCCGGCCAAAACCCGGGAGACATACCTGTTCCTCAATCATCAGATGTTAAATTTCATTCCCGCCATGCGACTTTTTAGTGAGCGGGATTTGTTGACCGGCGAGCCTCACCCCGGTCGTACGTTCATCTCATTTAACGATTGGAAAAGTGATGGCCAGATTCTGCAGGCAACAAGGGGGGCCATTCGGATGCAAGTGGACAGGAAAAATCTCCAAGCCACGCTTGATGATGGACGCCAATTCGCTCTCAACAACTTTGACTACATTCCGGCTGCGCAAGCAGGCCGACTGTCCATCAAAAGGCAGTCAGGCCATCCGACATCTCCGTTCCGTTTGGTCATTCGCGAAGAACCGCCGCTCTGCATTCTCATGGAAGAAGACATCTTCCATTCCAATTTTGTGCAGATGTATTTGTACGAATCCTTCGATGCAGAACGGTTCGAGCGCGTAGCGGGAAACCCGTACGCCATCATGTACCGCGTGAAATAACGCACTCCACGACCCGTCGCTCCGCAAATTGGGGGGCTATTTCTTCTCTACAATCCAAACGTTCCTGAACTGAAGTGGATTGCCGTGGCCTTGCAGCTTGATGGGGCCGGGCGTGCCTTCTGGCTCCGAACGCGCACCGCCAGTCACGCCGCTGATGCTGAGATCCTGATGGATGATCACTCCATTGTGCTTGAGCGTCATCACTGGATTCTTGATCTTTTTGCCCGACTCATCCAGCACGGCATTGGTAAAGTCCACATCATAAGTCTGCCAAACGAGCGGAGGCAGGCACATGTTCACTTTCGGTTCTGCTTTAGTGTACACACCGCCGCACTCATTGTTTTTTCCGTCGAGCCCGAATGAATCGAGAATCTGCACCTCGTAATGATCCACTTGATAGAACCCCGAATTTCCTCGTCCCTGTCCGCGACCTTCGGGCCTGTATGGAAGCAAGAATTCCATGTGCATGGTGTAGTTGCTGAATTTCTTTGCCGTGACGATGTCTGCGCCGTCGGTGTTGAGCAGCTTGCTTTTTGCGTCCAGTCTCCCGCCTTTCCATGCTTCCTTATTGGCGCCATCAAACAAGACCGTTGCCCCAGCGGGAGGCATCGCGCCCATCGACGGGCTGACACGCACTTTTTTCTTCAACGAAAATGCCGCCCCTCCTTCAATCTGTCCGCTGAAAACATCCTCGCTGATTGTTCCGCTGGCTGGCTTGTGGCCGTCGGACGGATACTTGCTCGTCGCGCTGAACTCCTCGGCTTTTTGCGCGAGATATTTACGCGCCCCTGTCGCCGGCTCAAACACCGCTTTATTTCCTACCAGTTTGCCGCTGAGTAGAATCTTGCTCTTGCCATCCCAGCCCGCGCCGGGCAATCCGCCGGGCAGAATCACAGCTTGAAAAAAGCCTCCGTTCAACGCGATGACCTGAGCGCCTAATTTGTCGCCGGCATATTCACCTTGAATGGCGAAATCGATCGGAATCGTGGAGTCGGTCGCGTCGGTCCAGACGACCTTCGCGCCAGCAGGCGCTGCGCTGGCAATTGAGGCACCAAGACAGACCGAAGCAAATCCGGCCATGGAATGGATAATATTACGCATGTTATTTCTTATTGTGGTTGCGGCGCAATCATACCGTCGCATTTCACTCCTGCAACCAAAACAACAGCACCCATCCATTCCAGCCGATGCGACCAAGTGCGCTTGCCTCGCGTAATTGGCCACGTCATGGTTTGCACATGCAATTGACGAATGCGCGCCTAATTTTGCCCGATGTCATCCGCGAAGGCTCACTCACATTGCGCGAAGGGCGCATCGCCAACGTCGGCCGTGCCCATCCAAAAGCCCGTGGCAAAGAGCGATTGGATTTGAAAGGGGGATTTCTCGCGCCGGGATTTATCGACCTTCATATCCACGGCGCCGTCGGCCATGACACGATGGAGGCCACTCCCGAGGCATTCAAGGCCATCACCGATTTTCATCTTCGCGGCGGCACCACATCGCTCACGCTCACCACACTCACAGCTCCGCACGCCGACATCATGCGAACGCTCGAAGCCATCAAGCCGATGCACAACCGTTCGCTCGGCGGTTCGCGCATCATTGGCGTGCATGTTGAAGGCCCGTATATTTCGCCGCTGCGCGTCGGCGCGCAAAATCCGAAATACGTTCGCCCGCCGAACAACCCCTCCGAATGGCGACAGATATTGCGTTACGGAAAATTGGTGACGCAAATGACCATCGCACCCGAAGAAGAGGGCGCGCTCGCACTGATCAAGGCGTTGAAACGAAATGGCACCATCGCATCCGGCGGCCACACAGATGCGAATCACGAACAGCTCATCCCAGCGCTGAAGGCCGGTCTCAATCAGGCCACACACACGTTCAACCAGATGAGCACCATCACCAAGCGCGGCCCTTATCGCTGGGCGGGGATGATCGAATTCTCGCTCGCACAAGATGAAATTCTTTGCGAGCTGATCTGCGACGGCAAACACGTGCCGCCCATCATCATGAAAATGTTGTTCAATGCGAAGGGGCGCGATGGCGTCTGCCTGGTTTCTGATGCGACGAAAGGAGCGGGGCTGCCTGTCGGCACCGAATTCGAATTGTTCGGCATGACCGCGCGATCTACCCAGCACACTGCCGAACTTGTCGATGGATCCGGCCTTGCTGGGAGCACGCTCACGATGATCCGCTCCGTGAAGACGGCTGTGGAAATGGGCGGGCAGTTGCTTGTGGATGCCGTGCGAATGGCCTCGCTGAATCCAGCTCGCCAACTGCGGCGCGAAAAAGAATTCGGCTCGATTGAGTCGGGAAAACGCGCCGACCTCGTGTGGTTCGATGAGAAGTTTCGCGTGCGCGGCGTGTGGCTCGATGGCGAACAGCGTTTCCTAGCCTGATCCATTCCTCTCGCCAAGCGCCTCTTCAATCGCCGCGTTAATCCCGGGAAATCGAAATTGAAATCCCGACTCCAGCAGTTTTGTGGGCACGACGCGCTGACTGGCACAGAGTACGTCTTTGACAATCGAGCCGTAGAGCAAGCTCAATAGAAGCGGCGGCGCTGGAAGAATGGCTGGTCTGTGGACAGCTTTCGCAATGGCGCGTGTGATTTCTGCATTCGTTGCTGGTTCTGGCGAGACGACATTGACTGCGCCGGAAATATCTTCCCACCGCAACACGTGGAGAATTGCCGAAATGGCGTCCACCAAAGAAATCCATGTCCAATACTGTCTCCCCCTCCCAACATTGCCGCCGAGCCCCATTCGGAACCACGGAAGCAGTCTCTGTAAAAATGCGCCTTGAGATGTGAGCATTGCGCCAAACCGCAAGTGAACTGTGCGAATGCCTGCGCGTGATGCGGAAACTGAAGCGCTCTCCCACGCACTACAAACTTCCGCAAGAAAGCCTTTTCCGGTCACGCTGTTCTCATCCAGAATTTCTCCGGGACGATGGCCGTAAATGCCCGTGGCAGACGCAGCAAGAAATACTCGCGGAGGATTCGGTAGTGTCGCGAGTTTCTCGCAAAGTAATCGGGTGGATTCAACGCGGCTGGAACGGATGCGCCGCATCTTGTCCTTGGTCCAGCGTCCGTCTCCGATGTTCTCGCCGCACAGATGGATCACCGCATCGCAATCGTTGAGATGGTGGACGTCCAAGTCTCGTTGTTCCGGATTCCACAGTATTGAATTGGGCACGCCTGTTTGACGAACGAGCCGCACGACATCGTGACCCTCAGCCAGCAAGCGCTGCATCAATTGCGAGCCGATCAAACCGCTGGAGCCGCTGACGAGAATTCTCATGATTGGTACTCCCGCCCGGAATTGAACCGGGATAGGCGGTTTAGGAAACCACTGCTCTATCCAATTGAGCTACGGGAGCGAGGCGTGAGCAATGATGAGTGAACGGGCCGTTTTAGAAAGCCGAAATTAGGATTCATGGTTTGCGGACATCGATGCAAACCAGATCGCCCGCAGCATTGCGGCAATAAATTCGGCCGTTGGCAATGACTGGCGCAGTCCAGCAACGACCACCGATGACCTGGCTGCTGGCCAGTTGTTCGTATTTCTCCGATGAAGCTTTTGCGATGGCGAGTGTGCCGATTTCTCCAAGCAAGATCAGCCGGCCATCTGCAGCCATCAATGAGCCGCAGCGCAAACCCGCTTGGCGCCAGCGGACTTTCCCAGAATCGAGTTCCATGCAAACCAGCTCTCTGGCGCCAGCCATGTGGGTGTTGCCATCAAACCCATAAATAAACCCGTTGATGACCACGGACCCGTTCATGTGATTGCTCAGTTCCCGATGCGTGTAAATCTGCCGGAGTTTACCAGAGGCCAATTCGAATAACGCGCAGCCGCGTTTGTAACCGGTGGAAATAAAGATTCGGTTCCCCAAAACAATCGGCGTGCACGCATTTGTCTCGTAGGAAGTTTTCCATTCCGTGAAAGCAACGGTCTTGCCCGATTCTGCATCGAGAATCACCAGGCCCTCGGTTTTGACAATGGCCAACAACGTGCGCCCATCATGTACAAATGGAACAGGCGAACCGTACGCAGGTTTATACTCCGCACTTCGCCATAGTTCTTTTCCATCGGATTTGTTGAGTGCAAATGTCCGGCCTGCTTCCACGATCAACTGCTTGCCCAAAATCAAAGGCGAACCTGAAAAACCCCATTCGGGCGGACTGCCCATTCCAGAATGTTTTAGCAGATCAAATACCCAATCGCGCTTTCCTGTCCGCAAGTCGTAACAACGGAGGTTTCCGTCTTTGCTGAGCGTGTACACTTTGCCGCCGCTGATGGTGGGCGTCGATGCCGGACCTCCTTCATGAAGATTTGGCAACAGCTCGGCTTGATAACTGTCCGACCATCGGGTCCGTCCGGTCGCAGAATCCAAACAAGAAACCGTCTCATTGCCTCCCTTGGATTTTCCGTCATGGCCCATGATCAACACGTTGTCGCCCGCCACCGAACAACTCGAAAAACCGATCCCCACTTTTGCGCGCCAAGCCACCTTCTCCAAACTGAGCTGCCAGCCGGATTCCGCAGAGATTCCGTTGTGGTTTGGCCCGCGCCAATTCGGCCAATCTTCAGCCGAACTCATCCCCAAAACGAATACGAAAACGATGGCGCAGAGACGATGACCGTCGGCAATTCTCATGCAGCAATGATGGCTGTCGCCCCATCATAAACAAGCCAACTCACTCAACTCACATCCTTGCCAGCAATGTCAATAATGTGGCAACAAATCGAAAAATCAATTGGGCAATACAGTTTACCATCTGTCTCACAGTGTGTTATGAATTCTTATTGTTGAGTGGCGCACTGCGGATAACCTTCCAAGATTCTACGTGAATGGCTGGATAACCCATTGTTGCTAAATCGTTGATTTGCCATTTTTTGAATGCTGGTTTTTTCAATCCTTACGAGCTTTTCTGACTGTAAGTTGGGTTGTGCCCGAATTTGAGGAGTCATGTCTAATCATCCAAAGATTTTTCTGAGCCGCGAACTGGAGCAAGCCGGCGTGAATGTCTCCTTCGGCTTGGTCGGATTCAAGATTCACGCAAAACTCTGCCTGATTGTGCGGCAGGAAGACGATCGCATCCGGCACTATCTCCATCTGAGCACCGGCAATTACAATCCCACCACGGCCCGCACATGCACCGACTACAGCCTGCTCACGACCCATCCTGAACTCGCTGAAGACGCAGCCGCGCTGTTCAACCAACTCACGGGATTTTGCCAATTCCAGAAAATGCGCAAGCTCATCGTCGCCCCATTCGAATATCACCAGCGAGTGATTGATCTGATTCGCACAGAAACCAAAACGCACGCGACGGGAAACCCGCGCGTATCACAGCCTTCTGCCCGATGGCAGCTATGAATTGTCTGCGCTCAAAGCGGGTGAAAAGCCTGTGAACGCCCAACAGGATTTCATGAAGATCGCGCTCCAGCCGCCCAATAGAAAATCGGCTCCTTCGAACAAGCACCGCACGGCGCGCCGCCGCACATCTGCTTCCAGTTTAGTCAGGATTGCGCGCGCTCCCGAGCCAGCCATGCCGCACCAGTAATTCCGGCTACATCTGCGAGCTTGCTGGTCGTGATGCGAACCCTTTTCATGTTGCTGGGCAACACTCGGTCTCCCGCGCGCTCCAGAATGATCGGCATCAAGTGCTTTTTCAGCGCGCCGACAACGCCGCCACCTAGCACCACCTGTTCAGGCGCAAGAATGGAAATGACATTGCCCACCGCAATGGAAATTATTCTCGCCGCCTCACGCACCGTTTTAATCGCGAGCTTGTCGCCCTTCATTAAAGCCTCCTCAATATGATGGCTGCCGATCCCGTTCTTTTTATCTCCAAGTATTTTTCCAAGCGATGTTTTGACTCCAGCTTTGTGCGCAGCACGAAGGGTTCGCTCCAAGGCTCGACGACCGGCGAGTGATTCAAAACTACCCACGAACGGGTTGTCTTTATCCAGCAAATCCTCATTCAAAACCATGTGCCCAAATTCTCCTGCGGAGAAATTGCGCCCTCGATGAAGCTGGCCGTTGATAATAATCCCACCGCCGATTCCTGTGCCAACAAAGATGCCCACCATGTGCTGCGGCTTGGCGCGAAGCTCGACATGATAAACGCCGAGCGTGGCCAGATTACAATCGTTGTCCACACAGACAGGCAGGCCGAGTCGCCGTTTCATTTCACTCGCCAGTGGAACCGACCCCCATCCCAAGTTGGTCGCATCTTTGACGACTCCCTTATCCATGTCCACCGTTCCCGGCGCACCAATGGCTACACCAACCACCGTGCACCGATCCACTTGGGACAACTCGATCGCTTCCTCAATCGTCGCCGCCATTCGATCCATCACTGCCTTACATCCGCTCTTTGCCTTTGTCTTGTGCTTGGCCGTCGCCTTAAGTTTGAGCGTTGAATTGAAGACGCCAGCGAGGATCTTTGTTCCGCCCAGATCCACGCCGATATAATGAGCTTCCTCATTCGCTCTCATCTGTTGCGAGAGAATGGAAATCAACCTCTGCGTGGCAATTGAAACTTACTCGATACTCAAACCCAAGCCTGCCTGCCTGCGAATCATGGCTGCGCAGGCGGCGGCGCGAAGTTGCCGATGGATTTTGCTGCGCCGTCCCAGACACGCAACACGCTGTCCTGTCCTCCTGCGACCACGATGCTTCCACTTGGCGTCGCCGCAGAGGCGTAAACGAAGTCCGTCGAGCCAGCGTAAGTGCGGACGGTTGATAGGGCGGTTCCCGCCTTGATTAGTTTCACCTGACTGTCAGCGCCCGTCACGATTGCAGAATCCGTCAGTCCAACAAATTGGATGGACGTGATCTCCTTGCTGAACCCGCCGGTCTTCGGGCCGCGTTCGCCGGTGACCATGTTCCACGACTTGATCTCGTTGTCCGCACCGCCACTCAAAAGTGTGCGCCCATCGTAACTCCAACCCACCCCGAGCACATGATGCGTGTGACCTTCGAATACCTTGGTGACTTTTCCGGTGGCGAGGTCCGTGACCTTCACAAACTTGTCGGACGCCCCCGAGACAAGCACCTGGCCATTGGCCGAAAATGCCAGACCCAAAACTGCATCGCTATGAACATCCGGCAAATCCTTCACTAGCGCGCCCGTGTTCGCATCCCACAATTTGATCTCGCCGCCGCGACTCGGCTCGCCGCTGCCCGTGGCAATCCTCAGCCCATCCGGGCTGAAGCGAATCACGTTCACTCGATCGGCAATCTGCGATTTTGCATCACCCGTTCCCAGTGTGCGCTCCAATTGCCAACCGCGTTGATATCCCCAGAGCACAGCCTTGCGATCGGCGCTGATGATCAAGGCCTGTCCCGGCCCGGCAGCAGCCACTGATTGAATCGCGCTCTCACCCGTTTTGATGCTTTCCAATAATGTCCCGCTTGAGGAAGCCCACACGTTCAGATGCAGATCGGTTCCGCCTGACATCACAAACAAACTGTCCATCGAAAACGCGAGCGTGGCTGAGGGCTTTTCCGCGTCTGTCGCCGCTTTCTTTGCTGCTTCATGAGTTGCCTCAGCCTGCTTTTGCACCGCCTCGGCGCTGCTCACAGATGTCGTTGCCTGTTTGATTTCCTCATCTGCGCGAAACAGTGCGTTGGTTGACAAAGTGAATTCAGTGACCGCGGCGACGCGCGGCTGATCGATCTTCTTGAACTCCACATCCGCCGCCTCAACGGCCTTCACCACCACCGCCAATTTATCAGTCGCCACTTTTTCATCCGCAGCGAGTTTGGTGAGCGCCGCCTTGCTGTCCGTGGCGAGCTTTCGTTTGTCGGCTGCCAATTTGTCGGCATTGGCCAAATCTGTCGTGGCTTTGTCGGCAACTGGTTTGGCTGCGAGAGCGGCCTTGTCGGAATCCGCAGCGGCTTTGTCAGCGTCGGCCAAGCCCTTCGTTGCAACCGCCACTTCAGCTTTGGCAGCGACCAGCGCTTTGTCGGCGTCCACTTTTGCCGTTTGCACGGTCACCAATGCTTTTGCTGCAGCATCGACTTTCAACGTTGCTGGTTTCTGTTTCTGATTCACCAGATTATCGAACGCAGTCTTTGCATCCGTCGCGGCCTTTCTGGCCACGGCAGCTTCTTGAGCAGCCTTGTCTTTTTCAGCCGCCGGTTTTGCAGCATCGTCCTTGATCGTTTTGGCCTTGGCTTCACTGGCCTTTGCGGCTGTCTCCGCTGTGTCGGAAATTTGTTTGGCCTTGGCGGTCTCCGTGTTCGCTGCGGTGAGTTCCTGCTCAGCCGTTTTCATGGCAGCGGCCGCATCCGTCACCGCTTTGTCGGCTGCTGCTGATTTGGTTTCTCCAGTCTTGAGTTTGTTGGCGATGAGGCCGTCCAACGTCTGCTTCGATGTCGTGGCCAACTGTTTTTTCGTGGTGGCGTCTTTGTCGGCGGCCACTTGATCGGCGATAGGTTTGACAGAAGCGGTCTTGGAAACTGCGGCGGCGGCTTCGGTTTCCTTGGCCACTTTTTCGGTAACCTCAGACACCTCTGTTGCCTTGGGTGTTTCGCCTTTCAGTTTCGCGACGGCTTCTTCAGCAATCTTTTTGTCTGCCTCGGCTTTGACGAGCACCGCTTTCTTTTCGGCGATAGGTTCCTTTTCGGCTTTTTCTTTGGCTTCCTTGGCTTTGGCCAATCGTTCCTGTGTCTTCTTTTGATTGTCCTGTTTGGCCTTGAGATCGCCCTGATGATACGGCACCTCGGACTTGGCAAATGTGAGCAGGCGTTCTTTTTCTGCAAGTGATTCGCGCGTGGCGTAGCGCCCTTTCAATTCTGCAACGGGCTGGCCATTGGCTGCGTCCCACAATTTGGCAACCCCTGTGTCGCTCGCGGAAGCGAACCGTTTGCCATCGGGGCTTGCGGCAACAGCGCGAACGGGTGCGCCCTGCGCCATTTGTCGGATCACAGTTCCCTTCTCGACATCCCAGTGACGCACGGAGGCGTCAGCACTGCCGGAGAGCATTTGCAATCCGCCTGTCAATGCGGCGAGCGAAGTGATCGGGCCGGTGTGTCCCTTGATTTCGCGCGGAGCGGCAAACGGGCCATTGGCCGCCTCGGGCAATTTCCAAATGCGAATCTGATTGTCGGCATGTCCGGTGGCCAGTTGCTTGCCAGCACTCACCCAAATGAGAGCCGTGAAATTGGTGGAGGCATTGTTGGTGGATGCAAATGGAGTTCCGTCTGCAGCATTCCAAAGTCTCAGGCTGTTGTCTTGCGATGTGCTGGCCAGCCGCGTGCTGTCTGGAGAAAATTGGAGCGCGTTGACCGGGCCTGTGTGCCCAGCGATGTTTTTGACCGGCTTCATCGCTGGCAGCTCGTAAAGTCCGATCGCGTTTCCATCGAGAGCCAAGGCCAGTCGTTTCCCGTCGGGACTGATTACCGCGCCGGGTTGAATCACGACATTGGCCAACGTGCCTGCGGCCGTTGCCGGCTGACGTTTCCAGATTTTCACTTCGCGATAACCGCCGGAAGCAAGCCTGTCACCTGCGGGATTGAATGCGAGCGAGTGGACCAAATCGCGATGCGCCACTCCAAGTTTGCCGTAAATGCCGGCCTTCACAAGCACGGGGTCGGTGAGGCGTTCCACGAGTTGATCTGTGGGGAGATGATAAAGAAAAATCTGATTGGCTCTGCCCGCAGCGGCGAATTGGCCGTCGCCTGTCACAGAAACGGAATAGATGGGATTCAGGCCCGGAGGCAACGGCTGCCACTCGATTGGCTTGGCCTCGCGCATGATGCCTTTGGCACCTTGATTGATCCATAGTTTGACCAATCCCAGTTCCTGCGGTGTGAGCGGCTTCGCTGAAACCTTGTTGTCCGGCGGCGGCATCGACGGATCCGACCGGTGGGTGGCAAGTTTGAAGAGGTAACTTTTATCGGCGTCGCCGGGGACGACCACCTTGCCGGATTCGCCGCCCTTGAGTATGTCCTGCGGCGTCTCAAGAATGAGTTCGCCCTTGGGCTTGGTGCGATTGTGGCAGGCCAGACAGTTGCTGCGGAACACCGGCAGAACTTCGTTCTGAAAATCAACAGGTGTGGCACGCTTGATTTCCGCCACTTGTAGGACGGGCTTTTTGGCATCCGCCGCGCTGACCGCAAACGCACCCGCCAACAGGCAATAGATGGGGAATGATGTTTTCATTATTTCGATTTTTAAATTATCCACGCTTCACTTGGTCGCCGCAGCGGCTGCAGGTGCCGCGATCACTTTGAGTGCCAGAGGCGTGGCGACCTTCAGATCTGTGCCATTCAGTTTGAGCGAGGCCTCAACAGTTCCCGTGAAATCACCCGCAGCCGATTTCGCATCGGCATTGATGACGATCGTTGCCTCACTCAAATCTTTTGCGATCGTCACATTCGGAATGGTGACTCCCTTGGGATTACCCGCGACCGCGAGCGAAACGGTCACCGGCTCATTGAAGCCAAACAGCCGTTTGATGGAAACCTTGATCTCAATCTTCTCTCCGGCTTTGAGTGGCGCAGGCGCCGCAATGGGTGCCAGCTCGATCGGTGCTGGAACCACTTTGACAATGATTGGCGCGGAATAAAAAGTGTGCGTGACATCCTTCGGCTTGCTGCGCTCGGTCATGAGCTTCGAAAAATCTGCCGCCACCTTTTTCTTGTCATCGGAGAGTTTGGACTCAGCCGCCGCATCATCAGATTTCTTTTTCCCTGCCGCTTGTAGGGTGACGGCCGCAGCGGCCGCCGTTGTGGCGGTCGCCAGTTGAGTCTGTGCAGTCTTTTGTTTGACGTTGATCGCATTGTCCAAAGCCGCTTTTGCCGCAGTGACGACGGCTCGTTTGGCCTCGACATCTTTGGCAGCCAGATCTTTTTCAGCAGCGGGCTTCGTCGCATCGGCCTGCAGCGCTTTCAGTTTCACCTCGGCGTCTTTGAATGCCTTGTCGGCGGCATCGAACGCGGCCTGCGCCTTCGGCACTTCGGCATTGACCGCGGCGAGCGCAGTTTCAGCGGCCTGCTTGGCCGTGTTCGCATCAGTCAAAGATTTGCTGGCGACGACAAACGCATCCGTGGCCACCTTGAGTGTGGCGATGCGTTCAATCGCAATTTTATCGGCGTCTTTTGAAGTGGTCTCGGCCGCCTTGGCTTGTGCTTCGGGCACGCGACGGTATTTTCCTTTTACCTGAGTGCGCAGATACAGGGCGTGCGTGCCCGGCGGCAACTTGCCTGTTGTGAGATTCAATTCCAGCGTGCCGTCGTTTTTGCTGGCGGCGACATCGACTTCCTTGATCGTCGCCACAGCGGGATGCCCGAATAGTTTGAGTTTCTTGGCGATCTCAAAGCCATCATGGTTTTGAACCTTGAGCGGAATGTTCAAGATGCCAGCCACAGACGTTTCCCAAACTTTGGATTCAACCGGCGCGATCTCCAGTGGGATTTTTTCCTTGCCGTTGACCGAAAGGACAAATGCGCTCGTCAACCGCACGCGCACAATCGGTAGCTGCGCAGTCGCGTCGTACGAGGAGGCTGACACTGCGGCAGATCGCGCCTCGCGCGCCACTTCTGCCCCGTTGATTTGTGCGCGGCCGGTGATGGTCACAGGCCCGCTCCATTCAGCGGCTTGAGCTCCGGCATTGAGCAAAACGATGGTGGATTGCGTGCCTGCTGAAATAATGGCCGAGCTGGCGATCACTCCGGCCGGCAATCCGGTAAGCGTCACTTGGATGTCGCCGTCAAACCCATCGCGACGATAGGCAACTACTTTGACGGGCAACGATTCTCCCTGACGGATTGTCGCCGAAGAAAGAGTCACCTCGCGCGAATTGGCAGCGATGGCCAGCGGCGGCAAAACCATCGCCGCGATGCGGAAATCCGGCGCGGCTTTGCGGATGGACAGCCTGTAGACATTGCCCGGTTTTGAAGCGGCGGTATTGAAGAGGTCGTACATCATCACGCGATACACGCCGTCTTCCTTCACATCAAAGCGGAATTCGCCATCGGCGCTGGCTGCATTAAAATCCGCACCCGTGTTTCGCGTTTCAGAACCGGAGACATCTTTCACTTCGCTGATAAGCTCCTCGCCTTTCTCGTTTTTCTTCACGCGCTGGATGAGGAAAAACGGACTGGAATGACTGCCCAACCGCTCGGAATAAATCTCCAGCCACAAAGCTTCACCGGCCTTCGCATCAAATGTGATCCAATCGCGGTCGGCGCGCGGATGAAACTGGCCGGCAAATTCGCAAGGGACAGTCACTTTTTGCGCCAGCGCAGGTTTGTCATTCGGCGTCGCAATCTCAGCCACCACCGGTGCGGCGGCGAACCCGATGCGAATGGGATTGGACGCACCGTTCGCGCTGCTCAATCGGTACTCGATCGCGTCCAGTCCAGCCTCACGCGGAGTGACCGGCTGCGACGACGCCAGCAACTGCGCCTGTTTCGGATCTGCTGGCAGCGCGATATCCACCACCAGTTTTTCAAGCGGCTTGCCGTCGATGAGCATGTCCGGCGCGGGTGCGCCTCCGGGCAAGTTGCGGCCGTATAATGTGAATTTGCCGGTCGTGCCCGGCTGGCCAACGGGTGGCAAGATGTACTCAATGCGCGGACGTGATGAAATGGAAACACGGCAGAGCTGATCTGCGCCGCCACGCCAAACGAAATCGTGAACGCCGAACAGGTACGTGCCGTCCGCCGGGGCGCGGAAATCGATCAGATGTCCGGTCCGGTCGCGTTCCAACTCGCGTCCTTTGGCATCAAACAAAACTAAAACCGGCTGGAGTGGCGAATCAATTCCCAACGCATCGGCCTCGATGAGAACTCGCTGACCTTGCTTCACATTGAATTTGAAATAGGCGATCTCACGTGCCGAAACCTGCGCGTTCACCGCGCTGCCAACGGGGACTTCAAATGCCGCGAGCCCCGTTCGGTTCGTCGCCGGACTGATGATCTCCGGCAGATCTCCCACTGAAAAAGTGCGCACGTTGGAAAGTCCGTACTGGCCACCGCCTGCGCGCATGTCGTGGATGCCCAGCGGCGCGTTGGCAGCGATCGTCACAACAAATTTGTTTGCCTCGGGCTTGCCAGCAGCGTCGAGCTTCGGCTTCGCCACAATGCTCGGATGAGAAAAGAGAAGCTGACTGACATCATCCAAATCCGTTCCGGCGATGGTGACTTCCACAGCCGTTCCCTGCTTGGCTCCCGGCGGGAAAACAGAAGTCAGTCGCGCCGCGGGCAGTTCCGCGCTGGCCGCACCGGCCCATATCAGGCCCAACACGGTGAGTGTCCGCACAACAGCGGTCTTCGCTCGCGATCTACGGTCGGTTCGTTGGCTCATAATTTTCCTCATCGGTTCACTTTGGAGACGAAACGGGGCTGGCCCAGCTTCAGAATAATTCCGTAATCGGCGCTCCAAATGGGAGCACTGGGTGAGGACGCCCGGCGTGATCGGCATACTGCGCTGAAGTATCGATGCCCAGATGACGATACATGGTCGCAAGCACTTCCTGCGGCTTCACCGGCCGGTCGGATGGCTCGGCGCCCAATGCGTCGGACGAACCAATGGCGCGGCCGCCTTTGATACCACCACCTGCCATGGCTGCGCTGAAGACGTTGGGATAATGATCGCGGCCGCCAGTGGAATTCACCTTTGGCGTGCGGCCAAATTCTCCCCATGCGATCACCATGGTTGAATCCAGCATTCCGCGCTGGTGCAAATCTTCAATCAGCGCGCTGTACGCTTTGTCCCAACGCGGGAGAAAGCCATCGCGCATCGACTCGTAGCCTTTTACATGTGTGTCCCACCAACGCACGTCCACTGTCACGAGCCGGACGCCCGCTTCCACAAGTCGCCGCGCCAATAAAATTCGCTGGCTCCAGGCAGGCACTCCACAGCGATCGGGAGTCGGCGCTTCGTATCGCGGCATGAATCCATATCGCTCGCGCACGGCTCGTGGCTCTGCATCCAAATCGAAAGCCGAGCGCGCCTTGCTGCTTGTCAAAATATCAAACGCGCGCTCGTGAAAACGGTCGAACGTCTCCATTTGTTTGCTCGCATCGATGTCGCGACGAATATTGTCGAAGCTGCCCATCAACGATCGCCGCTCGACCATTCGATGCAGATCAATCCCATCGGCCAGCTTGAAATTAGGCACGTTGAACGGCCCGTCAATGGCTGGGTCGGCTTGTGTCTCGAACGGGCTGTACGCTTTGCCCAGATAGGCAGGCCCAGTGCCCGGAACTATTCTGGGGATCGCCACATACGCGGGCAACTGCGTGTTGAGATGTTGCAACTGGCGCGCGACGATGGAGCCACAGCTTGGACGTATGTTGCCCGCGCCCTCTGCCTCGCTCGGCGGCCCCGATGGATAGCCTGTGAAGAGAATCTGGTCACCTGTCGAATGGCCGGCATCGGTGTGGTGAAGGCTGCGGATGACGGAAAACTTGTCCATCACCTTCGCGCACATCGGCAACAGATCGCAAATCTGGATGCCCGGCGCTTTCGTTGGCATCGCAGAAAAGGCTCCGCGATATTCTGCCGGAGCAAACGGCTTTGGATCCCACGTCTCATGCTGGCTCGGCCCGCCGCGCATCCATAGGATGATGACCGATTTGTCGCGCGATACCTTTGCTGGATTTGCCGTCGCTTCCATCTGCAACAGCTTCGGAAGGGTCAGTCCAGCCAAACTCAGCGCGCCTGAGCGGACAAACCCGCGCCGATCCATCCGGAGAGCGCGATGGAAATCGTCGCAGCCGATCAATTCTTTTTTGCTGTTCGCCACGAGAATTTTCTTAGTGATTGAACAAAAATTCTTTTGTGTTGAATAGCGCCCAGATCACGTCCTCGAAGGCTTCCTGCTTGGCGGCCGCGGCGGCTGCGTCTTTTTTATCGGCTGTCTTTTTCTTGATGTGTTCGGTGGCGAGCGTCACTTCGCTGGTACCGGGCTCGCGCGAGAACGCCATGAGATACAACTCGCGAACGCGCTCTTCATCGGGTCGCGTGTCCTTGGCCAGTCGCGCAGCCGTGCCGGTCGATGCGGCAAGTTTCGTCTGGATGTCGCGCGAGTTGAGCAGATGGAGGCTCTGCGCAAGGCTGGCATCCGATGAACGCTCGCATTCGCAGGAACTGGAGGAATCGGGCCGGCCGAACACGGTGAGGAAGTAGCTGGACGCGTTATAGCTGTTATCGGGCAACTGCACGGCGCGCGTTCCCGCTGGCAGACTATCGAATGCGCTTTGCGAGCCCGTGATGCGATCAACAGAATCAAACAACACTTCGGCCGTGAGGCGCTTGGGATAATAGCGGGCGAAGTAGTGGCGGTCGCGCGCGTTGTGTTCGTTGGGCACTGCGCTGAGCTGGTACGTCGTGGATGTGCAAATGGCGCGAATCAGCCCCTTCATGTCAAAACCCGTCTTGATGAAGTTCTGCGCCAGACTATCCAGCAGCTCGGGATTGATGGCCGGGTTGGTTTCACGCATGTCGTCTTCCGGCTCCACAAGGCCGCGGTTCATGAAATGTTTCCAGTAACGGTTCACGAGCGTGTGCGCAAAAAACCGGTTCGAGGGTTGCGCCATCCAATCGGCCAACGCCTGTCGCGGGTCATCATCAGCGCTGAGATCGTCCAGCGGTTTCTCTCCGAGTCCCGCTGGGGCAACGGACTGATTGTTTTTCTTGTTCGTCGTGCGAGCTACGCCGCGACGATGGAAAACAACTTCCTCGCCGGGCATCGCGCCGGGCTTGCGGGCCACTTGCGAGAAAAACGCGGTGAAGCTGTAGTAATCCTGCTGACTCCATTTTTCGTACGGATGATGGTGGCACTGGGCGCATTGCAAACGCGTGCCGAGGAAGAGTTGCGCTGTGTCCTCCATCTGCGTCTGCGCTGTTTTCGCCTGACGATACCACGCCACTGCCGGGTTCTGCGTCATGTCGCCGGATGCCGCCAAAATCTCGCGTGCGAATTGGTCGTACGGTTTGTTCGCCGCGAAGCTGTCGCGAATCCAGCCGTGGAACGCGAAGGTGCCGCGTGTGTGATTGACGTTTTCGCGCTTGTTGCGGAGCAGCGCCGCCCATTTGTTGGCAAAGAAATCCGCGTAATCCGTGCTGGCCAGCAGTGTATCTACCCAGCGATCGCGCTTGGCGGGGTCTTTGCTCGCGAGAAATTCGCGGGATTCTTCACCCGTCGGCAATCGCCCAGCAATGTCCAGCGAAGTGCGCCGCAGAAATGTTGCGTCGTCACAAATATCCGAGGCGGGCATTCCGACGGACACCAGTTTTCGGAACACAATTTCATCAATGAAATTGCGGGCGGCAGGCAGTTTTGCGACGGGCGCACCGAGCGGAACCGTGGCCTGAAACACGCCGACTTTCGCCTGATAACGAACCATCACAGCCACGTCGCCGGGCTGGTCAAATAGCTTTAGTTTTCCGTCAGCCTGCGCTTCGCCGACTTCTTTGTCGTTCGCTTCGTAAACGGCCGCGTGCGTCACATCCTGCCGGCTACCGTCGGAGTACACCGCCGTCACCGTCAACTGCTGCTCTTTTCCCATCGCCAGCGTGCGCGATTTGGGGAACACCTCGATGCTCGCAATTTTCGGGTCTGTTTCATTGCCGAGCGGGGCGCCCAATCCAATCCAGCGCACGAGCAGTTTGTAATCGTACGAACCCGGCTCCACTCGTTTGCCGCCGCCGTGCGGAATGATGGAGGCGGCTTTTTGCACGAGCAAGCTCTGCTCGGGTGCGGCAGGGCTCAACCGGCGTCCGCGCGATTCCTTGACGAGATATTCGTAGTCTTCCTGCGGCTCGAAGCCGAGCAGCGAGAGGCGGAATCCGTTTTGGCCGCCCGATTTTCCGTGGCATCCGCCGCTGTTGCAGCCGGCCTTGGTGAAGATGGGGACGATTTGATTTGCGAAATTGATGGGCAGATGTTCCTTCGCCTTCTCAACTTGAATGCTGAGCGCTGACTGCAATCCCTCTTTGCTCTTGGCGGTGATGGTCGCCGTGCCATCGGCCAGCGGCGTGACCAATCCCTGCGCATCCACTTGCACGATGCCAGCGGGCGCCGATGTGTAGCTGACTTCGCGGGCGTAATCACGCAGCGAGCCGCCCGCAAATTTTGCGGTGGCCACAAGTTGCTGGCGACTGTCCGCGCCAATCATCTTGATCGCTTTTCCGTCTTGGCCTGCCTGCGCCTGCAATTGCAGTTCGACGGGCTTGCCCAAATCCGCCGGAGCGGCCTGCAATGCGACTGCGGATACAAGGGCCATCCATATCGCGAGTGTTTGGTTCTTCATAATGGTTCTGTTGCTAAATGAGTTCTTTGATGGGTTGCATTCCTTGGTCGACCAAGAATTGCGGGCGGCCGGAGAGATCGGTGATGGTTGTCTCGTTTGCATCGATGCCGATGTTGCGATACATCGTGGCGAAGATTTCCTGAATGTGAACTGGGCGGTCGCTTGCATCGCCGCCTTCGCGGTCGGTAGCGCCGATGATCTGACCGGTCTTCATGCCGCCGCCAGCCAGCAATGTTCCCATCACGCGCGGCCAATGGTCGCGGCCGGGATTGGCGTTGGAATTCACGCGCGGCGTGCGACCGAACTCGCCCCAAACCACGACGGTCACGTCGTTGAGCATGCCTCGGTCCGCCAAGTCGCCCACCAACGCGCTCAGCCCGATGTCCAACTGTGGCAATTGGTTTTTCAAATGGGTAAAATTGTTTTCATGCGTATCCCAACCGCCCCAACTAAGGGTGACAAAGCGCGCGCCAGCCTCCACCAATCTCCGCGCTGTGCAAAATGATTGCACTTGGTCTCCCGGCGTCTTGTATCGCTCGAGCACCTTGGGATCTTCCTTTTTCAGATCCAACGCATCGACCAATCGGGTGGATGTGATGACGCCAAATGCCTGCTGATTGAACGCGTCGAATCCCTCCATCTTGCGTGAGGTGTCGGCGTCGCGCCGCATCCGATCCAAGCTCACGAGCAGTCCCTTGCGATCTTCCAGACGGTCTGCATTGATGCCGTTGAGCGTCAAATCCGTGCGGCCTTCGCCACCGGGGGCAAATGCCTTGTAAGGCGTGCTCAGAAATCCTGGCCCAACGGCGTGGCCGTTGAGATCCATATACGCAGGCGCTCCATTATTGCCTGTACCCTGCAATTTGCTCATCACCGAACCGATGCTGGGCCAGCCTCCCGATGGCATCGGGCGCAGGCGCGAGCGTCCCGTCATGCAGTCAAATGGTTCATGAACTTCCGTTTGTCCGATGGTAGATCGAACGGCCACGAATTTATCGAACATGCGCGCCACTCGCGGGAAATGTTCGCAAATGCGAATGCCGGGCACGTTGGTATCGATGGCAGAAAAGTCACCGCGATATTCTTTGGGCGCTTGTTCTTTGATATCCCACATGTCTGTGTGGGATGGGCCGCCCGGCAGATAAACCATGATGATGGCTTTCTGCCGTTGGGCTGAACCCGCCGCCGATTCGGCGCGCAATAATTGCGGCAGAGCGAGGCCGCCCATCGCCAAGCCGCCCACTTGAAGGAAATTGCGCCGCGACAACCCGTCGCAAAACCGCGATCTCTTGCCGTATATTCTCAGCATAGTCGTTGTTCTATTAAACGACGCTGGCCGACGAAAGCTCTCCGTCGGCCACGCGTGTTGTTTTCCGCCAACTAAATCAACTCGCGGATCGGTCCGTAACCGTGACTGACCAGGTGCTGCGGCCGCCCCGACAAGTCCTGAACGGTCGTCTTATTCGCGTCGATCCCCACGTTGTTATAGAGCGTGGCGAACACTTCAGCGATGTGAACAGGCCGGCTGGCCGGCTCGCCGCCCACGCGATCGGTTTCGCCGATTGCCTGACCGGTCTTCATGCCGCCGCCCGCAATCAATGCGCCCATGACTCGCGACCAGTGATCGCGTCCGGAATTCATGTTGACGCGCGGTGTGCGGCCAAATTCGCCCCACACAACGACCGTCACATCTTTTTCCATGCCGCGCTCGTGCAAATCCTGAACGATGGCCGAAACGCCTCTGTCCAATTCTGGCAATTGGTTTGAGAGCGTGCGGAAGTTGTTGCTGTGCGAATCCCAGCCGCCGAAGTTCAGCGTGACGAAGCGCGCGCCGGCCTCTACAAGCCTGCGGGCGACCAAGAAGTCTGTCAGTCGACGGCCTTTGCCGGCTTCGTAGCGCTTGGCGGATTGTGTGGGTTCTTTAGACGATTCCAGCGCCTTGAGCATCTTGCTGGACGTGATCACATCGAACGCCTGATCATTGAATGCGTCGATGCCGGTCATTTTTCCGGAGCCGTCCACATCGCGACGGAAGGTGTCGAAGCTCGAAAGGAGCGATTTGCGATCGTCCAGACGATCCAGCGTGACGCCGTTAAGCGTCATGTCCGCCCGACCGCGGCCACTGGGTGAAAAGGCCGCATTCGCGCCGCCGAGGAAGCCGGGCATTCCTGCCGAGCTGCCAGATACGGCCACATACGGAGGCGTACCGTAAAGTCCTTGTCCTTTCAATTTGGAGAGCGTCGAGCCGATGGACGGCCAACCTCCTGGAGGCTGCTGTTCGCGCTTGTTGCGGCCGGTCATGCAGCTGAATGAGCTGTGATCGTCGGCCTGACCCACGACCGTGCGGAGCGCCACAAATTTGTCGAAGTTGGCCGCGACATTCGGCAGATGCTCGCAGATGCGCACTCCGGGCACTTTCGTCGAGATGGCAGAAAAGTCGCCACGGAATTCCTTCGGCGCGTTTTCCTTGATGTCGTACATGTCGGTGTGCGACGGCCCGCCCGGCAGATAAATCATGATGATGGCCTTGTGGCCATTTCGAATGCCAGACTGGGATTCTGCTCGAAGCAGATCAGCCAGCCCCATACCGCCCATTCCGAGCGCGCCCACTTTGAGGAAGTTTCTCCGCGACACTCCGTCGCAGAACGACTGGTTTTTACCGAGGATTGTCAACATACGTGGTTTTGGGTTGTCTGTTTTATTTCGGAACGACGGACGGTGCTTCCTGGTGATTCAGATGTTCATATTAGCTCGCGCATTGGCGGGCAGTCGGCATCGACCAAATGCTGCGGGCGGCCGCTGAGGTCGTTGACATTGGTCTTGTGCACATCGATGCCAAGGCCGTGATAAAGCGTCGCGAATACTTCGCCGAATTTGACCGGACGATCCACTGCCTCGCCGGCAATGCGGTCGGTCGAACCGATAACTTGTCCGTGCCTCAAGCCGCCGCCAGCAAGCAGCGCGAAGGAAACATTCGGCCAGTGATCGCGCCCTGCGCCGTTGTTGATCTTGGGCGTGCGACCAAACTCGCCCCAAACAACCACCGACACATCCTTGTCCAACCCACGCTGGTGAATGTCCGTAATCAGCGCGCTCAACCCTTGATCAAGCAACGGTAAATCCTGACGCAGCGCGCCGAAGTTGTCGCCGTGATGATCCCAGCGGCTGAAGGCGAGCGTCACGCAACGCGCACCGGCTTCAACCAATCGCCGGGCAGCAAGAAATTGTTCCATCAATTTCGGCCCGCCATCATCACGATTCTTTGAGTCGCCCTTGCCGTAACTCGCGCGCACCGTCGGATCTTCCTTCGAAACATCGAGCGCGTCCATCAGGCGACTGGAGGTCAGCACGCCCAATGCCTGTTCGTTGAAAACGTCCAGTCCTTCCATGAGCCGGCTTTGGTCGGCGTCTCGACGGAAACGGTCGAAGCTCGAGAGTAAAGATTTGCGGTCGGAGAGACGGTCGAGTGTGACGCCGTTGAGCACCATGTCTTCCATGCCGCCGCCTTTGTTGGGCTGGAATGGCGCGTGGGCAGGCCCGAGGAATCCGGACACGCCGTTGTCAGACCACGGCGCATGTCCCATTTTCGGCGCAAGCCCAATGAAGGGCACGATGTCGCGATTGGTGCCACCGCCAATTTTCGAGAGCACTGAGCCGATTGAAGGCCATCCGCCCGGCGGTTGATTTCTTTCTGTGCGGCCGGTGTTGCACTGAAAGGCGTAGTGACTGCCTGTCGCGCCCACCATGGAGCGGATGATCGAGCACTTGTCCATCAGCTTGGCCATCTTCGGCAGGTGCTCGCAAATCTGGATGCCATCGACATTGGTGTTGATGGGATTGAAAGCGCCGCGAAATTCACTCGGTGCGTCCGGCTTCAGATCGAACATGTCCTGATGCGAGGGGCCGCCCGGAAGAAAAATCATGATCACGGCTTTGTGGCCAAGTCGTGTGCCTGCTTTTGCCTCCGCACGGAGCAATTGCGGCAAGGCCATTCCGCCGAGGCCGAGCGAGCCGATCCTCAAAAAATTGCGGCGCGTTACGCCGTCGCACAGTTTGTGGGCTGATCCAATGACTTTCAACATAGCCGCATTTGCCTTTCGGTCCGCTTGTTCGACGTTTGATGTTCTGGGATTAGTCACCGAAACTTAACAAAAAAATCGCTTGGCGGCAATACCCGAATCCGAAGCGGCGCAGCTGAAGAATTAAGCCTGTGACACGGCTTGCGATTGGATGAGGACGCGATACGCAGGCATCGACTCGGGAAATCCTTTGAGTTGAACCGGCGGCAATTCGCACAATGGAATTGGCGTGCCGATCCGTTCTTTGGTGGTTTGGTCGATGATCACTTCCATGCAGCCCGCTTGATCGCATAGCCGCGACGCCAGATTCACGCGCTGACCGATGACGGTGTAACTCAACCGATCTTTCGACCCCATGCAGCCGACGAGCACTTCGCCCGTGGCAATGCCGACGCCGATTTTCACCGGGTCTTTGGCGCGCGCGTTCATGCGGTGCCGCTCAAGAACCATTTGCCGGGCGCAACGCACGGCGTTCTCGGCGTCGTTGCCTTTGCTGTGCGGCGTTCCGAAAACAGCCATCAATAAATCGCCGACGAATTTATCGACCACGCCGTTGTGCTCATCCACCACACGCGTGAGTGCCGTCATGTGTTCATTGAGCAAGACGATGGTTTGTTCGGGCGTCATCGGCTCCGTGAGCGAGGTGAATTCACGAATGTCGCAAAACAGGATCGTGACCACCTTTGTCTCGCCGCCCAATCCCAATTCGCCCTTCATCATCTCCGCAGCCACATCGGGATCGACCACTTTGTTAAGCACGTCCTTGTACTTGTCTCGCATGGCCAGCCCTTCGGCCATGTCATTGAACGCCGCTGCCAATTGCCCCATCTCATCGCCCGACCGCTGCGGAAGGCGCACATCGTAATTCCCATTTTTGATCTGTCGTGCCGCGCCAGTCAGGCTCCTCAATGGCCGCGCCAAATTGATCGAGAGAGCCCAGCTCAGTGCGATGGAGATCAATGCCAGTACGCCAGCGATGAAAAATATCTGGCTGCGCAATTCTTGCATGCCCGTCAACGTGTCAGCCCAAGAATACAAGCCCACTTTGTAAGCCACCGGCAGTTTCGATCCCGCATTCATCGGCGCCACAAACACCCTGTGCGGCACTCCATCCAATTGCACCAGCGGCAGCGAATGCGCGACTTTGTCCTCGCCAATATTCAGAGAGAGCATTGGGGATAATTGCCGCTGTGTGGCCGCTGGAATTGTCCAAGAATGCAGCCGTCCATCGCCCCAAATGCCGCTCTTCATTGCGCTGACTTCATTGATTCTCTCTTCGCCGCGTTCCTGAAACGGAAATCCCAGCACCAGCGTCCCCACTATCTTCGACCCGTCCTCGTCATGAACCGGGGTCGAGATTGTCTCCACCAAATGTCCCGCTCGCCCGATTTCCAGATGCACGTAGCCCACCTGTTGCGAGTCGGTTTGCGCCAATGATTGCGCCAGCTCGCCCATTCTCAACCGGAACGCCCGACGAAATGCGGTGTCAAAAAAACTCTCTGCCCGATGCGGTGCCGGCAACGCTTGGCCCTCTGCATCGATAAAAATCATGTACGATGCTGTCCGCGCGCCCGGCATTTTCGGCCTCGGCTCCGATTCCGCAGGAGTGTCGCCAAAGCGGATGGCCGCAGCGGCTGGCCTCGGCACGGCGGTTGTCTTTGCCATTCCGGTTCCTGAAGAATTGGTGGCGCCCGGCCTCTCGAATACTTTCGCCATTTTGTCGATCTCGCCAGCCAGCCTCACTTTGATCTCACGCTGTGCGGCGGTGGACATCCCTGCCATATCGCCCGTCAACAGCGACGCTCCAAATTTGGCGGCTGGCAATGGGCTGTCACCCGTGATGCGCGTCGCCCATTCCCTCAACGTGATCGACATTTGGGCGCGCGCCTCATCACGGATCTTGCGCGCATCATCCTCTCCCAACTCCTCGTGCAGTCTTTGAAATTCCTCGGCCAGCACGCGCTGAAGTTGCAGATGCGCCAGTTGATAAAGTCGCCCCGAATTTCGCTGCGACATCGCCAGCCGAACTGCGGATTGCGTGGTGAATTCGGCACTCTTTTGTCGCGCCACCCCCAACCGCGCTTCCTGTTCCTGCGGCAAATAAGCGATCTGCGCCGCCGCATGTTGCTGGAACAGCCGGTCGTAAGTCAGCACGACACGGCTTTGCGTGAGCCACAAAGTGACTCCCGAAACCGTGGCCACCGCCGCCAAAAAAGCCATCAATAATTTGACCCTGAAATTCATTCCAACTCGAAGAACGCTTCCCGATGTAGTGCCCTTACATTGCCAGCGCACCGAACAAAGGGCAAGCTCAGCCATCCCGCTTCTCTGATGACGCCCGCGCCCGGCCACCGCCTTCAAAACTTCTCAGCCTGTCTCCAAATAAAATCATCGCTTGCTCTGTGGGCGCATAATACGCACAGTCCCCGCTTTTGTATGTTGACGCTTTCGGAACTCAGTAAAAGTTATGGTGGCCGTACGCTTTTTAGCGAGGTAACGCAGCAGATCAATCGCACAGATCGGCTCGGGCTTGTCGGTCCCAACGGCGCTGGCAAATCCACGCTCTTCAATCTCATCCTCGGAACGGAGTCGGCCGATGAGGGCGAAATTTCATTTCAACGCGGCGTCACTCTCGGCTACCTGCCGCAGGAAAGCGCTCCCGCCGGTAACGAGACCGTTCTGGAATTGGCCGTCGGCATCACTCCGGAGATGGTCGAATTGCAACGGCGCATGAAAGCGTTCGATGCCGGCCACGACCACGAGTCCGATGATTATCACGAGGTGCTGCAGCGTTTCGTTGAGTTGGGCGGTTATCAGCTCGAGCCCAAGGCCAAGCACATTCTGCACGGCCTGAGTTTTCGCGAGACGGATTTCGATCGCCCCGCCAAAGAGATGAGCGGCGGCTGGGTCATGCGCGCTTATCTGGCGCGGCTGCTGGTGCAGGAACCGGATTTGCTGATGCTCGACGAACCGACAAACCATCTCGACCTCGATGCGTTGCTCTGGTTTCAGGATTATCTCGAACACTACCCCGGTGCGATTTTGATGATTTCGCACGATCGCGAGTTTCTCAATCACCTCGTCACCGGCATTGTCGAAATCCGGCGCAGCCGCGTCTATCGCTGGCAAGGCAACTACGACAATTACCTCATCCAGCGCGCCGCCCACGAACAGCAACAGCTCTCCGCGCACAAAAACGCCCAGAAAAAAATCGACCAGCTCCAGGAATTTGCCGATCGCTTCGGCGCCAAAGCCAGCAAAGCCTCACAGGCCCAAAGCAAACGCAAACAGATCGAGCGCATCCGCGAAGAGATGGCCGACGCTCCCGAAGGCGCGGAGAAAACCGTTCACTTCCGTTTCCCACAACCGCAGCGCAGCGGCCAGCGCGTCATCCGGCTCGAAGGCGTCCGCCAAGCCTACGGCACCAATGTCGTTTACGAGAATCTTGATTTCGAGGCGCAGCGCGGCGAGCGCACGGTGCTCGTCGGCCCGAACGGTGCGGGCAAATCCACGCTGCTCAAAATTCTTGCCGGCGTTCTTGCGCCCCAAGCCGGCACCCTCGAATTGGGCCACAACGTGAAATCAGGTTACTTCTCGCAATATCGCACAGAAGTTTTGCAAGCGAGCCGCACGGTGTTTGAAGAGGCGCTCGATACGCCGCAGCGCGTCACCGAACAATCCGTCCGCAACGTCCTCGGTTCATTTCTTTTCCGTGGCGACGACGTTTACAAAAAAGTCTCCGTGCTCAGTGGTGGCGAAAAGAGCCGGCTGGCTCTTGTGAAGTTTTTGCTCGATCCGCCGAATCTGCTTTTGATGGACGAGCCGACCACGCATTTGGACATGCCGAGCATCGATGCCCTGCTCGGCGCATTGAAGCAGTTCGAAGGCACTCTCATTTTCATCAGCCACGACGTTTATTTCATCCGTGAATTGGCCAATCACGTCACGCACGTCCGCGCGGGCGCACTGGTTCATTATCCCGGCGGCTACCAATACTACCTCGACAAAACCGCCGCCACCTCCGCACGTGCCGCGCTGACGGCGGGCGCCAATCCCACCCCCGCAAAACCTGCCAGCGAAAAGAAAGAGTCGAAACGCGACAAGCCCGCCCACCGCCCATCGTCATCACGCGAACGCCAAGAGCAGCAACAGCGCGTCGCAAAATTTGAGAAGGACATCGCCACTTACGAAAATCAGATCGCCGATATTTCTGGCGAGTTGGAAAACCCGGAGACGTATCAGAAGGCTGGACGCGCGCAACATCTCAACCGCGAATTGTCCGCCGCTCAAGCTAGCCTCGAGCAAGTGACCGCTGAATGGGAAGCCGCCGCAAGCAAGCTGCAGACCTCGGGCGCCGCAGCGTCAACGTAGTTCAGTGATCCGGATGTCCTTGTACGACGCTTCGCTTTTTCCGCCGCCGTGCACTTGCAGGCCGATAAGCCCGTGCTGCGGCAGTTTCTCGTCCGCCTCGGTGTAATCAATCATCTTCACGCCGTTGATCCACGTCTGAATGCGCCGGCCTTCGCAGCGGATCTCGTACGTGTTCCACTCACCCTTCTTCACGGCCTTCGCCACGTCCGCCGCGTCGGGCTTGATGAGCACCTTGTTGCGGCGGGACTCATCGTAGAGAGCGCCCCACCAGCCCTCGCCGATGTCGCACTGATAGCCGACCATTTCGTTGGGCGGATTCTTCGCCGGTTCGCTGCGCACCTGCACGCCGCCATTCACGAAGCCTTCCGTGCCGATGAGCTTGAACTGAAGTCGAAGAACGAAGTTCGTGTACGGCCGCGTGGTGCGAAGGAATTCGTTGCGCGGAACTTTGTCCGTCAACGTACCGCCGACGAATGCGCCATCCACAATGCGCCACGTCTTCGCCGTATCACCGACCCAACCGGCGAAAGTCTTGCCGTCGGAAAGTGCCGTGGATTTTTCCGCCGCCTGTTCCGCTCCCGCCACGCCACTCAATAATAAAGCCAGCCAGAGAGATTTCATGGGGTGTTTCTACCGTCGCGCGCGATTCATGCCAAGACCGGAAACTGGACTAGCTTCAATCGTTCACTCTTTCCAGTTTCGCAGGCGCAGCGCGTTGCCGATGACGACGAGGTCGGAGCAGGCCATCGTCGCCGCGCAGACGACTGGCGCGAGGAAACCGAGCGCGGCGAGCGGGATCGCCGCGGCGTTGTAAAAGAACGCCCAGAAAAGATTCTGTTTGATGACGCGCAGCGTGGCTCGCGCCAGTCCGATGGCTTCGGGAATCGCCTGCACGTCGGAGGTGAGCAGGATGATGTCCGCCGCCTCGCGAGCCACGTCGCTTGCGCGACTCACGGCGATGCCGAGGTCGGCCTGTTCCAGCGCCGGCGCGTCGTTAATCCCGTCGCCGACGAAAGCCACGCGGTTGCCCCGCGCTTGCAGACCGGCTACCAGTTCGGCTTTTCTTTCGGGCCGGATTTGCGCGTGCACATTCGCCTCGGGAATTCCCGCCTCGCGTGCGATGGCCGCTGCAGTCCGTGCGTTGTCGCCCGTCACCAGATGCACGGCCAGTCCCTGCCGCATCAGGCGCGACACGACTTCGCCTGCGCCTTCCTTCAGCCGGTCGCGCAGGGCGATCAAGCCCGCGAGTTGCGTTCCCTGCGAAATGCCCAGCAGCGTCGCGCCGCGCTCGCTGTGTTCGTCGATGAAGGCTCGGCCAGCGGCGAGATCCACTTTTGATTCGGCGAGCCACGCGATGGAACCCAGCCGCCAGATTTCGCCCTCGCAACTGGCCTGCACGCCCGCGCCGCGCCATTCGCGCCAGTCAGAAAATGTGAGCCTCGCTTCTGCCGCAACTTCGCCGTGGCGAACGAGCGCCTGACTGAGCGGATGCGCCGAAGGTTTTGCCAATTCGGCAGCGACGGATGCGATGGACTGCGCGCGCTGATTGGCCGGCCGCAATTCTTCGCTGGCTACCACCGTCGGATTGCCTTGGGTGAGTGTGCCCGTTTTGTCAAAAAGCACGGCGTTGATTTTTCCTGCCTTCTCAAGCGCCATCCCGTCACGGATCAAAATGCCGCGGCGCGCGGCAGCATTCGTGCCGGCCATGATCGCTGCGGGCGTCGCGAGGCCCATCGCGCACGGGCAGGCCACGATGAGCACGGCGCACATGTGAACGATGGCAAGCGTGACCGCGCCGAGCGTTTCATCAATCGCTGCTGGCCAGAGAAATTTTGAGAGCGCGTTGTGCGAAGCGAGTGCTTTGTCGGGCTCCAGCCACCACAATAGTCCAGTGCCAATCGCCACTCCGACAACGATGGGCACAAAGATGTTGCTCACCCGGTCGCCGAGTCGCTGGATGTTCGCACGGCTCGATTGCGCGCGGCGGACGACGGCAATGATGTGTGCCAGCGCGGTGGCTTCGCCGGTGGCGGTGACGCGCGCCGTCAACCGGCCATTGGTGTTGGTGGTGCCGCCAAAAAGTTTTGCGCCCGTCGCTTTCTCCACCGGCAACGATTCACCCGTGAGCATCGATTCATCCACGGCAGACGCGCCATCAACCACTTCGCAATCGGTCGGCACACGGTCGCCGGGGCGGAGCACGATGCCATCGCCCGCGCGCAGCTCGGCGATGGGCACAACGGTTTCAACACCTCCGCCATCGATGCGGCAGGCTGTCTGCGGCGCCAGTTCCATCAGGCCGCGCAAGGCAGCCGTGGCCTTCTGCGAGATCCGCGCTTCAAGCCAGTGGCCGAGGCTGATGAGCGTGAGGGTCGCCGCGGCTTCCATGAAAAAAAGGTGGCCGCTCGCGCCGGTGAAAAGCTGCCAGACGCTGTAGCCGAATGCGGTGGTGGTGCCGAGCGCGACGAGGGTGTCCATGTTCGACGCGCCGACTTTCGCCTGTTGCCACGCGCCGCGATAGAATCGCGCACCGCAAATGATCTGCACGATGCCCGCCTGCACGAATGCCAGTTTGTGAAACCATGCCTCGTGACCAAAACCGAGCAGCCATTCGCCGAACATGAGCGGCAGCGTCAGTGCGCTGCCGAGAATGAGATTCTGTTTCCAGCCGTCGGCGTGGGAATGTTCGTGATTCGCAGCGGCGCGTTGCAATGCGGCTGTGTAACCGGCGCTCTGCACGGCGCGAATGAGCGCATCATTGTCCGGCGTGTTCCCCGCCGCCCACGTCACCACGGCGCGACCACTGGCGGCGTCCGCTTCCGCGCTGCTCACGCCCGGCACCGTTTGCAGCGACTGGCTCACGCGCCGCGCACAATTTGCGCAGGTCATTCCGCTCACGGCGAGAGTCGTGGGAGAAGTTTGCTGCGGCTGGCTCACGGCGGAACGTTAATCGAAATCCACGCACCGAACCACCAAGAAACAGCCGCGCACTCTCTCTCGTCTCCGCAGTTGTGTTGCGTGCTCCCGTGATTATAGTGCGTTCCATGTATCTGCGAATGGCCAAGCGGCTTCTTTTGGAAACGGACAAGCGACTGGTCGCCAAGGCCGCCATCAATCTGGGCTGGGGCGGCATGCGTTCGGTGATGCGTTTCAAGCGCGACCTCAAGCGCGGCGAATATTTCCCTCCGTTCCTCTACATCTCCGTGCTCAATAGTTGCAACCTGCGCTGTCAAGGTTGCTGGGTGGATGTCGCGGCGAAGTCTGAGAAAATCCCTGCGGAAGATTTGCACCGGCTCATCCGCGAAGCGCGCGAGGCGGGCAACACGTTCTTCGGCATCCTCGGCGGCGAGCCGTTCATGTACAAAGGACTGCTCGATATTCTCGAACAGCATCCCGATTGTTACTTCCAGATTTTCACCAACGGCCAGTTTATCACCGACGAACTCGCCGCGCAGATGCGGCGCATGGGAAACGTCACGCCGCTCGTTTCCATCGAAGGCACGGAGATCATCAGCGACCAGCGTCGCGGCAAATCCGATGTGCTCAGCAAATCCATGGCCGGGCTGCAACGCTGTCTCGACCACAAGCTGCTCACGGGCGTGGCGACGAGTCTTTGCCAGACGAATTTCGATGATCTGCTGCGCGAGGAATGGCTCGACCGGCTCATCGAGATGGGCGCGATGTACGCGTGGTATCACACCTACCGGCCCGTCGGTCCGCAGCCGAACGAGCAGCTTTGCCTCACGCCCGCGCAGCAACTCAAGACGCGCAAATTCGTCGTCGAGATGCGCGTCAAAAAACCGATCGTCCTCATCGATGCCTATTATCAGCACGATGGTCAGGCGCTCTGTCCGCTGGCCACCGGCATCAGCCATCACATCAGTCCGTGGGGCGACATCGAGCCGTGCCCGATCATCCAGTTCGCGAAGGAGAACATTCGCGACAAGCGCCACATCCGCGATGTGTTCACGCAGTCGGCGTACCTGAAAGATTTCCGCGAGACGATTTCCAGCACCACCCGCGGCTGCGTGATGCTCGAGAGGCCGGACTTGGTGAAGCAGATTGTGGAGCGTCACGGCGCCGTCGATGGCACCGCGCGCAAGACGGCGATGGTTGAGCTCGAAGCGATGCGCCCGCGCCCTTCGCAATGGAATCAGGTCGAAGAAGTCCCCGAGAAAAGCCTCGCCTATCGCCTCGCCAAGAAATGGTTCTTCCAGGATTTCGGCGCGTACTCGCCACTGAAGAAAGTTTGAACGTTGCTGCGGATGAAAGTGCCGCAGTCCATTTCCGTCGTCATCCCCGCGCTCAATGAGGCGGCGGAGATTTCTGAAACCCTCTTGCGCGCCCGCGCTGTGCCGGAGGTCTGCGAAATCATTCTCGTCGATGGCGGCAGTGCGGATGCCACGCGCGACCTCGCCGCCGCGCACGGCTGCATCGTGCTTCCCTGCGAACCGGGCCGAGGCCGCCAACTCCGACTCGGCGCGCAACAGGCGCGAGGCGATGTGGTGCTGCTGCTTCACGCCGATACGTGGCTGCCGCCGGAAGCCGGCCGCGCCGCGCTCGAATGCTTCACCGACACGCGAGTGGTCGCAGGCGGATTTTACAAACGTTTCCGTGATCCCCATCCGCTCATGCGCGGTTCACGCGCGCGCTGCTGGCTGCGCTGGTTTTTCTTTTCCCGCATGCTGGGCGATCAGGCGATGTTCATCCGGCGCGATGTGCTGGAAGCAATCGGCGGTGTGCCGGACGTGCCGCTCATGGAGGAATACGAGCTGCTCAAACACCTGCTCCCGCGGGGTCGCGTTGCGCTCGCGAGGAGCGTCGTCCGCACGAGCGCACGGCGTTTCCACGAGCGCGGCGTGCTGCGCACTTACTGGCGGATGGGCATCGTGACGGCGCGTTATTTCCTCGGCGCTTCGCCCGATGAATTGCGGCGCGCTTACGAGAGACGGTAAGAGTTTCGCTTTGCCGCGCGCGCGCATTTGCGCGACATTGCCAGCGCCATGTTCCGGCTCGGAAAACTTGAACTGGGTTCGAATCTGTTTCTCTCGCCACTGGCGGGATACACGAACCTGCCGTTCCGCCTCGTCATCCGCGAGGTCGGCGGCGTGGATCTTTGCACCACCGACCTCGTCAACGCGCGCTCGCTGCTCGAGAAAAACCGGAAGGCGCTTAAGCTCATCGAATCCAACGAACGCGACCGGCCGCTGGCGGTGCAGCTTTTCGGCAGCGTGCCCGAGGAGATGCGCGACGCGGCGCTGTATCTGGAATCGCTCGGGGTCGCGTCCATCGACATCAACATGGGCTGCCCCGTGCGCAAGGTCTGCCGCGTGGGCGGCGGCTCGGCGATGATGACGGAACATGAGAAGACCGCCGCGCTCGTGAAAGGGATGGTGGACGCGCTGAAAATTCCGGTGACGGCGAAGATGCGTCTGGGTTGGGACGATGAAAATCTCACCGCGCCGGAACTGGCCCGCGTGTTGGAAGGCGTCGGCGTCGCGGCCATTTTCGTTCATGGCCGGACGCGCGCGCAGGGTTTTTCTGGCGGCGTGAACCTCGCCGGCATTGCCGCCGTGGTGCGGGCGGTGAAAACGATTCCCGTCATCGGCAATGGCGATGTGACGACACCGCAGGCGGCGAAGATGATGTTCGAGGAAACCGGTTGCGCGGGAGTCTCCATCGGGCGCGGCGCGTTTTACAATCCGTGGATTTTCACTCACACGCGAGAGTTCATCGCGACGGGCCAATTGCCTTCCGAGCCGCCCTTTGATGAGCGCGTGCGCGTGATGCGGCGGCATCTGGATTTGATGGTCGAGGTTTTCGGCGAGCCGCTCGGCTGCACGATGTTTCGCAAGATCGCGCCGTGGTATGCGAAGCGGTTTGGCCCGACAAGCGTGTTCAACAAACGCGTCGTGCAATTGAAGACCCGCGCGGAGTTCGAGGAAATCCTTGCCGAGTATGGCCTGTGGCGCGCGCAGTTCCTTGATGAGTCCGGCGCATTGTTGCCGCGTTTTCAGCCGCCGCCGATGGTCGCCTCCTTCGAGCGCGAGCCGGAAGTGGCCCAGCGCGTTTCCATCCCCGTGCCCAAAGGCCCGGTGGAAGTGTGGTGAGCACGATTTGCCCACTTGACTTGCGGGGGGTTTGCTTTTGCAATCGCCCTCCCTCGGCAAAAATGCCGGGCCAAAACTGAACACGACTATGCCAAGCGCCTTCCCAAAAATCTCAACCATCCAATTTGAAGGGCCGACTTCGAAAAATCCCCTCGCCTTCAAGCACTACAACGCCGGCGAGAGGGTGGAGGGCAAAACCATGGCCGAGCATCTGCGATTCTCGGTCGTGTACTGGCACACGATGCGCGGGGCGGGCGGCGACATGTTCGGCTGGGGCACGGCGCAACGCGCGTGGGAATTGGGTGAGGGCACCGTCGCGCAGGCGCAACATCGCGCGCGCTGCTTCTTTGAATTCGTGGAAAAACTCGGCGCGCCCTATTACGCCTTTCACGATCGCGACGTGGCGCCGCACGGCAAGACGCTGCGCGAATCGAACGCGTCGCTCGATGCCGTGGTGAAGGTGATGAAACAGGAGCAGAAGCGCAGCGGCGTGAAACTGCTGTGGGGCACAGCGCAGCTTTTTGTTCATCCGCGCTATTGCCACGGCGCGGCCACGAGCTGCGACGCGAATGTCTTCGCCTACGCCGCAGCGCAGGTGAAGAAAGCCATCGAAGTGACGCATGAATTGGGCGGCGAGGGCTACACGTTCTGGGGCGGTCGCGAGGGATACAGCACGCTGTGGAATACGGACATGAAGCGCGAGCTGGCGCATCTGGCGAAATTCCTGCACATGGCCGTCGCGCACAAAAAGGCGATCGGCTTCAAGGGCCAGTTTTATATCGAGCCGAAGCCGAAGGAGCCGACCAAGCATCAGTACGACGCCGATGCCGCCGCCTGCCTGAACTTCCTGCGCGAATACGATCTCATCGATCATCTCAAGCTCAACCTCGAGACCAACCACGCCACGCTCGCCGGGCACACGATGCAGCACGAAATGGAAGTCGCCGGCGCAGCGGGCGCGCTGGGCAGCATCGACGCCAACACTGGCGACCTCATGCTCGGCTGGGACACCGATCAATTCCCCACCGACCTTTATCTCACCACGCAGTGCATGTTGAGCCTCTTGAAATATGGCGGGCTGAAAACGGGCGGGGTCAACTTCGACGCCAAAGTGCGCCGCGAAAGTTTCGAGCCGGTGGATCTTTTTCACGCGCACATCGGCGGCATGGACGCCTTTGCGCGCGGCTTGAAAATCGCCGCGGCCATCCGTGCCGACGGCCGCCTCGCTGATTTCGTGAAGCATCGTTACCGCAGTTGGGACTCGGGCCTCGGCAAAGAAATCGAGCTGGGCAAGGTCGGTTTCAAACAACTCGAAGCGCACGCCCTCAAGCATGGCGAACCGAAACTGGAAAGCGGCCGCCAGGAATTCCTGGAAAACCTCATCAACGATTTTATCTGATCCGCTCCTTCAGTCGGTGCTGAATCGGAGGGTGATCGTGGTGCCATGGCCGGGCGCCGACTGGATTTCCATGCGGCCGTGATGCTCGTGCGTCACTCGCTGCACGATACGCAGCCCGATGCCTGTGCCGCCGGGTTTGGTGGTTTTGAGCAGGGGCGAGAGCGCCGCGGTCTGTTGTTCGGCGGTCATCCCGTGGCCGCTGTCGGCCACTTGCAGAACGATCTCGCCCGCGCTGCGATCCCAAGCCGTGTGAATGGCGAGCTTGCCGCCGTTCGGCATGGCGTCGACAGCGTTGAGAATTAAATTCAGCAACGCTTGGGCAATCTGCGTGGCATCGGCATGAAGCGCGGGCAATTCATCGGAGAGGCTGTGATTCAGCTCGATCGCGAGATGGGAGAGTTTGTGCCGCACTAGGAGGCAGACTTCGCCGACCAACTTGTTTAAGTCTGTTTCTGCAAGATGAGGCTCGGCGTTTCTGGCAAAGCCAACGATGCGCTCGACCATCTGGTTCAAGTGATCGATTTTCTCCGTGATCAGCCGCGCGTCTTGATGGCGCGGATCGCCGTCGGCAAACCGGAGGTCGAGCGAATGAAACAGCATTTTCATCACCGCGAGTGGATTGCGGATTTCATGCGCCACTTCGGCAGCGAGCAGCCCGAGGGCGGAGAGCTGTTCGTTGCGTCGCAGTTGCTCTTCGACATCGACGACTCTTTCGTAAAGCTGCGCCTTGTCGAGTGCGACGGCGGAAAGATCGGCCAAGGCAATCAGCACGCGCACCTCTTCATTGGAAAAGGTGTGCGGGCGATCGGTGTAGACACTGAGCGTTCCCAGACACTGCGCATTGCGCAACAGCGGCACACTGAGCAGCGAGACAATCCCCTCCTGCCGCGCCATCTCGCGATGTTGATATTGCGGAGAGGTCTGGATGTTCTCGACTTGAATAGGCTTTTGTCGCCGAACAACCGTCCCCAACAAACTTTCGCCCAGCGGCAATGGAGGCAGCGAGCGGTAACTCTCGCCGCCGCCGTGGACCGACAGCATGTCCAGATGGTCGTTGCCGATCATGTGGAGCGACGCCATTCGGGCGCCGAGCAATCCGGCTGCCTCGCGCGTGACAACGTGCAGGGTTTCTTCACGGTTCAGCGCCGAGTTGAGAGCGCGGCCGACACCGGCGAGCGATTCAAGCAATCGCGTGCGCGCCCGCAGTTGCTCGTAAAGCCAGGTGTTGTGGATGACCTGCGCCGCTTGTGCGGCGAGCGCTTCGAGCAATTCTTGATCCGCCTCATTGAAGGCATCGAGCCGGTCGGCATCCACGTTGAGCGTGCCGCGCACTTCGCCATTCATGCGGATGGGCACGGCGAGTTCCGACTTCACCTCGGCGCACACGGAGACATAACGACGATCCTTCGCCACATCGGGCACGCAAGCCGATTGTCCCGATTGCACGACCCAGCCGGTGATGCCTTCGCCGACGCGCATTTTTATGGCGCGCATCGGTTCGGGCAAATTCCACGCCGCCTCAATATCGAGCAGTCCCGTTGTTGGGTTCAACATCGCCAGCGAGCCGCTCGTGGCGCCCACCAACTGCGCAGCTTCATGAACCAGCAGATCCAGCGCGGCAGCGGGATCGAGCGAGGCGTGTATCGCGTGGCTGATAGCGTACAGCCGCTCCAGCCGCGCATACCGGTCTGCATGTGGGCTTGAGGTCATGTAGGGTCAGCTCATGCGCCGCACTAGAAATATCCCCGCGCCGCCGAACAAGATGTTGGGCGTCCACGCCGCCACTGCCGGAATGAGCGCGGGCAACCACGGGAGTTGTGTCGCGATGGATTCGGGCACGATGACGCCCGCGCCAATGATCATCGCGTAGACTTGGAGTGCAAAATAGGCGAACCCGATTCCGATGCTGGCAGCGACGCCTGCCATCACGTTCCTCCTCCCCGGCGCTGCGGCAAATGGAATCGCCACCAGAATGACGACGAGGCACTGGACGGGTTGCGCCCATCGGCCGTGCCAATACAAAGTGAGTTGCGCGGCGCGTTCGGGATCCATCGTTTTGTGTCGCCGCTGATAGTCGCGGATGTCGCGCAAGCTCAGGTGCGGATTGAAAACGAATCTCTTGGCGAGCGTGCTGATTTTCATCTCTGTGCGAATCTGGCCCGGTGTGCAATCGAGATGGCTCAGACTCAGCCGATTCGTGGTGGTGATCTCCGGCAAATCCAATTCCGGCGGGCGATAGATGTGCAGCTTCACTTTCTGAAATTCCCAGGCGTCGCCCTTCCATGCGCCTGTCTCGGCGATGAGCCAGTGCTTCATCCCCTCGTTCCAGTATTCAATGTCCACGCGCCGCAACTCTCCGGTCTGCTCATTGATCGAGCCGATGCGCCACCATTGATTGCGTGTCTCGTCGCGAAAATGGACGTTGTGGCGCCATTGCTGCTCCGTCGCCGCTCGTCGTCCCCCGAGAATTCGTTCGATCCGTTCTTGCCCGATCGGCTCGACGATTTCTGTGAAGGCAAACAAGGTGACGGCGCAAACCAGTCCCACGGCAAAGATGGGCGCGCAGAGTCGCCACTGACTGAATCCCACGCTGCGCAAGGCGACCCATTCGTTGTGGCGCGTCATTTCGCCGAAGGTGTACAGCGCAGCCATGAGCAGCGCCACGGGCATAATCACGCCGAGCAACTCCGGCATTTTCCAGAGGTACAACCCCATCACTTCGATGACGGAAAGTTTGAGCCGCCGGTAAACTTCCAGTTGCGCAAATAGATCAACAGCCATCCAGAAAATCTGGAATCCTGCCAAGCAATACGCGAACGGCGCGAGCAATTCGCGGAGAATATGCCGATCCACAAGCCGCATGGGCGCGCAGGTTACTTGGCCGCAGAGTTCGAGGCAAGCGAGGTGAGCTTGTTCGCTGGCTTGCGGTGTCGTAGGGTCGCCCCATGCTCTATGAGGAACAGGTTCGTGATGCTTTGAAATCGGTGAAGTACCCCGGTTTCTCGCGTGACATCATTTCGTTCGGGCTCGTCAAATCGATTTCCGTCAAGGACGGCACCGTGCAGATTGATGTGGAGTTGACGACGCCCAATGCCGACACCGCCGCGCAATTGAAAGCCGAATGCGAGCAAGTGGTGTCCGCACTGCCGGGCGCGAACCGCGTCCTCGTTCAAGTGCGCCCCTCGCGCACCATCGCTGCCGGCCTCCAGCAACGCAGCACCGGCATTCCGGGCATCGCGCGTGTGATCGCCATCGCCAGCGGCAAAGGCGGCGTTGGCAAAAGTACTTGCTCGGTGAATCTCGCTTGCGCGCTGGCGATGAGCGGCGCGAGCGTGGGCCTGCTGGATTGTGACATTTACGGCCCCAGCATTCCGTTGATGATGGGCGTGACGGGCCGACCCGAAATCAGCGACACCGAAAAACTGGTGCCGCTCAATCAATACGGCGTGCGCCTGATGAGCATGGGATTTCTACTCGATGGCGATCAGCCTGTGATTTGGCGCGGCCCGATGATCGTGAAAACGATCCAGCAATTCATTCATCAAGTGGATTGGGGCCAACTCGACTATCTGCTCGTCGATCTGCCGCCGGGCACGGGCGACGCCCAGCTCACACTTTGCCAAACCGTGCCACTGGACGGCGGCGTCATTGTGACCACACCGCAGGAAGCCTCGCTGGGAGTCGTCCGAAAAGGCATCAACATGTTCAAAAAGGTCAACGTGCCCATCTTGGGCATCATCGAAAACATGAGCCACTTCACGCTGCCCAATGGTGAACGAATCCACATCTTTGGCGACGGTGGCGGACGCCTGGAGGCGGCCAAGCAGGACGTGCCATTTCTGGGCGAAATTCCCCTGTTCCAAGAAATCCGCGTGGGTGGCGATGCGGGCTTGCCCGTGGCCTTCTCACATGCCGACAAGCCACAGGGCCAAGCGTTTCATGCCGTCGCAAAAGCCCTGCGTTCGCTGCTCGTTTGATGCCGTTGCTGGCGCCGGATGCAGAACTAATGTATTGTTTTTACGACGGGAATGGTTATTGCTGTGTTGAGTAGGTTATGGCGACTGCCGATACATCTTCCGGAGCGCGAGCGATGTTGGAGAAATCCTCCCTTTATCAGGAATTCTTGGCGGAGCGTGAGGAAATCCTCCGCCACAAGTGGCTGGAATCCGAAAAAGCCGGGTGCGATGTCGGAATGGACACGGCGCTCACCAACTGGATGTTTCATCACCGCTCCAAGTGGCGCAAGGAACGGAAGAAGCGCGGCGTGAATTAGCCCAAGAGTCCTTTAAGGCGATCCTGCGAGGTCGCCAAGGATGAACATGAATCAAAGCACACAACCGATGACGGGCGGGCCGAAATGGCACGGCCCGATTTTTTATGCCCGCATCTAAACTCATTCTCGACGGCCCCGCCATCGCGCGCGCGCTCACCCGCATCGCGCATGAGATCAACGAGCGCAATGCCGATCCCGCCGCCGTGGCGCTCGTCGGCATCCAGCGTGGCGGCGTGCATGTCGCCCGCAGGCTTGCTGCGCAGCTGCAGCAGATCTGGGGCAGGCCCGTGCCGGTGGGCATTCTCGATGTCACCATGCACCGCGACGATCTGCATCAACAGCTCGCGCCGGAAGTTCACCCGACAGAGATCCCCTTTGATCCGCAGGACAAGACGCTCGTGCTAGTCGATGATGTCGTCTTTCACGGCCGCACCATCCGCGCCGCGCTCGATGCGTTGATTGATTTTGGCCGCCCCGCGCGCATCCAACTCGCGGCCCTCATCGATCGCGGCCATCGCGAATTGCCCATCAAGCCGGATTTCGTCGGCAAGAATCTCCCCACGGAGCCGGCCGACCGCGTCGTCGTCAAGCTCCTCGAAGCCGATGGCGAGGACGGTGTTTATCTCGAACGCCCATGAACTGGCCCCACAAACATCTGCTCGATATTGAATCGCTCACGCCCGAGCAAATCACTGCCGTGCTCGACACCGCCCGCGCCTTCAAAGCCGTCGGCGAACGCACCATCAAAAAGGTGCCCGCCCTGCGCGGTAAAACCGTGGTGAATTTTTTCGTTGAGCCGAGCACGCGCACGCGCATCAGTTTCGAGCTGGCGGCTCAACGCCTCTCGGCGGACATCATCAATTTTTCCGCCGATGCCTCGTCCTTCAAGAAAGGCGAGACGCTCAAGGACACCGCGCGCAATCTCGAGGCGCTCAATGCCGACATCATCGTCATCCGCCACGCGGCCAGCGGCGCGCCCCATTTCCTCTCGCGCGTCGTGCAGTCGGCCATCGTCAACGCCGGCGACGGCGCGCACGAGCATCCCACACAGGCGCTGCTCGACACCTTCACCATCCGCGAGAAAAAGGGCCGCATCGCCGGGCTCAACGTCACCATCCTCGGCGACATTCTCTACAGCCGCGTGGCGCGCTCCAACATCTGGGCGCTCACGAAATTGGGCGCGCGCGTCACCCTCTGCGGCCCCAGCACACTCGTCCCCCGGGTGTTTGAACAAATGGGCTGCCGCGTGACGCATCGCGTGGACGAAGCCCTCGCCGATGCCGATGTCATCAACCTGCTTCGCATCCAGCACGAGCGGCAGCGGCAGACGATGTTCCCGAGCCTGGGCGAATACACGAGTCTCTTTGGCCTCACCAAGGCGCGCTTTGCCCGCATCAAGCCCGACGCGTTGATCATGCATCCGGGCCCCATCAATCGCGGTGTGGAGATCGATAGCGAAGTGGCCGACGGCCCGCGCTCGGTGATCCTCGAGCAGGTGACCAACGGCATCGCCGTGCGGATGGCCGTGCTTTATCTGGTGAGTGGCGGCAAGGGCGCGGCAGAAATCGCAAGCTGATCGCTCGCGGACGAATCAAAGCCGCCTGGCGAGTTCGGCTGCGCTCGCGGCAAAGACTTCTTTGTGCAGTGAGCCTCCATGGGAATCCATCGTGACCACGGCGGGGAAATTCTCGACCGCCAGCTCCCAAATCGCTTCCGGGCTGCCAAACTCCGCCAGAAAATAAACTGCGCGCACCTGCTTCACGCACTCGGCCAAAACCTGCGCCGCACCGCCAATGGCATGCAGATAAACACAGCCGTCGGCCTGGCACGCCGCCAATGTTTTCTCGCCCAATCCCCCTTTGCCAATCACGGCGCGCACGCCAAATTTGTGGATGATGTCGCCTTGGTACGGCTCCTCGCGAATGCTCGTGGTGGGGCCGGCCGCTGTGCAATTCCATGAGCCATCGGGTTGCTTCATCATCACCGGACCGCAGTGATAAATGATCCCGTCGCGCAGATTCACCTCCGGTGGCAGCGCGCCGCCTTCGTGCAAATATTTGTGCACCACATCGCGTCCGGTGAAAATAATCCCGCTAATGGCAACCGCATCGCCGACTTTCAGCGCACGAATCTGTTCCTCTGAAATGGGCGTCTTGAGCGGCGTCATGTCAGTAGAGCCATTTGGAAATGTGTGCGCCCTCATCGAGGCTCACGCCCTGTCGGCGATAGGCCCAGCACATGTAGCTGACACTGACGAAATAGGACGCGGGCAGCCGATTGGCCGCGCATATTTTTACACCCAGCAGCGTTGTCTTGCCGCCAAAACCCATCGGGCCGATCCCCAGTTCGTTGGCGGTGTTCAACACGTCTTTTTCCAGCGCGTCCAGTTCCGCATTCGGGTTGTGGTCGTCGAGCACGCGCAGGAATTGTTGTTTGGAAAACTCGTAACCCGTGGCGCGGTCGCCGCCGATGCAGACGCCCAGAATACCCGGCCCGCAGCCTTTGCCCTGCGCCTGCAGCACCGCATCGAGCATCGCGCGCCGACAGCCGCCGAGGTCGCGATTGGCGTGGAGCTTTTCATCCGGCAAAGAATATTGCGCGCCGACATTCTCGCAGCCGCCGCCTTTGAGCATCAACCGCACGCTCACCGCCGGCTCGCGGTGTTGATGAAAATGAATCGTGGGCGCGCCCGGCCCGACATTCGTGCCGTCGTTTTTCCCCGTGAGCGAGTCCACGGAATTCTGGCGCAGATAACCCTTCTTCGTCGCCGCCGTCACCGCCGCGCGCGCCGTCTCCTCAA
>CAMDOH010000007.1 GCA_945903605.1 Akkermansia muciniphila
TTCGGCTGGAACGCGGCGAAATCGGCGCGCGGTGGTTGGCCGGTGATCCACGGCGAATAGAGATGTGCCTCGTGATGATTGATTCCGATAAACGGCTTGTTCAGCGCGAAGGCAAGCGACTGTGCGGCGCGAAATCCAATCATCAGCGCCGGTGGCAACCCCGGCCCCTGCGTGGCGGCTACGGCGTCGATCTGACCGGGAGAAATAGCTGACTGAGCAAGTGCCGCACGAGCCATCGGCAGAAGATTCCGCAGGTGTTCCCGACTGGCAAGTTCTGGCACGACACCGCCGTGGTCGGCATGAATCTGGGTTTGAGAGGCGACGAGATTGGCGAGAACAAGCCCGTCAGAAACGACGGCCACACTTGTTTCGTCGCATGAAGTCTCAATGGCAATCAGTGCCATGGCACATTCCGCACAGTGCGAAAATCACTTGCTCGCTTTGGTCCCAGTGGATTTGGGAGGTGCACTGAGTAGTTCAATGGCGCGATCGAGCTGAGTGTCTTTTGTCTTCATGATGCGCTCACGCTCAATTTCGGGCACGCCTTCCAATCCACCTGGTGAACGACGCAACATGAGATCGCGCATCGCGTCGAACGTGATGGGCACCACGTGATCTGGCATGATTCCTTTGTCGTGAATTTCGCGATGACTTGGCGTGTAATATTTGGCCGTGGTGAGACGGAGCGCCGCGCCGCCTTTCAACGGCAGGATGCTTTGAACGGAGCCTTTGCCAAATGTCTTTTCACCGATCAGCACGGCACGTTTGAGATCCTGCAGACAGCCGGCAACGATTTCCGAAGCACTCGCGCTGCCACCGTTGACGAGCAGGGCGACAGGCAAATCGGCCTTGAGAGCATTACCAGAAGCTTTGTGCTGGGATTTTTCCTTCAGGCTGCGGCCCTCAGTGGTGAGCACCAATTGGCCGACGGGAAGGAATTTCTCGGCGACATAAACAGCCTGATCGAGCAAGCCGCCGGGGTTGTCGCGAAGGTCGATCACCAAGCCTTTCATGTTCTTGGCTGTTAATTTTTTCAGGGCGTCCTCTAGTTCCTCGTTGGTCTTGTCGCCAAAAGTTGAGATGCGCACGTAGCCGATATCATTGGCCAATAATTTGTATTCGCCCATGCTGTTGAGGTCGCGAACGGTCTTCACGGTGATGGCGGCGCGGGTCAGTTTGTGGTCTTTCACCACATCGGTGGAAGGTCGGCGGACGGTAATGGTCACATCCGTGCCAGCCTTACCGCGAAGTTTTTCAATGGCGTCATTGAGCGTCAATCGCTCGGTGGGTTGTCCATTGATCCGCAGGATCTGATCGCCTGCTTGAAGCCCTGCCCTGGAGCCGGGCGTGTCGTCCATCGGCGCAATAACGGTCATCAAATTACTCCGCAACGTAACGACGACACCGATGCCGCCGAATTCGCCGGCAGTATCGCTCTTCATGTCGTTGAATTTTCTGGGATCCATGAATTCGCTGTGAGGATCGAGGGTATTCAACATTCCCTTCATCGCTCCGTTGATCAGGTCTTCGTAGGTGACTTTGGATCCGTCGACGTAGTTCTGGCGGACCATTTCGAGCACGCGCGAAAACATTTCGATGTTGGCGTAAACGTCATCCTTGTCTGCGGCCTCGGCGGATTCGAGGTACACGCGGGCACCGAGAATCAGGTTGAGGGCAACGAGGCTGATGACAGCGATGTAAGTGATCCGAGTCTTCATGGCATTATCAAAGTGCGGAACATAGCCTTGCCAGTTCAGTTGGCAAGCGGGGTTTATCTAGATTGAGTTTCCATTCTGGAAAGAAGCGATTCGACAAAGGGAATATCGGCAGGACTTGTCACTTTCGGATTCGGCGCAGAACTCTCGACCAGTGCCACTGGCGCACCAATCAATTCGCAAGCAGCCGTGTCATCTGTCAGTTTCAATCCGCGTTGCCGCGCTTCCATCAATGCCGCCTTGATGACGGCCACCTGAAAAGTCTGCGGTGTTTGCACGGCCCAAAGACGCGAGCGGTCGAGTGTTCTGGCCACGGTGCCATCGGCGTTGGACTCTTTCACTGTATCGACCATTCTTTGCGCGGCGACGGCGGCACCCGTTTTCTGTGCCTGACGAATCGTGTCAACGATCAACCCTCCGCATGTGCAGGGTCGCGCGGCATCCTGGATGGCAACAAGGGTGACTCCGGCCGGCAGCCGTTCAATTCCGTTCCAAACAGAATCCTGTCGCTCCTCGCCGCCAACAACGAGGTGAAATGGTTTTCGAACACCGATGCGGATCGCCAGCTCACGAAATGGTTTCTCGCATTCAGATCGGATGACAAGGACCACCAAGTCGATCTCTGGCAGTTGATCAAATCGCCGCCACGTGTGAGCGACGACTGGCAATCCTGAAACAGGCAAAAACAGCTTATCATTCCCGCCCATGCGAGTGCTGCGACCAGCGGCGACAATCAGTGCGGCAATCATTGTGCGATTCTCCAATCGAGAATCTTCAACTGAACAGTTCGTTGTCCACGAAAATCGTTGATCTCAGGTTCCACCAATAAATCAAATTTACCGCTGGGAAGCTCTTCCTCTCCACAATTCCAATAGACTACTGATCCGCTTGCGTTTCCATTGACGACAGTGAAGAAGGCGTGTTGACCTGAATTCCCAGCGCGTCGAGGCGATCCTTTCAGAGTCATGCGCGAAAGGAGAACTCGCGGAGTCGGGTTCCCCTGCCCAGTCGGTTCGAGCACTTTCAATCCCTCGACATTTTCAACGGTCAACTCGCTTAACGCAATTTGCACATCGTATTCAATAATCGGCATCGCCAATTCAGCTGGCTTTTGGCTGCGGAATCGTTCGTTGATCGCCTTGCGAAAGGCATCGAGATTTTCTGGCGCCAGCGTCAACCCAACAGCCATCGCATGACCACCCGATCGCAATAGAAATTGGCGACAAGATTGAACCGCTTCCAATAGATCAACCCCGGGAACACTTCGGCCAGAACCTCGCAATTCGCCCTGATGCGAACCCAAAACAATGGCTGGCCGACCAAATGTTTTCAGGATGCGTGAGGCTACAATGCCCACAACCCCGATATGCCAATCTTCATTGGCGACGACGATGATTGGATTTTCATCCGGTGGGAAATCGCGCCGTACAATCTTTAAGGCTTCCTCGGCAATGGCACTTTCAATCGTCCGTCTATCCGAATTGATGCAATTGAGTTCTGCTGCCAGTCGCTTCGCGTCGATTGAATCTTCCGCCAGCAAGAGATCGAGCGAAACGGTGGCGCTGCCCAATCGACCGGCCGCATTCAATCGCGGCGCGATTTGAAAAGCTACTGTGCTTGCAGTGATGGATGTTCGCAATTCGCATGTGACTGCCAACTCTTTCAAACCCAATCGCGCTGAGGTGTTGAGTCGATGCAGGCCGGCTGATGTCAGGATACGATTCTCGCCGGTGAGCGGCACCAAATCGGCGATACAACCGAGTGCCACCAGATCAAGTTGAGTGCGGATGTCGTATTGAGTGAAGGAATCAATATTCAAATCACGACCTTCTTTCACCAAGGCGTGCAGTAGTTTGAAAGCAAGCCCAGCCGAGCAAAGATCGCGAAGTGATGGTGGACATTCCGCTGAAGATTTTGGATTGATAAACGCGAACGGAGTCGGCGCCGGACTGCCAATTTCATGATGATCGAGCACGATGGTTTCGACAGATTGTTTTTTTAGTGAATCAATCGCCTCTGCGGAGGCCGAACCGGAATCGACCGCGAGCAACAATCGAACTGGGAAACGCTCAAAACAGTTTGCAATCGACTCGGGATTGATTCCATAACCGTCCTCCATCCGATGCGGGAGATAAGTGTGAACTTTCCAACCCAAACTGCGCATGGAACCGGCCAGCAAGGCTGTGGCGGTGATTCCGTCAACATCGTAGTCACCGAAAACAACCAACGGCTCCTCACTTGATCGGGCGTGGAATAGTCTTTTCACCGCCTTTGCCATGTCTGGCAATTCCGCTGGATCGACCACCTCTCGCAGCGAAGGTGTCAGAAATGATTTAAGCGCCTCACCGGAAGCGATTCCCCGACGGTGAAGGAGTTGGCTCAAGAGTGGATTCAATGTTGAATCCAAGTTGATCAATGAATCAGCGTCCATTGAGTGACCTCGACAAATCCACCGGCTCAGTTGGCGAGATTTCATTTATGCTTCCGAAATCTATCTCTGATGGAGCGAACGCGCGCTGCCGAATGGTCCAAGAATGTTTTCAATTTGGGATATTTCACTTTGAGACTCCGCATCCAAAGTCGGACTCGTGGCGATACGCTCGTCAATATGGCGATGCCGATGATGTAAAATGGCACCTGCGGCACCAGTGGAATGAGAGTGCAGACAATTCCGACTGCGATAAAAAACCAGCCGATGAAGTAGAGTACAAACCGTTTCACGATGACGGTTGCGTGAAATACATCACAACCAATTAAGTGTCTTCGAACAGAGTCTTTGGCTTTTTACGAGTCATCGCGACTGAGAAAATCATGGAAAGAAGCAGGATACCAACTATGGCAGCCAGTGAGCAGATTGTTTCCTGATTCTTGGAACTAAACGGATGCCAACCCAACAATGGCAGCAACATCTTTAATCCAATCAGAATGAGCACGACACTCATCCCTACTTTTAGATACCGGAAATATTGGATGCTTGCGATGAGCACGAAATAGAGTGAGCGCAGACCAAGGATGGCGCAGATGTTTGAAGTGAAAATAATGTATGGCTCCTGTGTCACAGAATAAATAGCAGGAATTGAATCCACAGCAAAAATGACATCTGCAGATTCAACGGCGATCAGCACGACAATCAGTGGAGTCCATTTGGTGACGCCATTTTCAATGGTGCGAAATTTCTGCCCGTCATAACACAGGGAAATTGGCAGGAACTTTCGAGCTATCCGAACCAGCGGATTCTTCTCTGGATCCACTCCTTCCTCTTGCATAAAGATCATTTTGAATCCCGTGAATGCCAGGAAAGCCCCGAAGATGTACAACATCCAGTCGAATTCCTTTACAACCACCGCCCCCAAACCAATCATGATTCCCCTCAACACCAATGCGCCAATAATCCCCCAAAAGAGAACCCGATGCTGATGCTGGATTGGGACTTTGAAATAGGTGAAGATAAGAGCAATGACGAACACATTGTCCATCGAAAGTGAATACTCGAGAATGTAACCCGTGATAAATGAAATGCGTAAGTCTTCATCTCCTGGCTTGAGAGGCTCTGGAATTCCAAACGTGGCAAAACCAATTGCGAGAGCAATCCAGAATACAGTCCAAAGCAGTGACCGACGAAATTCCAGTGGATGTTCTTTACGATTGATGAGACCCAAGTCAATCGCTAATAAGGCAAGAATGCCGATGGTGAAGTAGACGTAGTGCTCCGTTCCTATCAACTCGGCACTCGCATACATATTACGCTCCAGCAGTGACCCCTATCGATTCCGAGCTAGCTGCGGGCGCCATCTCTGGCCGCTTCCCTTTATGCCACCAAAGGACAACGACGCTGGCAATATAGATACTCGAGTAACTTCCGGTGATGATGCCGACCAACATCACAAAAGCAAAATCATGGATCACCGGCCCGCCAAAAAGGTACAGCGTCGTGGTTGATAGGAAGACTGTTCCCGATGTGATGATTGTGCGACTGAGGGTCTGATTGAGCGCTGTATTGATGATCTCTTCAAATGAACCTCTCCCACCGTTGCGCAGCACTTCTCGGATACGATCAAAGATCACGATCGTGTCGTTGATGGAAAACCCGATGATCGTGAGCAACGCAGCGATGACGGTTGAATTCAATTGCCCACCGAATGTCAGAAAAATACCGGTGGAGATCAGCACGTCATGCATCAGAGCGACAATGGCGCCGACGGCAAAGGAGAATTCATATCGGAAGGCGACGTACACCAAGATGCCGAAAGAAGCCAGCAAGAGCGCAATCACTGCGGTCTTTTGAATTTCCTTGCCGAGTGTGGGGCCAATTTTTGTCAGCGACAATCTCTTGAATGCCGAATCCGGATTGGATTGCTGGAGGATGCTCTCCACTTTTTTGGATGCGTCAATTGGAGTGTTGATGGCCAGCACTTCCGTCCCACTCGCTATGTCTTTTTGATATTGGATCTGAACATCTCCAATGCCTCCATTCGAAAGTGTTGAGCGTAGCTGATCCACATCGACCTTCCTGGCCTGGTCAAACTGCAACACCAAACTTTCGCCACCTCTGAAATCCGTGGAGAGGTACTGACTTTCACCCTTTGAAAAACCAAATCCGAGCGTCGCAAGAATCGCCACCCATGAGATGCAAAATATCCCGCGCGAATACCGCATGATATTGAAGTTCGGTTGAGGCAACACTTGCAACATGGTTGGGCGGAACCAACCGCGATCCAACAGCAGATCAAAAACAATCCGCGTGCAGACGAGCGAGGAAAGCATGCTTGTTGCGATACCGATGGTCAGCGACACACCGAAGCCTTTCACAGCACCTTCGCCCATATAAATCAGGATCACGGAGGCGATGAGCGTTGTCAGGTTGGAATCAAAAATTGTTCCGAATGCCTTGTCATATCCGGCATGCAACGCGCCCTTCAATGATTTGCCTGAAGCCAGTTCGTCGCGGATACGCTCGTTGATCAACACGTTTGCATCAACTGCCATACCGACTGTCAAAACGACACCAGCGATACCCGGCAGCGTGAGAGTTGCCCCCACCGAACACAACACACCCAGCAGGAATACCAAGTTGAAAATGAGTCCGATGTTCGCGACCACACCCGATTGAAGATAGTAGATGAGCATGAACACACTCACCAAAAGGACTCCCCATTTCGCCGCTGCAAATCCTTTTTCAATCGAGTCCTTTCCAAGTGATGGATCGATATCGCGCTCTTCGATGATCCTCACCGGCGTGCTCAATGGATTCTCCAATGTGTTCGCCAGTTCGCGCGCTTCCTTTTCCGTGAAGCTACCCGTGATTTGCCCCTCATTGGAGATGCGGCTTTGGATGGTTGGCGCGGAGACGAGTTGACCGTCCAAAATGATCGCCAGTCCTTTGCCTATGTTTGCCTCGGTGAGCTTCCCGAATTGTGCCGCACCCACTGAGTTCAATGAAAACGCAATTTGTGGTTTGCCCGTCATCGGATCCCGGTCAAATCGGGCCTTCGAAATATTCTCGCCCGTCATCTCGTGCTGCCGTTTGACAAGCACCTCGCGCCGAGAGTCGACGCCGTTCTTCTCCGATTTTTTCTCGGTCATCAACTCGTAGCCCGGCACCACCGGCACACCGCTGGCGATAATCCGATCGCTGTCCGGATGGACAAGTCGGAACTCCAGAAATGAAGTCTTCTCAATTTGCGCCCTCGCACTGAGCCGGTCTTCTTGCGACAGACCGGGCACTTGAATGATGATCCGGCTTTGAGCGGCGCTCAAAATCAATGGTTCTGAAACTCCGAATTTATCCACTCGCTTGCGAAACACTTCAATCGCCTGAGCCCTCGCCCCTTCCATGTCCGTTGGGTCACCAGCCAACTCCACCATGAACTGGGTTCCTCCACGCAAATCCAATCCCAGCTTGATTTTTCCTGCCGCCTCAGTTTGCAGCGAATTGAGAATGGCGCGATTGGTATCGGTAATGGCCCTGCCGATAGGTCGGCTGAAATATTTCGTCAGTTGATTGGTGCCAATGACTGCCTGCCACTGTTCGAGAGTCAAATCATTGCCCGTCTGCTGCTGTTTTGCGCGGGCATCCGACACCATTTTCTCGAAGGCTGCGTCCTTCCCCTTTGCCTCCTGATTGAAAACCGCAACGATGTCCTGCTTCGTTGGCGGATAGAACTCGTAGACTGCCCAAAATGTGACTAGGGCAACAAAAATGAAACGCCAGAATAGGCTGCGCATGAAATTAGATTATTCGTCTTTGAGAATTTCGGTGACCGAACCTCGCATCACTTCAATCTTGGATTCACCAGATCGGATGTTGATCGTCCGATCTTTCAATGAAACGACCACCCCCACAATCCCTCCCGCCATGACCCGATCATTCACTTTCAATTCCTTCACCAGTAGATCCAGTGCCTTCTGTTTTTTCTGCTGCGGACGGATGAGTAGCACCCAGAATATCACGAAGATAAACACCATCGGCAGCAGCGTCGTCCAGATAGGCGGCTGCTTCTGCGTTGTGGCGGCTTGAGCTAATAATCCAACAATCAATTCAACGTTCATAAAAAATCAAGACCGCGAATGAAGCGGCAATTTCGCTTCCTTGGCAAGCTTAACCTCCCCCATTTGCCAAGTCGATCTCCTGTGTGTGATGCTGACCATTGGGACGCTTCGCCGGAACATAATTGCGCGCCATCTCTGCGCGAAACTCCTCAAATGTCCCGGCGGCAATATGCGCCCGGACATCCGCCATCAATCTCACATACATGTGCACATTGTGCAGGCTGAGCAATTTCAACCCCGTGATCTCATCCACATTGAGCAAGTGACGCAGATACGCGCGTGTGAAGTTCTGGCAGACATAACACGGACATCCTTCTTCGACCGGCCCGAAATCCAGCTTGTTGTAACCCGCCTTGATGATGATCGCGCCTTTGCGCGTGTACGCCGTGCCATTCCGCGCCACGCGAGTGGGAAGAACACAATCGAACATGTCCACGCCACGCGCAATCAACTCCACCATCTGCGCAGGCGTCCCCAGTCCCATCGCATATCGCGGCTTGTTTTGAGGCAAACACGGCTCGCTCAATTCCACCGCGCGCATCATCTCCGCTTCAGGTTCGCCAACGCTCACGCCACCGATGGCGTACCCATCAAAATCCATCTCCACCAATCCGCTCGCGCATTGGGGTCGCAACATCGGGTCAACACCGCCCTGCACAATCCCAAAAACCAATTGACCCTCGGCGCGTGGTTGCGACCTGCAAACTTCAGCCCAGCGCAATGTCCGCTCCACAGCCGCCTTCACTTCTTTGGGAGTTGCCGTGTGTGGCGGACATTCATCAAACACCATCGCGATATCCGAACCCAAACCCAATTGAATGGCCATCGCCTCTTTCGGTCCTAGAAAAAAAGACGAGCCATCGATGTGCGAACGAAACGCCACGCCGTCGTGTGTGATCTCGCGAATCTTGGCCAGACTGAAAACTTGAAACCCGCCACTGTCCGTCAAAATGGGCGCGGGCCAATTCATGAATCGATGCAGCCCGCCAGCCGCCCCGATCACCTCCATGCCCGGACGAAGAAAAAGGTGGTAGGTATTCCCCAAAATAACCTGCGTGCCGCACTCCACCAGTTCGCGATTATCGAGCGCCTTCACAGAAGCCTGCGTGCCCACGGGCATGTAAACAGGCGTATCGATCACACCATGCGCCGTCGTCAACCGGCCCAATCGGGCTTTCGAGGAACTGTCGGTCTTGAGCAGTTCAAACATCAGCTACGCGCTTTTCACCCATTCCAACACGTGCGACAACGCCTCTTCCACTTTGACAGATTGCAGTGTCCCACCGCGTGGCTTGATTTCCACTTCGCCTTTGGCCAATGACTTTTCACCGATGCCGACGCGCAACGGGAATCCGACCAGTTCGGAATCCTTGAATTTGAAACCGGGGCGCTCATCGCGATCATCGAGAATCACGTCCACTCCCGCAGCAGTCAGTTCGGCGTATAGCTTTTCGGCAAGTTGCATCACCGGGCAATCTTTCACGACGCTCAACGGAGTGAGGCAAACCGTGTAGGGCGCGACTGACTTCGGCCAAATGATGCCGTCCTTGTCATTGCATTGCTCAATCACAGCCTGCAACGTGCGAGTGACGCCGATGCCGTAGCAGCCCATCACACACGGCTGTTGTTTGCCGTGTTCATCCAGAAAGAGTGCGCTGAGCGCGAGGCTGTATTTGGTGCCCAATTTGAAAACGTGGCCGACTTCGATGGCCCGGCGAATCTTGAGTGGCTGATCCGTCGTCGCGCATAACTCTCCTGCCCGCGCTGTGCGAAGGTCCGAGAATTTTGCCGCTGCGATGTCGCGCGCGACAGTAATATTGCGCAGATGAAATCCATCTTCGTTCGCGCCAGTTGTCATCCCGCTGGCTCCTCGCAATATCTCGTCGGCGTACACAGGAAAGTTTGAGACACTCACCGCGCCTAAACTTCCCGGATTCGCGCCGAGGGCCGTGTGGATCTCCTGTGGATTGGCCGCGCGAAATTCAGCCGTGCCCAATAAGCCGGTGAGCTTGGCTTCATTGAGCTGGTCATCGCCGCGCATCAAAACCAGCACGACTTTGCTCTGGACGACAAAAATCAGCGTCTTGATCTGTTGCTCCGCAGCGATGTTGTAAGGCGGCTTCGTCAACGCCTCGATGGTGAGGGCGCCGGGAGTTGCAAATTTCTCGATGGGAAGTATCGCGTCGTTCGGAGTCGCCTTTAGCGGCCCTCGACTTGTCGCTTTTTCGATGTTCGCGGCGTACTTGCCAGACTCGCAATAAACAACCTCGTTCTCGCCGGTGTCGGCTGGAACCATGAATTCATGCGAGAACTTTCCGCCCATCACGCCGGTGTCGGCCTCCACAGCAAATGCCTGCAGACCGCACCGCTGGAAGATGCGCGAATAGGCATCGTACATTTTCTGGTAACTCAACTGCGCGCCCTCGTCAGTGGAGTCGAAGCTGTAAGCATCCTTCATGATGAATTCCTTCGCGCGCATCAATCCAAAGCGCGGGCGGATTTCATCACGAAACTTGGTCTGAATCTGATAAAGGTTTTTCGGCAATTGCCGGTAAGAATTGACCTCACCGGCGACAAGTGTGGTGACGACTTCTTCGTGAGTCGGGCCGAGCAGCCACTCTTTTTTCGCGCGGTCGCGAACTTTGAACAGGACATCTCTGGCGGTTTCGTAACGTCCACTTTGCTGCCAGATTTCCGGAGGTTGCAGCGCGGGCATCAGCACTTCTAAAGCGCCGGCCCGATCCATTTCTTCGCGGACGATTCGTTCCACTTTTCGCAGGGCGCGCAGTCCGACCGGCAAAAAAGTGTACAGGCCGCCAGCGAGCTTTCGGAGGAGTCCAGCTCGAAGGAGAAGTTTATGTGAAGTGATTTCCGCCTCGGCAGGCGTTTCCTTCAATGTGGGAATGAGTGTGGCTGACCAGCGCATTGTGGCGGGTTAAGTTAACCGGAGGAACGAACTGCGGGGAGCTTTATTTAACCGAGTTGCAGAGTGGCGACATTCCTTGGATGCGGACTTCGAGCCGATCGCCAGATTGAATCGCGCCCACGCCACTGGGTGTGCCGGTGAGAATCACGTCGCCGGGCATCAGTGTCATGTTCGTGGAAATGAAACTCACCAATTCAAAGCAGTTGAAAATGAGGTTGCTGGTATTGGAGTTCTGGCGGAGTTGACCGTTTTGGAAAAGTTGAATCGTCAGATTGTGCGGATCAATCTTGGTCTCCACACAAGGACCGAGCGGAGTGAATGTGTCGAAGGATTTGGCGCGTGCCCACTGGCTCTCCGAACGCTGAATGGTTCTGTCGCTGATATCCTGAGCCGTTGTGTAGCCGAAAATATATCGAGCCGCGGCAGCGGGGGTGACGTTCCGCACGCGCCGACCAATGACGATGACCAACTCAGCCTCGAAATCTGTCCGGTGTTCAGGAAACGGAATCTCAATCTTTGCCCCATCGGGAATCAATGAGGTCGTGGCTTTGAACCAGAAAAGCGGCTGCTTGGGCAATGGCTGATTGCTCTCGCGTGCGTGGTCGGCGTAGTTGAGCCCCACTGCAATCACCTTGGTGGGAGAGACTGGGCAAAGGGTCTTGATGCCCTTCGGAGACATGGGGCTTTTTGCGAATGAGGGTGAACCAAAGACGTCTCCTTTGAGCCTAAAAAGCTCTCCGTCAACAACCTTCGCGTAAAACGTCTCGTCTCCCTTTTGATATCTTCCAATGGCTGCCATAATGAGGGTGGAGTTATTAACAAGTTTTTCGCAACGACTACAAGCCAAATCTCTGGACCAAGTCATTCGGATTGAACGTGATTTTGAGTTAGCCAAATGGAATCACATTCACTAGGTTCCATTCAGATGCACCTCCGTGGCCTCGTAATTTTTCTGGCGGCAGTCGCGTTTACCATTTCGGCTGACCCAACGCCAAAAGTTGTCAGCGGCAGCTCTGTAAAATGGAACAGAGGATCTGAGCGCTTTGTGATTCGCGCGACCAACGCTCCGCTCATCAGCATTCTTCGCGAAGTGAGTCAGCAAACCGGCTGGGAAATTCTCACGATACAGAAAATGAACGAGCGGATTAGCGTCTCAATCAACAACGAAAAGTCCGTGGACGCACTGAAAATTCTGCTTGATGGATATGCGTACACACTGCTGCCAAACAATGGCAAACGCACGCGACTGACGCTCTACAAAAACAACATCAGCGAGGCGATCTTTTTACTTGAACCCACTCCGGCGACTTCAAAGATTATCAGCAACGAACTCGTCGTCGTACTGAAACCGGGCACCGATCCCGATGCGATTGCCGGACAGATCAAGGCGAAAGTCATTGGGAAAATCCCTCGAATGGGCGCTTACCGTTTCCAATTCGAAGACGCGATTGATGCCATCGCCGCGAAGGCAATTCTCGAGAACCTCGCAGCAGTCACCACCATCGATTCAGTCTATCAAATCTCTCGGCCCGACGATGGAGATTTTATCGGCCAATTTGGCGTTCCGCCATTTCAACTCAAAGTGCCACTAGCTGGGGCAACTTCCGGGCTGCTCGTAGCGTTGATTGATACCGCCATCCAATCCTCAGCCATTTCATTCCCCGATTTTCTGCAACCCTCCGTGTTCATCGCCGGCCAGCCTGATCTGCCAAATGATCGCCCCACGCACGGCACCGTCATGGCCGAAACTCTGCTTCGCGGCATCTCACAAGCCAATGCAGGTGCCGCTGCTTCGCAGATTCGAATTCTGCCTATCGACGTCTACGGCAATCAAGAACGCACAACATCCTTCGACATCGCTGATGGCATTTACCAAGCCATTGCCGCGAAAGCGCAAATCATCAACCTGAGTTTAGGTTCACCTTCTGAAAGCAAATTGGTCCACAACTTGATCAAAACTGGAACTCAGAATGGAATTGTTTTCATCGCATCCGCAGGAAACGAACCGACGACCACCCCCAATTATCCCGCCGCGCATTCCGAAGTGTACGCGGTGACCGCCAGCGACAGTAAAGGAAACCTCGCCTATTACGCCAATCGTGGCGATTTCGTGGATCTCATTGCGCCCGGCGTTTCCCCCATCAGGTTTTACGGCAAACCTTTTGTATCCGTCGGCACCTCCGCTTCCGCAGCCTACGTGTCCGGCCAAATTGCAGGACTATCCGTACTATCTGGGAAAAAGCCGCAGCAAGTCGGTTCTTCCATGGTAAACATCATCGGATTCAGACCTCCGACAAAGCGATAAACCCGCTCGAAGGATCTCCCCGTTCTCGACACAGTCGCACTGACACATACTGTGCCTGTGGAATCACAAACTTCTTCACCTCCACAACAACACGGTTCGGACGAAATTCCAAAAGCACCACATCGGCGATGTCACTCGCCAGTGTCTCAATCAATTTCCACTCACGTTTTTCCCCAAGCCCCATCAATCGCTCGCACACGGCGAAGTAATCAATCGTACCCGCAAGATCATCAGCTCGTGTTGCCGCTTGGAAATCATGCTCCAACTCCACAGAGATCAAAAGTCGTTGTGGATTCGCTCGCTCCAAGTCCGGCACGCCTACATTGAAATGCACCTCGAGGTCTTTGATGACGATCGTTCCCATTTCAGTTCCTCTGTTTCGCAGTCACATTGGCTGAAGTGACATTCGGCCAGCCTCGTTCGATATGGTCGCGCAACTCTCCCAAATGTTCCACGAGTAAATCCGGATTGGAATCGCGCAGTTGTTCCAGTGGCGTGAACCCCGTCAGCACGGCGCACGACCACACTTTGCCGCATTTGGCAGTCTCAACATCGTGTGGCATATCGCCAATGAACATCGTCTCACTCGGATCGAGCGAGTTGTCAGCTAGCAATTCACCGATTTGATTGCGCTTGTCCATCACCTGAATGTAGACGCGTTCAAAATAACCGCCAAACCCCGTCCGCTCCGCCTGTTTGGGATAATGGAATGAATGAATGGAACTCAACAAAAACAGCCGCAACCCACGCGATCGGCAATCATCGAGAAACGCGCGCGCGTGTGGCAATGGCTCGATCGAGTCCTGAATCTGCGGAAAGATTTCGTGATACCAATCTTCAAGTTGAGCCAGTGGAATGTCCTTCGCATGGCGTTTGTAAAAATTCTCAAATGGCAGACAAAACTCGCGACGAAATTCTTCCAACGACATTTCCTTCAAGCCGCCACGCGCAAAAACGTGATTGGTCGCCAACCACACCGCCGGCAAATCATCCACCAGGGTCCCCGACCAATCGAAGATGATATTACGGATCATCACTTCCCTCGCATCGCCGCATTCGCTTCGGCACCGCGCAACCGCTGCCACGCAAGCACGGCGGCGATGAGCGCCACACTGCCCGCTATCAGATAAGGCACTGCGCCAACCGGCAGATTCCAAGGCGTCACGTTGAAAAGCGAACCGGCGAAGATCGGCCCCAGGATGCGAGCAAGACTGCCCGCACTTTGCGCGACACCGAGTGTTTCTCCCTGCTCTTCCGGCGGTGTGAGAATCGAGATCAATCCGAATAAGGGTGGCCGCGCCAGACTCGATCCGACCGAAAGTCCACCCAGCACCACAATCAAAGCCCACCACGGCAATGCTCCAACTTGCCACAATGCCGCCCAATTCAATCGTCCTTCGCCGTGAATAAATGGCAATGGAATCAATGACAATCCCACAAGTAATAAACTCAGAGCGATCAACCGACGTTCTCCAAGTCGCTTCAGGATTTTTCCGAGCGGGCCACCTTGCACGAATGCTCCGATCAAGCCGCAGTAAGTGAAAAGGATCGTTGCTGATGTGGCCGCATCGCCAAAATTGTTTACCTGCACGAGATTGAAATTCTTCGCGATGAGCAGACTCAGCGTCGTCTCGAAACAAGCGAAGCAGAATGTCGCGAGAAAAAACACGAGCACAAGGAGTCCGATCTGCGGCCGGGCCAATACGTGTGCCCACTGGTTGAATCTTGGGCGTGGCACAGTTTTAATAGCGCCGGTGGCTGGGCGAGTCTCCGGCAGAATCGCCAGTGCGAGTAGAAAATTGGCTGCACATAAACCGGATGCGACCCAGCCTGGTCCGGTTATCCCAAAAAGTTTAATCACAATGCCGCCGATCGCCGGACCGAAAATAAATCCCAAACCAAAAGCCATCCCGATGAGTCCCATCTTTTTTGACCGCTCTTCCGGCGGCGTAACGTCAGCGATACACGCCTGTGCCACGGTGATATTGGCTCCGCAGATTCCAGCCAGAGCGCGAGAGACGAGCAATACTACAAGGGCAATCTGGGCATCTTGGATTCCTGATCCAAATCCAAAGAGCGCGTATGACATTGCTGCCCCAGCGGTGCTCACCAACATCACTGGACGGCGGCCGATGCGGTCTGAAAGGCGTCCCCAAGCGGGAGCGAAAAGGAATTGCATCGCTGAGTAAGAGGCCATGATCACGCCGATCATCCAGCCGGTCGCGCCGAATTGCTCGCTGTAAAGCGGTAGCAATGGAAGCACGATGCCAAATCCGACGAGGTCGAGAAAGACGGTCAAGAAGATGACCATGAGCGAAGGTTTTTTCATTTAGCAATTGCGCGGCGCATTGTTAGCGGAAGCAATGCGCGGGGTTAAGAAGAAAGTTGCGCGGTCACTTCGGCAGGTTTGGCAGCAATCGTCTCGACGGGTTTTTTACCGTACAGCCAGCGGTACCCATTCACGAAATCTTCAAGGATCACATAAATCGATGGAAGCAGAAGTAACGAGATTGCCGTGGAAAACAGAACGCCAAATCCGAGCGAGACCGCCATGGGAATCAAGAACTGAGCCTGCACACTCTTTTCCATGATCAACGGAATAAGTCCGCCAAATGTCGTGATTGATGTGAGCATGATCGGCCGGAATCGGAGTACACCGGCTTTGCGGACGGCTTCGGCGTGCGACAATCCATCCTTATGTGCGTTGTTGATGAAGTCCACCAGAACGATGGAGTCGTTCACAACGATTCCCGTGAGCGCCACCAATCCGAAAACCGAGAGCACTGTGAGATCCATTCCCATGATCAAGTGTCCCCAAACTGCGCCGACCAGCCCAAATGGGATCACCGACATGATGAGTAATGGCTGCCAATACGACACGAAGGGTACCGCCAACAAAATATAAATGAGCATCAGCGCGATGAGAAATCCGCGTAGCAGACTGCGAGTGGTTTCAGACTCCTCGCGGCGCGCTCCTTCAAACGTCGCCTTCACGGTTGTAGGCGATGACTTGTCGAACATCTCTTCGATGTCCGGATCTGTCCGCATCGATTCATTGACCTTGCCCGGTTCTTGCCGTGTTAAATCGACCTCTGCTGAAACGTCCACCGTGCGCTGCCGATCCACGCGACGAATGGATGCGAATCCCTGTCCCTGTTCTATCGTTGCCACGTTGCGCAAAGCTATTTCCCGACCGTCACGAGTTCTTATCCTCATGTCTTCGAGGTCGGCTGCAGACCGGCGTTCTTCCAATGGATAACGAACCATCACTCGCACATCGTCGCGCCCGCGCTGGATGCGTTGCGCTTCCTCGCCATAGAAGGCCTGTCGCACTTGCTTCGCCACATCACTCAACGTCAGCCCCAAACTTTCAGCCTCCGGCTTCATCCGGATTTTGTATTCCTGTTTCCCCACTTCAAAACTATCGGTGACATCGTAAACACCTTCGAATTGCTTGAGCTTTTCACGAACGGTTGCCGAAGCTTGTTTGAGTTCTTGAACATCCCGTCCGTACAATTGGATGTTGATAGGGCGACCTGCGGAGAAAAGTGATGCGGAGAACGAAAGATCCTGCGCGCCAGCTATCGGCCCGGTCAATTCGCGCCAACGATTCGCTAGTGCTTTGCCTGTCACGCGGCGTTGTTCCGAAGGCATGAGTTCAATGTGAACTTCGGCAAGATGCGTGCCCGAATAAGTGTCCACGAGGTTACCGCCGGGGCCGCCGCGATTCTGTTCGAACCGCAAAGGCTGCTGACCAACGGAGGTGAGCATGTGTGCAAAGATGCTGCCGCCAGTCTGCGCAAGATAGTCCCGATCCACTTCCGTCTGCAATCGTCTGGCGGCATCTTCGAGTTGTTTGATCGCCTTCGCAGTCATCTCCACCGGTGTGCCCAAAGGCATGGTGATCTCCGCCACGAGATTGTCTCCTTCAACATCGGGAAAGAAAACCCAACGAAGATGACCGCCAGCATATAGCGAAGCGGTGACGATAAGAATGACCGCGCAGACGGCCGCTGTCAGGTATCGCCAGCGAATACAGAGCGCGAGAAATGGCGCGTACAATTTGTGGATGAACCAAAAAAGTCCGGCTGATATCTTTGACTGAAACCAGACCCAAGGTCGTGTGATAGTGCGTTTTTGATCTTTGTCTTCAGTGCGCAATCCGCGCAGATGTGCTGGCAGACAAAATGTGGATTCCACCAATGAGACCAGCAGGGTTGGGATTGTGATGAGTGGAATGACGCGAAGCACTTTGCCTGTGTTGCCCTCGATGAACAGCATCGGGAAAAAGGCGGCGCAATTGGTGAGCACACTGAAGATGACCGGCTTGGAAACTTCCTGCGCGGCTTTGATGGTGTTCTCGATGCTGACACCGAATTGGTCGTGATGACGATGAATGTTCTCACCAAAAATAATGGCGTCATCGACAACGATGCCCAACACAAGGATGAATGCAAAAAGGGAAATCAGGCTGATGGAGACATTCATCATGGGCATAAATGCCAGTGCCCCACAGAAGGAAACTGGGATTCCCCACGACACCCAAAACGCGAGGCGAAACCTGAGAAACAACGCCAGCATCGCGAACACAATGAGGAAGCCTTGCGTCGTATCGGCCAGCAAAAGTTTCAGCCGGCCATTGAGCACTTTGGAATCGTCCTGCCATGTCGTCAGACTGATACCCGCAGGCATTCGCCGACTCGCTTCCTCCACATACTCTTTCACGATTTTGGAAATATCCAGCGCACTCTGATCGCCCACGCGAAACACTCGCACCATGGAGGACCGTTTCCCGTCGAAGAGTGTGGACTGTTCAGACTCGGCAAATCCGTCATTGACTCGCGCTACTTCGCCCAATGTGAGCCGGCTGCCATCGGGATTCGTCCGTAACACGAGCCGTTCGAATTCCGCCCCGCGATAGGCCTGCCCTTTCGTCCGCAACAAAATGTCGCCGCCGACCGACTTGATGCTGCCCGCGGGAAGATCCAACGAAGATTTCCGCACTGCATCAGCCACTTCATCGAACGTGAGATTGTAACGACGCAACTGCGCTTCGGATATTTCCACACCCACTTCAAACGGCTGCACATTCACCAACGTCACCTCCGAAAGTCCCGGCAACTGCGCCAGCTCATCTCGCACTTGCTCTCCGAGAGAGCGCAGTGCCCGGTCATCGGCATCGCCGGAAATGGCGACATTGATCACTTGCTTTCGGATCAAGATTTCACGCACCACCGGCCTGCGCGATTCCAATGGGAAAGTGTCGATGCCATCGACTCGCGTTTTGATTTCGTTAAGCGCCTTTTGAATTTCCTGTCGAGGCATCAATTCGATGTGAACCGTTCCGACGTTTTCAGATGCGGTCGAAGTGATGCGCTTGATCCCCGGCAGTCCGTAAAGTGTCTCCTCGATCTTGACACAGATTCCCTCCTCGACTTCCTCCGGGCCAGCGCCGGGATAAGGCACCATGATGTAAATCAAGTCCGACTGAAATTCCGGAAACACCTCGAAGCGAATCGATGAGATGGAAACCAACCCGACGACCATCACGATCATCGTCAGCAGATTCGCCGCCACTCCATTCCGCGTAAACCAATCGATGATCCGATTCATGGTCTGGCCAACTTCATTGGACCGATTTCCTTCACTTCGATGCGTACTTCCATTCCATCAACGAAGGCATCCAACGGCGTAACGCATACAAGTTCACCATCCTTGAGCCCCTTTTTGATGATGACTTCGGTTCGATTGGATTGCATCACCTCAACCACACGCCGACTCAGGCGATTGCTGCCTGATAAAACATAGACCGCATCTGTCCCACGCAACGCCTCTCGCGGCAATTTCACGATGCCCTCAACGACATGACCCTTTATTTCCGCTGTCACAAAAAGCCCCATCATCAACGGCAATTCCGTTCCATTGCCCTCCAACCCGTACGGATCACGGACACGACCGACAGCCGAAATCATTCGCGTGCGCGGATCGATTTCGCCATCAGTTCTGAAAACCAATCCGTCCCAACGCAACGTCTTTCCCGCAATCTCAGCCATCAAAGTGACCGGCGATGAACCCGCAGCATTGGTCGTCGCCCGACTCCCCATCGGCAGATTGAAAAATGCGAGTTGATCCAGCGGCACTGGCAATCTCACCTCGCTGTAATCCGTCGCCTGCAATCGCGCCAGCGACGTACCACGCGTGATCACCTGGCCGAGATCCACACTTTTGGAAGACACCCGGCAATCGAACGGCGCTCGAATCACGCAACGATCCTGATCCCGACGCGACAGCGCCAGTGCCGCCTCCGCCGATAACAACGCAGCCTTCGCCTCAGCCAATTGCGGCTCGCGCAACAGGAGCGGACTCGGCTTGTCTTTCCTCCCGAGCGCCTCCCATTCCTTTCTTGCGGCATCAGCCTCCGCCTGTTCGCGAGTGATCCGCACATGAACCTGCGCGATCTGCGCCAATGCGTTCGTCGAAGCGATTTCATAATCGCGCTGATCAATCCGAAACAATTCTTCGCCTGACTTGAAAATGCCACCGACCACCAAATGCTCTGAAACAGAAATCACTTTTCCCGACACCTCGGGCACGACGCTGATTTCCATTCGAGGTGTGATCGAACCTTGCGAAGCCACAATGAATTGATGATTTGTTTCCGACGAACGAACGAATTGATACAACGGCACAACCACGGGTTTGGCTTTCACCACGGTCTTCTTGGGCTGCGTGACAAACTTTTTAGCCATCATGAATCCACCGGCCAGAACGATCAGTGGAAGGAGAATTTGTAACGCACGCCTCATCTGATATTCACTTCTGTTTAGTTCCTTCAACCGCGCGCTGATCGAATCCGCCCCCCAAGGCCAGATGCAAATCCACACGATTATCCAACTGCTGCCGACGCACACTCACCTGTTCGCGCCGCGCATCCAGCAATCGTCGCTGTGCTTCGAGCACCACCACGAACAGCTCCAGCCCCTGAGTGTATCGCTCTTCAGCGAGTTTCAATGCCAACTCAGATTCAACAATCGCCGCTGCGATTCTGCTTTCCCGCTCTCGCAAATGCCCTTCGATCGAGAGCGACATTTCCACTTCACCCAATGCGGTCAACACAGTCTTCTGATATTCAAACAACGATTGCTTTGCCTGGCCTCGCGACTGCTCAACCACCGCCTTCAGTCGCCCTGAATTGAAGATTGGCATGAGCAGATTCCCTCCGAACGACCACATCCGCGCGTTGTAATCTATGAGATCGCCCAACTCCGAACTCGATGTCCCACCCGATGCAGTGAGACTGAGCTTTGGAAACAGATCAGCGCGCGCTTGAGTGATTCGCGCATCTGCCGACAACAATCGAAACCGACGCGAAACAATATCCGGACGGCGCAGCAACAACTCACTTGGCAACCCTGAAGGTACAACACCGGGCATCGCCGGCATCACATCCAAGCCGCTCATTTTTCCTTCAGGATAACGCCCCAGCAACAATTCAATCCTACGCCGAGATGTCGCAACCGCACCACGCCAAGCCTCCACCATCGCGTTTGCCTGTTGCAGATTCGCCATCGCCAACCTGTAATCCAATGAGGAACCGATACCACGCTCGAATCGCGTCTTGGTCCGATCGACTGTCGACTCCATGAGCTGCACATTCGACGTCGCCAATCGCACTTGGTTTTGAGCCTCAGTCAACTCAAGCCATGCTTTCACCACTCGCCCCGCAAGCGATTGCCGCGCACCTTCCACATCCGCACGCACCGCCTCCGCCTCCGCCGCCGCCGAGGTCACTCCAGCCTTGATACGATTCCACAAATCCAATTCCCAAGCCGTCGAGAACATCAAACTGTGCGTTGTGGAAAGGCTCGTCAAATTGCCGTCACCAAACGGAAATCCAATGAAGTTTCGCATTTCACGCCGACTCGACAACGACGCATCGATTGATGGAAATCTCCCGGCATTGGCTATCTTCAATTGCAGATCCGCAACCTCGATTCGATGCGCAGCGATGCGAAGATCCAAGTTCTGCTTTTCCGCTTCGGCCACCAAACCACTCAATTCATCTGAACCAAATTGCTGCCACCAATTGGTGCACGGCTGCCCGGCATTCGTCGTTGCCCCCGCCCAGTTGGCAGGCAGCTTCACGCTCGGCCTGGCATCGGTAGAAACCATCGGATTACTCCTGCAAGAGCACAGGCAAAGCAAAACACATGTGATGAGAAAAGTTTTCATCAGGCACGGGTGGGCTTGCAGCGAAAACCTGCCGAGAGAAACGTAACCAATCGCGCAATCACTTCGTGAGTCTTGTCAGGATCGCAAAGTCCTTTCGAGTTCTCACGAATCCGCCGCGTATCAGCCATCGTGTGCGCCATCGCCCCAATCATGAAATGGATCCGCCAAAACAAATCGGCAGGTGGAAGATTCGGCAACGCTTTCTGAATCGCCGAAGTGAAACGGATTGCCACCTGTTCAAAATGCCGTGTGAGCATCTGCTGCAATCGTTCATCCGGCTCGGTAAAACAACGGCCCAACAACCGCATGAAGGTTTCGCCGCCGCGACTGGGATCACGACTGAGGCGGAGCGCGGGCGCAATCAAAGCGCTGAGAACCTGCTCTAATGCAACCGGACGTCGCCCCGATTTGACCTCGCATTCAGACAACAAAGTCAATCGCTCGCCATTCAACGAACCGAGTCTTCGCGCTAGAACTGCGTCCAAAAGTTCGTGCTTCGAACCGAAGTGATAGTGAATTGCCGCGAGATTGACTCGAGCCAAAGCGATGACTTCGCGAAGCGAAGTCGCATTCGGCCCCTTTCGGGCGAACAACGTCTCAGCCGCATCCAGTATCACCGTCTTCGTATCGCGCCGTTTCATTGGATTGATTCAGTCACTCGATTCAATCAACTGAATCTGACCATGACTGAGACCGTTGTCAATGCCAGCGCAATCCGGAATGATTCCCTCTGGAAAGGATCGTTCAATAATTCCTGTCCGGAACACGTCGATATCTGCTACAACGTGATCGTCGTGAATCCCCAACCGACATTATCTGCGAGATATCCGGCCCCCATCCGGATGACGCTAATATTTCTAGCGAGTGTTTCGCTGCTTTCCGGAGCGGAGATTGATTTTCTTCATGACATCACGCCATTGCTGAGCCGGTTTGGCTGCAATGGCTCGGCCTGTCATGGCAAGGCAGAAGGACAGAATGGGTTCAAACTTTCCGTCTTTGGAAATGACCCGGCGGCGGATCACAAAGCCATTGTTCAGGAAAGTCGCGGCCGTAGAATCTCATTTGCCTCACCCGATGCCAGTCTATTGCTGAATAAAGTCACTGGCGAAATAGGCCACGCAGGCGGAGTTCGCATTCCGTCAGGTTCGCGCGCGCAATCGTTGATCAAGCAATGGATCAAGACAGGAGCGACATTTGATAGCGGGGCTCGCTCTGCGATGACCGACCTGCGCATCGATCCGCCAAGCAAAATACTCGCGCCCGGCTCGCAGCAGTCTCTGCGCGTACTTGCTCGATTTAGCGATGGGCGCGAAGAGGACGTGACATGGCTCAGTGTTTTCCATTCGAACAATGACACGATGGCGAAGGTCAACGAACACGGACTCATCACGACCGGCACCTCCATTGGACATGCCACCATCATGGCAAAGCTCCATGGCCACATCGCTGTGCATCACCTCTCGATCCCGCGGACTGCGATCGACGATGCGCCCCGCATTCCCCTGCCCGTGCTTAACAAGATAGATACTTTGGTTGATGCAAATCTGCGGCGATTGAATCTGCGTCCATCGGGAATCTCGCCGGACTCCGATTTTCTTCGTCGCGTCTATCTGGACATCATTGGCGCGTTGCCGACGGCTGATGAGTCACGAGCATTTCTTTCGAGCAAAGATCCGGCGCGCCGAGCCAAACTCGTCGATCAACTATTGGCGAGCCCACAATACGTCGACTACTGGACGCTCAAATGGGCCGATGTGTTGCGCGTGGATCGACTGGCCCTCGGCCATAAAGATGCTTTCGCCTATTACCAGTGGATCCATACGACAGTAAAAGAAAACACCGGACTGGATTTGATGGCGCGCCAAGTCCTTTTGGCCGAAGGCCCGTTAACCGAGCAACCAGCAGGTTTATTTTACAAAGTAGCGAAACGATCGGGCGAAATGTCGGCCATGTCTTCGCAGGTGTTTCTCGGCATTCGCATCACCTGTGCAGAATGTCATCAGCATCCGTACGACCGCTGGACACAACAGGATTACCACGGACTGCGCGGTTTTTTCGAGCAGGTGAAATTCAAGAAAACTGGCACGGAAGAATCATTGCTCGTGGATGGGCAACCGGAAATCAAACACCCGCGCACAGGCGCGAGCATTCATCCTTACCCACTCGGAGCGGCCATGCCGACGAATGCGCCGACGGGAGATCGCCGCACCACTTTGGCTGATTGGATGACGACGCGTGACAACCCGTGGTTCGCACGAAACATGGCCAACAGGATTTGGGCGCACTTTCTCGGGCGCGGATTGATCGAGCCAGTGGACGATGTGCGCATGACCAATCCGCCATCCAACCCCGAACTACTCAACGAATTGGCGCGGCATCTGGCTGAAAACAAATTCGACGCCAAACAATTGATCCGACTCATCATCGCATCGAGCACTTACCAACTCTCCTCGGAACCGAATGCGGCAAACGAGATGGATGAACACAACCATTCGCGCGCAGTTTTCAGGCGCCTGCCTGCGGAAGTACTGATGGATGCAGTGTCCGAAGTGACGGGAGTGGCGGAGAAATTCAATGGTGTCCCCGCAGGATACAAAGCCGTGCAGCTTTGGGACAGCCAAGTGCAGGATTATTTTCTCACTCTGTTCGGCCGGCCTGTGCGCGCATCCGTCTGCGAATGTGAACGGGCCACGGGCGCGAGCATTTCTCAAGTGTTGCACTTGATGAATTCAGCGACACTTCAGGCCAAGCTTTCGCACGAAGGCGGCCGCATCGCCAAACTCACGGGGAAATTATCCGACGAACCACTCGTGGAAGAATTGTACCTCACCTTTTTCAGCCGATATCCGGCCCCAGATGAAAAGAAGCGAGCGATGGAGCACTTGAAACTACGTTCAGATCGACGGCGACATGCGGTGGAAGACCTTGCTTGGGCCATGTTGAACTCTACGGAATTCGTCTTCAATCACTGAAGGTGAATCGCTGCACCAACGTCAAAAACACAAGATGAACAGACAAGGAAGATTCTGCGACGGACTGGCAAGACGGGATTTCCTGCGCATCGGCGCGGCAGGCGCATTTGGCATGAACCTCTCGCTGCAGCGATTGCTCGGCGCCACTCCAATTGGAACAGCGACGCCCAAGAAAGATGTCTCCCTCATCTACATTTTTCTGAAGGGCGGCCTGAGCACGATTGATACTTTTGATCTGAAGCCCAATGCACCGTCGGAGATTCGCGGCGAGTTCAGCCCCATATCCACCAAAGTGCCCGGACTGCAAATCGGCGATCCGCTCCAAAGCATCGCTAAAGTGATGGACAAGTTTTCGCTCATTCGATCCTTCACTCATCATGACGCCTCACACGGCCCGGCTGACCATTACATGCTCACCGGATATCATCCGACGGCGGGATTCGATGGCGGACTGAAACCCAATAACCAGCATCCCTCCATCGGTTCCGTCATCGCAAACAGACTCGGCGCCAAAGGCAGCATTCCTCCGTACATCTGCCTGCCGATGATGCACAACAGCGGCAGTTCAGCCTATCTGGGTGCGACGGCCGTTCCATTCGTCATCGAGGCCGACCCGAATTCGCCCGGATTCGCAGTGCCAGATTTGCAGCCACCCATCTCCGTGGAAGCGTCCCGACTCGAAGATCGTCGCAGCCTGCTTGCGCAAGTGGATCGATTCCAGAAACGCGCTGAAATCGCCTCCAACGCATCAACAAAAGAGGTCAACATTTTCACCCAGCGCGCTGTGGACATCATGTCATCACCGAATGCGAAGTCCGCTTTTGATATTCACGCCGAGACTGACAAAATGCGCGATGAGTACGGCAGAAACACACTGGGACAATCCTGTTTGATGGCGCGCAGACTGGTGGAATCAGGTGTCCGCTGCGTCACAGTTGAGCACTCCAACTGGGACACGCACTCGAAGAATTTCAGGACGCTGCGCGATGATCTGCTGCCGAAATTCGACCGAGCAATCTCGGCACTGTTCAATGATCTCGATCAACGCGGCATGTTGAAAAACACACTGGTGTTGATCTCAGGAGAATTTGGACGGACACCACGAATCAACAAAGATGCTGGACGCGATCATTGGAGCCGCTGTTTCACGGTGGCACTGGGTGGTGGCGGAATCCAAGGCGGCCGCGTCATTGGCAAAAGCGACCGATGGGCGGAAGACCCCGTGGACAATCCTTACGGCCCAGAAGATATGTGCGCGACAACTTATCATCTGATGGGCATCGATCCGCGAGGCGAAATGATCACTCCCGAAGGCCGCCCAGTGATGATCACCAACAACGGACGGATCATCAAAGAACTCCTTTGACAGGTGTGAAGAGGATCGCACTCCACTTTTTCTTTATCACCGCGCTGGCTGTGATGGCAGAGCCGCCTGCGACTTCGTACATTTTTCCGGCCGGTGGCAAAGTCGGCTCGACAGTATCCGTTAATATTGGCGGGCTTAATTTTCACGGCGCGGCAGGGTTCGAAGTTTTGGGAACAGGCATTCAATCCAGCGCGACAGTCAAGGAAACCAACACATTTTGGATTGAAGGCCCGATCATTCCGCAGCCTGCATCACAACGCAGCGAGGACTATCCGAAAGATCACGCTGGTCAGATTCAAATTGCCACCAATGCAGCCATTGGCATCCGGCATTGGCGTTGCTGGACATCTCAAGGAGCTGTGCCAGCGATGAAGTTTGTCATCGGCGACCTTCCTGAATTTGTGGAGAAGGAAATCACCGGCCGACCAATTCCAGTCGCTGTTCAATTACCCATCACAATCAATGGACGCATTTTCCCTCGCGAAGATGTCGATCTGTGGGAATTCGAAGCCTCGGCTGGCGATGTCATTTCCGTAGCGGTCGCTTCCCGACAGCTCGGTTATCCGCTCGATGCTGTGCTGTCAGTAAGCACGAGCATGGGAAATCTGATCCCCGTGATTCGCACAATGCATCGCGGCGACCCTTCCATCTCATTCAAGGCGCCGATCACCGATAAATACCAAATCAAAATCAACGACGCCGGATTTGGTGGACAGCAACATTACGTTTACCGACTCACCGTACGCAAAGGCCCAGTGGCCCTGGCCGCCTATCCCGCCGGCGGCTCCATCGACTCCATTCTCACGACCGAGATCAGCGGTCACAATGGCAACATTGGCAAACTTGCCTTTCCCATCGGCGACAACGCCAACCTCCATTTGCAATCCATCGTCATCAACGGACAAAATCTGGGCGCGCTCCCATTCCTGACCAGTCACGGCATCGAACGATTGGAATCAGAGCCAAACGACAAGCCATCCATCAGCAATCCGATTGAAACTTCCTGTACACTCAATGGCCGAATCGACTCGCCGGGCGATACGGATATCTGGCCGATCAAGTTGACTGAAAAAATACCGGTACTTCTCGAAGTGCATGCTTCGCGACTTCACAGTCCGCTGGATTCAATCCTCAAATTGCTCGATGCCGATGGGAAAGAACTACTCCAAAACGACGACAGCGCTACCGGTCAATCCGATTCGATGATTTCGTTCACGCCGACGAAGTCAGGTCTTTTTCACATCAGCGTGCAGGACCGATTTACATCCCGAGGCGGCCCCTCATTTGTGTACCGCATCAAAGTCCAACAGAATCCCGAACCCGATTTCCGAATCACTTTCATCAGCGACGCCATCACGATCACCAGACGAACCGATGGCAATGAACCTCAACAACAGCTCAAAAAAAAACCAGGCGTGCAGATTCAAGTTGAGCGGCTCGGCGAATTCAAAGGCGAGATCAAACTGGCGATCACGGGCCTTCCCGAAGGCGTGACCGTGGCAAACCTCAACATCCCTGCTCAAGCCAAGACGTTTGAACTGGCTTTCACGGCACAGTCGAAAACCCCAATCCAGTCCGGCAAGTTGACAATTGTTGGCGTCGCGGAAATCAATGGAAAGAGTGTTGTGCGCGTCGCTCAAACACCAGGGGCAATTGGCGAGCCATCCATCGAGAGCGTTCGATTTGCGGTAGCGCCCATCGTGCCGTTCAAACACATCGGACAATTCCGACAATTGAACAACCATCCAAGCGGCTCTCATTTACCCAAACATTATCGAATTGAACGAGGCGACTTCACTGGCCCAATCACAGTCCAATTGGCCGACCGACAGGGGCGCCATTTGCAAGGCGTCTCTGGTCCCATTCTCTCACTGACATCCAATGCGACCGAATTCACCTACCCAACTGTGTTTCCATCGAGGATGGAAAACGGTCGCACAAGCCGTTCGCAGCTCATCCTCATCGGTGAATTGACCGATTTCGACGGCACTCGCCACCGCATCAGCTACACCTCCAACGAACAAGATGACCAATCCATCGCCGTGATGACGACTGGGTTGATTCTATTGACGCCGATGCAAGACAACTTGTTGGCTACTCCTAATTCGACACTGACATTGCGAATTCGTGTTCGCACCGCGAACACAATCGCCAATCGCCCGGTTCGACTCGAATTGATCACTCCAGTTCATCTGCGAAATGTGAAAGCCGAGCCGGTCGATCTCACACCAAAACAGGAATGGGCAGAAATGAAAATTATTCTCGGGGCAGAGATTGGGCCATTCAATGCTCCGCTTCTGATTCGAGCATCGACGACTGACAAAGACCTCCCGTACACCGGCGAAGCTGAGATTGAATTGGTCCGCTGAATTTCTCAGCCAAGAATATCGCCGGGCTTCAATGGACTTCCGCGCAGAAAGTCCCCCGATGCGATTTGACGACCTCCCTCGCGTTGCAGCGATGTGAGTCTCAACGCGCCTTCGCTACAGGCCACAACCAACCCAGCAGCATCTGCGGTGAGGATCTCGCCGGGGCGACCGTGTGCGAGGACCCACTCGGCATCCCATATCTTCAACCTCGAATTCAAATCGTGCGGCGAGGTTGTGTACGTTCCAGGCCACGGAGTGAACGCCCTGATGCGACGTAGAATTTGTTGCGAATTCTGTGTCCAATCTATGCGCCCGTCTTCTTTCCTGATCTTGCGCGCATAAGTTGCCCCCACGGTCGGCTGCGGCAACGGAATGAGAGATCCATTGATGTAACCGGGGATGGTTTCAACGAGTAATTGTGCGCCCATCAAGGCAAGCCTGTCGTGTAGTGTTTGCGAATTATCTGCTGGCAGAATTGGCGTTCGCACGGTGGCGACGATATCGCCTGTGTCCAATCCGGCATCCATCCGCATGATGGTGACTCCTGATTCAGTGTCGCAATCAAGGATCGCCCATTGGATAGGAGCGGCACCACGATGACGCGGCAGCAGAGAGGCGTGAATGTTTAAACAACCAAATTGAGGGACGGCCAGTAACTCGGGCGGTAAGATTTGTCCGTAGGATGCCACGACACATAGATCGGGTTGTAGATTTCGGATGCGCTCAATTTCAGCGGAATCACGAATTCGTTCCGGCTGTAGAACTGGCAAATTCAGTTGCGAGGCAGTTTCCTTCACCGCGCTGGGCTTGGATCGCAGTTGTCTTCCTGCGGGACGATCGGGTTGCGTGATAACTTCAATCACGGTGCAGTCACTCCAACCAGAAAGTGATTTCAAGGCGGGACAAGCCAATGGACCAGTTCCGAGAAAAAGTATCCGGATCATGAATGAACGCGCCGACTACAGAATCTTCGCGAGGACTTGAAGCACATCGGCCAAGACTTTGAGGGGAGGTTGCGTGGAGTCCACATTGTGGATGAGCGATTGATCGAAACAGGCAAGCACGGGTTTCGTCTCTTGATCGTAAGTGAGGAATCGTTGCCGAATCACTTGAAGATTGGCGTCGTCGAGTCTGTTTTCGCGCAGCGCCCTTCGCTGGATTCGGTTGATCATTTGATCTTCGCTTTCGCAGGTAAGATTGATGAGGCCTTTGACGTTCACCAATCCCGACATGATTTCGACCTGATGAGGATTGCGGGGAATACCGTCGAGAATCAGCGTATCGTGGTCAGGCTGAAATTTACCCTGCACGACGCTGTTGTGGATATTCTTTTTCCAGAGTTCTATTGTGAAATCATCGGGAACCAGCTGGCCTTGGCTGGAATACTCGATGAACACTTTGCCCAAAGGATCTTCGGCTCGCAGACTGCGAAAGGCATCGCCACAGGCAAAATAATAAAGACCCGGCACTTGAGCCAGTACGCGACCCTGCGTGCCTTTGCCGGAACCGGGAGCGCCAAATAATAGTACGGCGGAATAATTCATTGCTCAAACAGTCAGTCGCCTCACATAGACCTCCACAATCTGGAAGAAATTCACTTCGCGCTCTTCCCAGACAGTGTTGACGGCAACAACGACGATGATCGTTTCGTCCGAAAGTTTAGTGATGCGATGGGCAAACAAGTCTTCATTGGGCAGGCGAAGAATCAATTCCTGATCATGCGAAGGATTGAGCTTCATGAACGTCATCATTCGAGACTCAAAGAAGCGGCGATTAAACCGTGTCTGATCCTTGTGATAATATTGGAGGACGGAATCATCGGCCGATTGAGCGCCTTCTGCCGCTTGTCTGGCTGCAGCTTCCTGTTCGCGCATGGCGGCTGGATCACTCATCGTGGATTCTGCTGTCTTTTCCTTTTTCGAATTCGACTTGCGTGCGGTTCCAGTCACGTCACGAGTGGGCATGCAAAGGAAAACGAGCGGCGCCACGAATGGGAAAAATCCTGACAACAACATAACCTGTTTCTGTGGCCTTCTTCGGAAAGAGGCAATTTCCGAAGCTGCGTAAATGTTGGCGAGAACCACACAAACCAACAACAATCCACCCATCGGATTGAAGATGGCAGCAGCAATCGAAGGATCTGCCATGGGCCTCGCAAAACCGGGAGGTAACCCATCGGGCTTGAGGAGTTTCAAACTGGGAGGTTTCGCGCGTTTCGGCGCAACGATTTTGATCTCCGGTTCAGGCTCCGGCGGTGGTGTGGTGACCCCAGGTGTTTCCGTCCCTTTCTTACTGGGAGGTTTCACCTCGATCAATGCCTTGATGGAATCCAAAACTTCATTCTGATTCAATGCTCGTTTAAACTTCGGATCATCCGGAATTTCATCGTAGAGCCGCTTGAGCGATTCACTCGTGAACTCAGTCCATGCGAATCGCGGACTGACAAGTCCATTGGTGGTAAAAACGATGCCGTTTGTTTGCATCGAAAGAAATTCACTCGCCATGATTACCCGACCGTCCTTCAGCTTGTAGTCGGCAGCGGACACGTGAAGGCAAATCCAAAGAATTGCGCAGAGGAAAAATCCTGAGCGTGCCTGTCTCATGAGCCAATCTCAGCAGAAAGCCATGACATCTGGAAGCAAATGTTAAATGAACCTCACCAAGTCCTCGATCCCCCATCCCCGATCCTGACCCGCCAGATCATCCGCCATTTGACCATGTCTCCAAACGCCGTACCGCAATACCGTTGACGGATCACGCATCAATTCCGGCTGTGCCAGAAATCCCCCCAAGAACCCCGCGAGCACATCGCCACTCCCGCCCTGCGCCAACTGCGGATTTCCTGTCGAGTTGACATGCACTTTATCTCCCACTCGACCGATCAATGAGTTCCTTCCCTTGAGAATCACCCACACTCCTCCGGCGCGCTCAGATATTTTGAGCAACGACTCTTCACGGTTTGTTTGGACATCAACAATCGACTTGCCCAGAATCCGCGCTGCTTCTCCCGGATGCGGTGTCAATACACGCAACGCTCCGTTCGGTGGCGCATTTTCCGGCAACCAATCAAGCGCGCTCGCATCCCAGATCACCGGCACAGTTGAATTCAACCAGAGATCGACAACGCACTCGCGCAGTCCTGGGTCGATCATTTCTGAAACCAAGCCAGGCCCAGCGAGAATCGCAGTCGCCCGATTCATCAGCTTTTGTGAATCCATATTCCAAACATGCACCATCGTGGACTGTAATTGTGAAGCGACTGGCACGTAAATATTCTCAGGCACAATTAACGAAACCAATCCCGGTTGTGCCCGTGACGCCGCACGAGCAGCCAGGACAGCTGCGCCGTGAAAGCCTTTCGTACCAGCGATGATTACCAAATGACCAAAATCTCCTTTGTGCGATTCCTCTGCGCGACGCGGAGGAAATCCAGTAAAGTCAGCCGGCTGAACCCAACTCAAATCTGATTCCGGCTTCGTTCCAACCAAACCAATTTCACTCGCCACTTCCAAGCGACCGACAGACGGCGCTGCACTGCTCTTGAGCAACCCCACTTTCGGCGCACCCAATGTCAACGTGACAGTGGCGTGAACAGCGGCCCCCTTTGCATCGCCGTTGTCGGCGTTCAAGCCCGAAGGAACATCCACGGACAACACTGGAATCCCTGAGCTGTTGATCATTCCAATGAGCTTCTGCCAATCGCTGGACAATGCCCGGTTCAATCCGATGCCGAATAATCCGTCCACCAACAGCAGCGGCTTCGCAGCGAGTTGAATCCTCACCTCTTCAATGGCACTTGCTGGATCGATGATGTTCAACAGGCGGATATCGCGGTCGCTCAGATGTTCAGCCGCGAATCGAGTGTCGTTGCCATTATTGCCTGAACCGGCCAGCAGGAGAATTGAATCGCCTGGTCGAGTCAGCTCAGTCGCTTTTTTAGCAACCGCAAAGCCAGCGCGGCGCATGACCGTCTCTGGGAAAACGCCCGTATCCCAAGTCTTCTGCTCCCACTGGCGCATCTGCGCAATGGTGACGACCGGAAGTGGCATGAATCAACGTGGATACAGTTTTGCGACCTGCTCGCCGTAGCCGTTGAACGGAAGTGTTTTTATGACGAGGTCCGTGCCGAGGAATCTTTCTGATGCCTGACTCCAACGTGGATGCGGAATTGCTGGATTCACGTTGGACTCAAATGGATATTCGACCGCGGAGAGTGTTTGCCAAAGTGTCTTCGGCTGGTCGGCCGTGAAATCAATTCTCACAATCGACTTGATGCTCTTGTAGCCATACTTCCATGGAACAACGATGCGCAACGGCGCTCCGCTCTGTTTCGGGAGTGGCTTGCCGTAAATTCCTGTCACCACCATAGTGAGCGGATGGAGTGCTTCATCCATCCTCAACCCTTCGGTGTACGGCCATGGATATTCGGGGAGCAACTTGAATCCAGGCGCCTGATCTGGCCGGTTAAATGAGGTGAACTTGACAAATTTTGCGCCCGCTTTTGGCTGCACTTTATCGATGAGTTGCTTCAATGGGAATCCCGTCCACGGCACCACCATGGACCACGCCTCAACACAACGGAACCGGTACACGCGCTCTTCCAAAGTCATTTCAGACGCCAATTCCATGGCGTCAATATTCAGTGGCTTGTCACAAAGCCCGCCAATCTGCAGTGGCCAAGGCTCGGTGATGAATTTCCCAACGAGTCGCGCAACATAATCTTTTCTCGGATGAAACTCGTAGAAATTGCTGTAGGTCGTCGCCGGAATCTCGTCTGTCAGTTTCCAAACAGGAGAGAAATCTGGATTACGCTTGGCTGGATAAAGTTTTTTGGGAGTGGCCTTGGGTTGAACACCGGCCAGCAGGGGTGTGGCCACTATGCCCGCACCCACCAAACCAACGTCTTTCAGAAATTCCCGTCGACGCTGATATTGTTTCTCCGGCGTGATCAGTTTTTCTGAAACCCACCATGCCGGGCGAGAGACGATGTTCGCCATGGCAGTAAGATGCCGATTGTCCGTACAGAATTCAGTAAAATAATAACACAGTCCAAAACGCCGCGTCACTTCAAGTGTGGGCCGACGACACGTTTCCAGATCGCATAACCCTGCTCATTCATATGAAGCCGATCGGCCACAAAAATCTCCGGCAACGGCAATCCATCTGCGCCGAGCATTTGCGAATGAACATCAATATAGACCAGACTCGGGTTTGTTTTGATGTAGTCTGCGATGAGTTTGTTGGCCGCGCGCACCTGTTCGATTTGCGTCCAGCGAGCTGGATTCGGAGCGATGGTGATATAGGCGATGCGCGATTTGGGTGACTTGGCGCGTACCGAGTTCACAAACTTTTTAAAATCTTCAAAAACCTGCGCGGGAGATTTCTTGGCGTTGATGTCGTTGCCGCCAGCATAAATCACGATGAGCCGAGGCTCATACGGAAACACGATCCGATTGGCGAAATGAACCGAATCAATCATCTGCGAACCGCCAAAGCCACGGTTGATGACGGATTGATCCGGAAAATCAGCTGCCAACGACTTCCACAATCGGATGCTTGAGCTGCCAATGAACAGGATTCCGCCCTTGGCCAGCCTGTTGGTTTTGTCCTGATACTCGAACGCCGCGATAGCGCTCTCCCATTTGGCAAATGCGTCCGAGTGAACCACCGGTGATTTTTTCGGCAGCGGTGCTTGAGTCGCACAACCCAGACTCAAAACCAACAGCAGAAACCATCCTTGAAATAATCGCTGATTCATTTCGTGATGCTCGCGATTCGACCAACTCTTGGAAAGTCTCTTTTTACTTCATCCTTCCGTTGCTCTGAGCCATTGTCCACGGGTGATGGTTCTCACCAAAGATACGATTCTTGACGCTGTCCGGATTGCGCTCGCGGAAGATGTCGGATCGGGTGACATCACAACTGCCATCCTCCCGTCAAACCACTTTGCCCGCGCCATCATCGTGACACGCGAGCCGCTGATCCTCGCCGGAATCGATGTTGCCATCGAAACGCTTCACGCGGTTGATCCTGCGATCATCATCAAATCGAAACTGACTGACGGCACCTCAATTGACTCAGGCACGACGGTGCTTCAAGCCGAAGGCTCGACTCGTTCCATTCTCACTGCCGAACGCGTCGCCCTCAATTTTCTTCAACACCTCTCCGGCATCGCCACGATCACCGGCAGCTATGTCAAAGCTGTCCATGGAACAGCGGCGCGAATCCTCGACACTCGAAAGACAACACCCGGACTCCGCGCACTCGAAAAATACGCCGTCACTTGCGGCGGCGGCACCAATCATCGCTCCGGTTTGTACGACCAGATTCTCATCAAGGACAACCATCTCGCCGCGTTCTCTGCCAACTCGACCGATGCCATCATGCAAGCCATCCAACTGGCGCGGCGCAATGCGCCGGGAAAAAAGATCGAAATCGAGGTGGACGATATGGATCAACTCCGCGTGGCTGTCGCCGCTGGTGCAGATATCATCCTTCTCGACAACATGCCGCCGGAGAAAATCCGCGAATCAGTTCGACTCGTGAATGGCCGCGCACTACTCGAAGCCAGTGGAGGCATCACAATCCAAACCGTCCGCGCCTACGCCGAAACCGGCGTCGACTTTATTTCGATCGGCGCACTCACCCACTCTGCGCGCGCAGTGGATCTGGCCATGGAACTCATCGCGCTGTGACACTCGACACTCAGATCATCGCCGCATTGCGAAGCAACACCGCTGGCGTCTCCAGCTCGGATCTCTGCAACAAACTCGGCATCACACGCGCCGCCATCTGGGCACGAATCGAATCACTCCGAAATCAAGGCTACGAGATTATCGCCAGCCCGCACATTGGATATCGACTCGTACGCAGTCCGGACAAGCTTAATGCGGATGATCTTCATGCGCAGATTCCGTCGAAACAAATCATCGGCCGCGACCTCTGCGTACTTGAACAGACGACTTCCACAAATGACGAGGCCGATCGCTTCGCGCGCCAAGGCGCCCGGGAAGGTCTCGCTGTCTTTGCAGAATCACAAACCCGCGGCCGCGGGCGACTCGGCCGCATCTGGTCATCGCCGCCACGCAAAGGCGTTTGGGCCAGCATCCTTCTGCGTCCGCCGTTCACTCCCGCTGAAACAACACGCATCACCGTCATGTCCGCCGTCTCTGTCGCGCGCGCCATACAGCTACAGACTGGATTGAAGCCGGAAATCAAATGGCCAAATGACATTCTACTCAAGGGACGGAAAACCGCTGGCATCCTCACCGAGATGCAAGCCGAGTCGGATCATGTGAATTACGTCATCCTCGGAATCGGATTGGATGTGAATCAAACACAGGCGGATTTTCCAGCCGAAGTAAAACCCGTTGCCACTTCGCTCAAGATTGAATCCGGCCGCGCCTTCAGCCGCACCGATATCGCGCTGGCTTTGCTACGCGAACTCGATTCCGATTACCGCAGACTCTGCGCAGGAAAATTCTCTGCCATCGCCGAGGAATGGGAGGGATTATGCACGACCCTCGGCAAAGAGATCACCGTCACGGTCGGGAACCAGCAGCATCGCGGACGCGCAGAATCGCTCGATCCCAGCGGGGCACTCCTGTTACGCACTGTGTTTGGCCGGCTCGAACGCATCATCGGCGGCGATGTATCCATTCAAAAGAACCGCTGATCATGCCCCGCCTTCTACTCATCGACATCGGCAATACGCACACGCATCTTGGCTTGGCAAACGACAAGAAAGTTCTGCGGCACGCGAACTTTCCCACTTCGGATTGGTTCAATGGGACAGCCACAAAGTCGATCAACAGATTTACAGTCGGCAATAGAATTACCGGTTCTTCGTTATGCAGCGTCGTTCCGAAAGCGACGCCTCACGCCATTCGCGCTCTAAAACAACGGCACATCGTCCCTGTGATTTTGTCCATTCAAACTGTCATTGGGGTCGGCATCAACTATCCCAAGCCGCACACCATCGGGCCAGATCGTCTCGCCAATGCCATGGCGGTTCACCATCATTATGGAGCGCCGTCAATCGTCGTGGATTTTGGAACCGCAGTCACATTCGATGTCGTCGACCGTCATGGCGACTATGCAGGAGGCGTCATCTCCCCTGGCCTCTCCGCGATGACCGATTACCTGCACGAGAAGACAGCGCTTTTGCCTCGAATCAAAATTCGCGAAGCGCGCACGGCCATCGGGAAGAACACCGAGGAAGCGATGATCATCGGCGCAGTTCACGGCTATCGTGGTCTCATCCAAGGAATTCTCCGTGAACTCAAACGGGAACTGAAATCGGATTCACTTCCCGTCGTTGCCACTGGCGGATACGCCGCGCTGATGGCCAGGCGACTGCCAGACATCACCGCCGTCGAGCCACTTCTCACTCTCGAAGGGCTGCGCCTCTTGCACGCCGCCCGAGGCAAGGATTAGCCCACCACTTCGAGCGCATGATTTCGCTTGCGCCATCATGCGCGAATTCTATCGTTCGGACATAGCCAGAAACTCTTCACCCAACCCATGTCATGAAATCCAAATCGACTGCCAAAGCTGCTTCCAAACGAATCACTTCACACCCATCGACTGCCAGCACGAATGGAAATTCTCCCAAGCCGAAGAAAATGTTGATCGGCGGACGCTGGGTGTCCGCTGCTTCCGGCAAAACATTTCCCACTTACAATCCCGCCACAGGAGAGATCATTTGCCAGATCCCAGAAGGTGACCGTCCTGATATCGATGCCGCTGTCCGCTCAGCCCGCAACGCTTTTGAGAATGGCCCGTGGCGCCGCATGTCTCCCTCCGACCGTGGGAAAACTCTCTGGCGTCTTGCGGATCTGCTCGAAAAACACACGGAGGAATTCGCGCGACTCGAATCACTCGACAATGGCAAACCGCTGGCAGTTGCGCGCGGCGCAGATTTGCCGCTGGCAGTGGACCTCTTTCGTTACATGGCTGGCTGGTGCACCAAAATGCTCGGCAACACCATTCCCATTTCCGTCCCCTACGCCCCCGGGGAACGCTTCCACGCATACACCGTGCGTGAGCCGATCGGCGTCGTTGGACAAATCATTCCGTGGAATTTCCCATTGTTGATGGCTGCATGGAAACTCGGCCCAGCCCTCGCCACGAGCTGCACCGTCGTCTTGAAACCCGCCGAGCAAACGCCGCTCACTGCCCTTCGTCTCGGTGAACTCATCCAAGAAGCAGGCATTCCCGATGGCGTTGTCAATATCATCACAGGATTCGGAGAGACAGCCGGCGCCGCTCTGGCTGCGCATCCCGATGTGGACAAAATCGCCTTCACCGGTTCCACCGAGGTTGGAAAGATCATTGTGCGCGCCGCAGCCATCGACCTGAAGAAAGTTTCGCTCGAGCTGGGCGGCAAATCCCCCAACATCATCCTCGCGGATGCCGACATCGACTCTGCCATTGCCGGTGCTGCCAACGCGATTTTCTTCAATCACGGCCAATGTTGCTGTGCCGGTTCACGACTCTACATCCAGAACAAACATTTTGATAAAGTAGTCGATGGCATCGCCAGCGCCGCGCGCAAAATCAAGGTCGGCCCCGGTGATCGCCCAGACACGGAAATGGGGCCGCTTGTTTCAGAAGAGCAATTGCATCGCGTTCTCGGCTACATGCGCGCAGGCGATAAGGAAGGCGCAAAGACGGTGGTCGGCGGCGGACGCCTTGGCGACAGCGGTTACTTCGTCAAACCCACCGTGCTCACCAACACCAAGCCCGGGATGAAAGTGATGGACGAAGAAATCTTCGGCCCCGTCGTCTGCGCCATCCCATTCAATCAAGTCGAAGATATTCTTCCGATTGAGTCGGACAACGTTTACGGCTTGGCAGCGGCTGTTTGGACTCGCGACATTTCCAAAGCGCACCGAATCGCCAGCGAACTTCGTGCCGGCACCGTATGGGTCAACTGCTACAATATTTTCGATTCTGCACTGCCATTTGGCGGCTACAAACAATCGGGCTGGGGTCGAGAAATGGGCGCCGAAGTTCTCGATTTGTACACGCAGACGAAAGCGGTCTGTGTCCGATTGTGATCGTTCGCGACAACGAATAAACCAATCCCGCCTTGAGATTCAAGGAATGCACTGGCATCCTGCGCGCCCATGAGCCGCATCGTTGAGCGTTTCAATACGCTCAGAAAACAAGGGCAGAAAGGATTCATCGCCTACATTGGCGCAGGGGACCCTCATCTTGAAGCCACGCGTCAGTTTGCTCTGGCATTTGATCAAGCTGGTGTGGACGTCCTCGAACTCGGCGTACCTTTCAGCGATCCGCTTGCTGATGGCCTCGTGAATCAACTCGCTGCTCAGCGCGGACTCAATTCCGGCACTACTCCCCCGAAGTTGCTTGCGACCATCGCCGCCATTCGTCGCGATTCACAGATTCCAATCGTCCTCTACATTTACTTCAATCTGCTTCATCGCGTCGGCATGGATCACTTCATTCGCAATGCCGCTGAAGCTGGCGTGGACGGAATTCTAGTGCTCGACCTGCCTCCTGAAGAATCCGGCAGCTATGAAAAACTAATGACCGATGCTGGTCTCAGCCCGATTTATCTCATCGCTCCGACCACGCCGGACGACCGCATCGCAATCATTGCTCCGCGTGGAATGGGATTCCTCTACTACATTTCACGCGAAGGTGTCACCGGAATGCAACAGAAGGTCGCTGCCAACATTGACACGATGACCGCGCGCATTCGTGAACACAGTGCCCTGCCGATTGCCGTCGGCTTCGGAATTTCAAATCCAGAACAAGCGCGCGCAGTTGCGGCGTCAGCCGACGCTATCGTTGTCGGCAGCGCCATTGTCAACCAGATCGCCGCAATCGGAAACGCCGACGACCTCGTTCCACGGGTCACAGCATTTGTAAAAGAATTGGTGAACGCAGTGAAACCAACCCGATCATGAAAACGAAAGCCGACATCAAAGATCGATTTGCCGTCATCATGGCCGGTGGACGCGGCGAGCGTTTCTGGCCCGTCAGTCGCGAGAGCACACCCAAACAACTGCTCTCGTTGCTCGATAAGAAATCATTTCTCCAACAAGCCGTCGAGCGCATCGCCCCTCTCGTTCCGGAAAAGAATATCTTTGTCATCACTGGAGAATCGATGGTGCCAGCCGTGCGAAAGCAATTGCCAAAACTTCCGAAGAACAATGTGGTTGGCGAACCGTGCGGGCGCGATACGTGTGCCGCCGTCACACTCGGAGCTTCCCTCGTTGGTTCGCGATCAACCACAGGCATCATGGCCGTGCTACCTGCCGACCACGTCGTCCCCGATGCGAAACGGTTTCAACAAGTGCTTGCCGATAGTTTCGATCTCGCTTCGCGAGGTCGGGCAATTGTCACTGTCGGAATCAAACCAACGGCCCCAGAAACCGGTTACGGATATATTCGCGTGGGCGCAGAATTGCCACCGCCACACGGCATCAAACCCTACAAGACAGCCTTTCATCGAGCTGAACAGTTCACGGAAAAACCCAACTTGGATCGCGCGCTGGAATACATGAACAGCGGATTGTACAGATGGAATGCGGGCATTTTTCTTTGGAGTTTTGTGACGATCACAGAAGGCCTGCAGCAGCATCAGCCGGAGATGTTCGCGGCATGCCAGCGATGGTTTACTGCTGCAGGAAAAGAGAAACTTCAAAAGATTCTCGCGAAGGATTACCCGGATATCAAACGCACATCCATCGACTATGCGCTTTTGGAAAAGGCACAGAATGTCATCGTCGCAGATGGAGATTTTGATTGGGACGATCTCGGTTCTTGGACAGCTGTGGCTCGTCATTTCAAACCCGATGCCGAGGGAAATTGCGCGCGCGCTGATTTTATCCACGTCGATTCAGCTCGAAACCTCGTGTTTGATGCTCGCGAGAAACACGTCACGCCGATTGCATTGGTGGGATTGCGCGATTGCATTGTGGTGGCAACCGATGACGCGCTGCTCGTAGCTCATAAAAGAGCGGCGCAACAAGTCAAAGCACTTGTCTCAAAACTCGCCGAGATTCCCCGATTCAAAAAACTCCTGTGAACATCCCATTACCAACATCACGCCACGTCGTCAGAGTCAAGATGGGCGCAGTCGATCGAATTAGAGACGGTCATCCGTGGGTCTTTCAAGTCGCCCTGCAAGGCATAGTCAAAGGAGTCGAGGATGGCGCTTGGGTCGATATCCAAGATCACAAGGGACGATTTCTCGGAACCGGATTTTACAATTCAAAGTCACGAATCGTCCTTCGCGTCCTTTCAACTGAAAGTCACCAATCGGATGCGGATTTTTTTCAGAAACGAATTGCTGCAGCGATTGAGCATCGTCAGGAAGTTTATCCCGGCAGGTCTTGTTTCCGAGTGCTCAACGCTGAATCGGATTGGATGAGCGGACTCATCGTCGACAAATACGAAGACGTGCTCGTGATGCAGATCAGTTCGACGGGAATGGAACAGCGGAAAGACCAAATCGCTGGAGCACTTCGAGCTGCGCTCAAACCACGTGCGATCATCGAGCGCGGTGACGGAGCTTCACGAAAGCTCGATGGATTGTCGGAATCACGCGACGTGCTGTTTGGTGAAGCGCCCGGAAAGATTGCTGCGCGCATCAATGAACTCATCTTTGAAGTGGACCCTCTTGGAGGACACAAGACGGGCGCATACCTCGATCAGCAACTGAATTATCAGGCCATCACGCGCTGGGCAAAAGGCGCGCGCGTGCTTGATTGCTTCACGTTTCATGGCGGCTTTGCGTTGCATGCTGCCAAGGCCGGTGCAGCACATGTCACAGCCATTGAGCAATCGTCAGATGCAGTTCAGATCGCCACACGAAACGCAGCGGCCAATTCGCTCTCGAAGCAATGCGAGTTTGTAACAGACAATGTTTTTGACTGGTTCAAACCGGCAACGGCGAAGGCAGCTCAATCGGAATCGGGCCTTTATGATCTGGTTATTTTGGATCCGCCATCATTCACGCGGTCGCGCACTGAAGTGGAAGATGCCTTGCGCGGTTACAAAGAAATCCATTTGCGGGCGATGCGATTACTACGGCCGGGCGGCGTGCTCGCGACTTTTTGCTGCTCGCATCACGTGAGCCGAGAATTGTTCATGAGCGTCATCACAGATGCGGCGATGGACTCACATCGCGCATTGAGGTTGCTGGAGAATTTCTCGCAATCGCCCGACCATCCGATTCTGCCAGCAATTCCGGAGACGGAATATCTGAAAGGATTCGCGCTACAAGTTCTGCCGCGAGCCTAGAATTGCAGACACGCGCGCTGCCAAGGCAGGAGTTCCTCCTGGGCAGTTTCGTCCATTGCAATCCGAGTGAGCATTGCGCGACTGGCGATGATGGTTGGGTCGAGGCAAAGCGTCTTTGCGGAGTCATCCCGACTTTTCTGCACGGCATCCAATCTGCGTCGTTGCTGTTTTGTGAAGTGCGTTCGAGGAGGATGCTGGTACGGATTGGGCCTCACTTCGGATGGAACGCGTAATCCGCGCTCAATGGCTTCGATGATCCGACGTCGGCGCGGTTCAGGTGCACGTCTTGGAACATGCTGCTCAAATCCGTTTCCGGCGGAAGCGCAATCAGCGAGATGAATCATGAGATCGTGAGACAGGACGAAGAACGGAGGTCGGTTCAGTTGGCGTGCCTCCTCGTTGCGCCAGTGCCATAGTTCACGAAGGATGGCGAGCGCCGATGCCCCCAGTGGCGCACTGCCACGGATTCGCCAGATGGAATCGGAATCGGGAATCTGTGGTTGGGAGGTTGAACGGATGAGTTTGTCGCACTCTTGCTTGTGCCAATCGAGGCGGCCTTTTGATTCCAGTTCGGCTCGCAACAGATCGGACAGTGCCTTGAGATGGCGCGTGTCGTCTCGTGCGTATTGTTGCAACGCGGGTGTGATGGGGCGCTTTGACCAGTTGGCTTTTTGTCCGCTCTTCTCCAATTTCACTCCGAGACAATTGGCGGCGAGATCGGCCAATCCAAATTTGGCTTTGCCGAGTAGCCGGGCGGCAAACATGGTGTCAAACAAAGTCGTCGGCAGAAAATCATGGTGATCTTTGAACAGGCGCAAGTCGTAATCGGAACCGTGCATGATAAGTTCACGCTGACGAAAAATTGCGAAAAGGGATGAGAGATTCAATCCCGCTAACGGATCAATCAAGTGATCTTCACCCGGCAAACTGACTTGGATGAGGCAGAGTTTTTCAGGAAAGCTGTGCAAGCTGTCGGCCTCGGTATCAATAGCCAACCACGGGGCTATTTCAATTCTGGCAACGAGGTCGTCCAACGCTTGCTGCGTTTCAATCACACGCGAATTAGATAGAAAAGTGATTGCGACGTCCATCCTCATGAGTTTGGACTTTTCATCCCAGCCAACGCGCCTATCCTGCTGCAACGTGACTCTGCACCAATCCTTCGACGAGACTACAAACCGGCACGCAGATAAAGTTGCAATCTATTGGGGTGACGATACTTTCACCTATTCCTCATTGCGCGAACAGACTCAAAACTGGGCACGGCATTTGACGCGTGATCATGGTGTGCAACCGGGTGACCGTGTTGGATTGTGGCTCCAAAACTCTCCGCAGTTCATTCCTGTTCTGTTTGGCATTCTATCGGCGGGAGCGATTGCCATCCCCATCAACACCTTTTTAAAGCCGGCGGAAGTGTCGTACATGCTGTCGGATTCGGGTGCCAAAGTGTTGATCACGAACGCGGAGCGTCAACCAATTCTCGGCGAACTGACAACCGCAATCACAGGGTTAAGCGTGATCGATGTTGAATCACTGACGAATATCCCCGGCGACACCGTGTTGGTTTCAAGAAAGGAAGATGATCTGGCGGTGCTGATTTACACTTCGGGAACCACTGGCCATCCAAAGGGTGCGATGCTTTCGCATAAAAACCTACTGAGCAATGTGCAAAGCACAGTGCAAGTTCTCGATGTTGTGGAAACCGATCGAATGGTTGTCGTGTTGCCGATGTTTCATAGTTTCATGCTGTGTGTGGGAGTGATTTTGCCGGCGCTATTTGCGATGCCGATTGTCATCATCCGCTCGCTAAGCCCACCAAAAAACATGTTGATGGAATTGATCCGGCATAAAGGAACAATCCTGCCAGCGGTTCCGCAGTTCTTTCGAATGTTGAGTTCGGCTGCGAGCACGATTCCACTCCCGTTACGACTTTGTGTGAGTGGCGGAGCGCCCTTACCTCGCGAGATTTTACGTGAGTTTCAGCAACGGATGACGGTGCCGCTGATTGAAGGATACGGCCTCAGTGAAGCAAGTCCGGTGGTATCACTGAACCCCATCAATGGACTGCAAAAGGAAGGATCGATCGGAATGCCGATTCCCGATGTGGAGATCTGCGTGAAAGACGATCATGGCGCGCTGATTGAGACGGGACAAACGGGTGAGATTTGTGTGCGCGGCGCGAATGTCATGCTCGGTTATTGGAATCGCCCCGAGGAAACAGCGAGCACTCTGCGCGATGGATGGCTGCACACCGGCGATATCGGCAATGTGGATGCCGATGGTTACTGGCATATCACGGACAGGAAAAAGGACATGCTCATCGTCAATGGAATCAATGTTTATCCACGCGAGATTGAAGAGATCCTTTACCAATTCCCAAATGTGAAAGAGGCAGCTGTGGTGGGTGTGCCAGACATCAAACGTGGCGAGACTCCGCTGGCTTTCGTGTCGATGAACGAGGGGACCCTGCTAGACGAGAAATTGTTGCATGAACATCTGCGCGGGAAACTAGCCGACTACAAAGTGCCACGCCAAGTGCGCGTGCTTCCAGCTTTGCCGCGAAACGCAACAGGCAAGATTTTGAAGACGCAATTGCGCACGTTGACTGCATCGGCAGATTGACGGCGCAGGGAGCATCGACGATATTCCAAAGTGAGACTGTTCCATTGAACTTTTCAAAAGCCATGACACGAATAATCTGCATCAGTTCAATCGTGACTGCACTTGCTTGTTCAAGCGTCGGTTTGGCGCAATCAGGTTCTCCAAAATCCAAACAGCCAACTGGGGCGCCGGGAGTCATCCCCTCTGCAAGTACGACGATCAATGGCACGAATCTAGTTTCAGTCGCGACGTTTCATTACAAAGGCCAACCGTACAATGGCACTGCGATCTGGCTGCATCCCAATGGCAAACGCTCCTCTCAAGTTTCCTACATCAATGGCCTCAAAGAGGGACAATCGATTTGGTGGGATGAAAGTTCACAAATCAAAGAATCCATCATGTACAAGGCCGGACAGATGGATGGAGTTAGGACCACCTGGCATTCAAACAAGGAGAAACGCAGCGAAACAGTTTACAAGGATGGCAAACGCATGACGGAGATTTTACTCCATCCCAATGGAAAATCCAAAACCGTGACTGCGTTCAAGGATGACAAAGAGGACGGAGTCCAGAAATGGTTTTATGAAACAGGCGAAAAGATGGCGGTCATCAAATACAATGCGGGAATGAAAACTGGCCCTGCTTTCGGATGGCACGAGAATGGCCAAAAGAAATACGAATACGTTTGGCAGGCTGACAAATTAATCAACACACGCGAATGGGATTCTGACGGAAAAGAAATTCTTGCAGCCAAGAATACCAAAAAGACTTCGCCGAACAACTAACCCGACCTATTGCCATTTGGCTTCGGCAACCATGCAACGCCATCGCAACCACGACGTGTATTTTGCGGTTTGGCTGTGCACTTTCGGTTTGATCGGGTTTGCGGTTTCCTGTTCTCGAACGGAAACCATACCATCGACGCACACCATCCCTATTTCAAAAGTGATCCTGACTGATGGTTTAACGTACGAGATCGGTCAGAAGTCTCCGCACACAGGAATCATCTTCGATTCATACAGCAATGGAGTGAAGAAGATCCAAGCTCAGTACGTGTCAGGCAAAGCAAATGGGATTCAGCAAACGTGGTATGAAAATGGTTCGCGCCGTACGTCTGCAACTTACTTGGACGGCAAAGAAAATGGTGCGGCAATGGAATGGCACTCGAATGGCAAAGAGAAAACACTCGTCCGCTACACAAACGGAATTGCGACAGGCGAGCATCAGACTTGGCACACGAACGGCCAACGATCTCTGCGAGCCAACTACGACGGCGGCAAACTGCACGGTCTGATGGAAAGTTGGTTTCCAGACGGCAAGCCCTCGTCACAATCCACTTTTGTGAATGGCAAGACTGAGGGCATCCATCTCACATGGCATGAAAATGGCCGGACTAATTCCCAAACTCCTTACGAAAATGGCAAACGCAATGGAATTGTGAAGGTATGGAATCCGGACGAATCCTTGGCATCTGAATCCGTTTTCCGAGATGACAAACTCATCAGCGAGAAGAAATGGGATGCCGCAGGAAATGAAATCAAGGATCAACCTGCATCCATTGGCCGCACGAACATCTGGACCACCACGACCCTGAAACAGATTTACATCGGGAAACCACAAGCAACGATCTTTTCTGCTTTCGGAAAACCTGATGGAGCATCGAAGGACGGATGGAACTACAACGGAATCCGATTCAATCAAGGCGCGAACACTCCCACAATTCATCAAGTTCGATTTCATTTCGCCAGTGGCAAAGTCCAGAATATCCAAATCGAATAGTTTTCAACGAATTCAAGCAGCGCAACATTGTCGTCCTGACTCGAATCTGTTTGTCAGCCAATCTTCGGCGAGATAATTTCGGTCTGCGCGGAAGGGTGGCTGAGTGGTTTAAGGCACCTGATTCGAAATCAGGCGCAGGGGAAACTCTGTCGGGGGTTCGAATCCCTCCCCTTCCGCCATTCAACCGCTTTCAACCGCTTATGAAACGTATTGATGCGCACCTACACCTCGTTGGTGATGGTTCCTCTGCTACAGGTTGCTGGTTGGACAGTTCAGTTTTTCGGTTGCCGTTACAGGCTTTGATGCTCCGACACATGGGCGTTCCACTCTCCGCATTATTCCGAAATCTTGACCAACATTATCTCCGCAGACTACTCACTCTCACAGAACATTGCACTTTGGATGCGTTTGTTTTACTCGCACAAGAACAGGTTTACGACGACCACGGTCGGCTTGCCAAAGGCTGGGGCACTGCTTACGTGCCCAATGACTACGTACTATCAGTAGCCAAACAATTCCCGCGATTTCTTCCCGCCGTCTCCGTTCATCCCGCACGTCCGGATGCAATGGATGAGTTGAATCGCTGCATAGACGCTGGCGCTGTCATGATGAAATGCCTACCGATGTGCCAAAACATCGACACCACCAATCCGCGATTCAAGAGATTCTGGGAACGAATGGCCGAAGTACGAATGCCGTTGCTTGCCCATGCCGGAGGCGAACACACATTGCAAGTCGTCCGACCAGATTTCGCCGACCCCGATCGGCTAGAATTCCCACTTCAATGCGGCGTCACCGTCATCGCCGCGCACGCTGCGGCAAAGAGCGGATTGTTCGATACTCAATATTTTCCGCGACTCATTTCCATGATGGAACGCCACCCCAATCTGTACGCCGACAACAGTGCCTTCAACTGCAACTTTCGCGGCCAAGTCACTCCGCAGTGCCTTCAGACTCCCGTGGTGGAACGCATCGTGTACGGCAGCGATTTTCCAGTTCCCTGCTTTCCTTTTTTTCCCTGGATCCAAGGACAGATCGACTGGGCTACTTATCAACGCGCAGCACGGATTCCAAACCCGATTGAGCGCGATTACCAACTCAAGCGCGCCATGGGTTTCCCAGAAGAAACGTTCACGCGCATCGGTAAATTGCTCCGGATGCCACAAGAGAAATAACCCACGACAATCCCCTTGTCCCAGCAGTGTCGTGCGCCTATCGTTTGCAGATGCCACGGCAACTTCTACTGACATTCCTTTTTTTCATTTCACACTTTCAATCTGCAGCGAACGCACAACAAGCACCCGTCACATTGACCGGTACAAAACCGCTCATGATGGAAGGAGATATTCCTTCGCAGCTTGTCGATGTCGCCGACCGTTTTTTATTGGGTGAACTCGAAAAGGCAGCCAAAGCACGCCCAACATTCTGGAAGCGAAACCTTACTTCGCCTCTCGCATACAACCAATCCATCGCCACCAACCGCGCTCGACTCGCCTTCATCCTCGGCGTTCGCGACACTCGCATTCCCGCCACCGGATTGCACATGGAAGAATCCACTTCGCAATCCGCGCTCGTTGGCAAAGGAAACAATTATCACATCTACGCCATTTCCTGGCCGGCCTTCGCCGATGTTCGTGGCGAAGGGTTGATGCTCGTGCCATCCAATCGTCAACCCATTGCCAACATCATCGCCCTGCCACATGCCGATAACACTCCCGAGGAATTGTGCGGTCTGACCCTCGGCATTCCAGCCCAATTGCAATATGCGCGCCGCCTCGCTGAGAGCGGCTGCCGAGTCGTCGTTCCACTCATCATCAACCGGCAAGAAAAACGCGCGGGCATCAACAACCGCGAATGGCTCTACCGCTCCGCATTTGAAATGGGCCGCACACTCACCGGCCTCGAAATTGGAAAGATCCTCGCCGTCGTCGATTGCTTCGAGAAAATCGACAAAGCCCCCATCGGCGTTTTTGGCTGGGGTGATGGCGGAATGCTCGCACTCTATGCCGCCGCGCTCGATACACGCATCACCGCCACTGGCGTGAGCGGCCATTTCGAAAATCGAAATGTCATCTGGCAACAACCACTCGATCGAAATGTGTTTGGACTACTCGAACAATTTGGCGATGCCGAATTGGCGACTATGATTGCCCCTCGAAAATTGATCGTTGAATTCGCCAAATCACCCGAAGCAACGAAGCGTGGCGGAAATGGCGGCCCGTACGACATCATCACGCCTAAACAGGAAACGGTCGAAACTGAATACCAGCGCGCATTGAGTCTGATAAACGGACTTACCGCCGAGCCAACATTGAGCCTTCAAATCCCAGTGGATGGTGACTTGCGTCATGGCCGCGACCCCACGCTCCGACAATTTCTCGGCGACCTTTCATCCAAGATTGTCCTCGGCCCATCCACGCAATCTCCCGAGCATCTTCGCGACAATTTCGATCCCGCTCCGCGTCATGTGCGACAGATGCACGAAATTGAACGCCACACTCAAGCGCTACTTCGAGAAAGCCATTGGGCGCGCCAGGAGTCTTTTTGGAACAAGATCGACACGAAGTCCGTCACAAATTATGAAGCGTCGGCAGTCTCGTTTAGGAATTACTTTTACGACGAGATCATCGGGCGCTTCCCCAACACTGTACTACCGCCTGCCGCGCAAACTCGAAGGGTGGATGAGAATCCTAAATGGACACGCTACGAAGTCGTGCTCGATGTGTTCGATGGAGTATTTGCTTACGGACTTCTCACCATTCCGAAAAACATCGGAAAGACCGAGCAGCGACCCGTTGTCGTCTGCCAGCACGGTCTGGAAGGAACCCCGCAGGATGTCATCGGCGAGCCAAGCAAACAATATTACAAGGCGTTCGCCACAGAACTGGCCGAGCGCGGCTTCATTACATTTGCTCCCCAGAACCTTTATAAGTTCAAAGATCGTTTCCGCACGTTGCAGCGCAAAGCAAACCCACTGAAGAAAACCCTGTTCTCCATCATCACGCCGCAGCATCAGCAAATCGTGGACTGGCTTCAAACGCTTCCAAACGTCGACCCCAAACGTATCGGTTTTTACGGACTGAGCTACGGCGGCAAAACGGCCATGCGAGTACCCGCGCTTGTGACCGACTACGCGCTTTCAATCTGTTCCGCAGATTTCAATGAATGGGTGGATAAAAATGCTTCCACTCGAAATCCTCGCAGCTACATCAATACAGGCGAGTACGAGATTTTTGAGTACGATCTCGGTCACACTTTCAACTATGCAGAAATGGCCGCGTTGATCTGTCCTCGCCCATTTATGGTTGAACGCGGCCACACCGATGGAGTCGCAGACGACTGGACTGTCGCTTGGGAGTATTCACGAGTGCGCTTCCTTTACGCGCATCGACTGAAGATTCCTGACAAGACAGAGATCGAGTGGTTCGACGGGCCACACACCATCAATGGCAAAGCGACTTACGATTTTCTGCACCGTCATCTACTCTGGCCAAAACCATCCGAACCGAAGAAATAATCAAGCCGCTGCTGCAAGTGCTGCCACGGTGTCATTTTTGTGTCCCAATTCGTTTAGGATATGGCTCAAAGCTCTGAGGCACTCATGCACATTACTCTTGCTCGATGTGTGTCCCATCAATCCGATGCGAACTATTTTGCCTTTGAGCGGCCCCAGCCCAGCACCAATCTCAATGTTGAAATCGATGAGCATCCGTTTACGTAACACCGCCTCGTCCACGCCTTCAGGAACTCGCACCGCATTGAGTTGCCATAACTGATGCCCTTCTTGCGAGGAAATCTCCAGTCCCATTGACTTGAGTCCAGCCTTGAGCGCGAGGTGGTTTTCCTCATGTCGGCGCCAGCGATTTTCCAATCCTTCCTCCAAAACCAATCGCAGCGCCTCGTGCAAAGCGTAGTTCATCGAGATGGGGGCCGTGTGATGATACACGCGCTCCTGCCCCCAATAATTGGCAAGTAGGTTCACATCGAGATACCAGCTTTGCACTTTATCGCGCCGCTTCGCCGCAGTTTCGAGCGCTCGCGGACTCAATGAAACCGGCGAAAGCCCCGGTGGACAACTCAGGCACTTTTGCGTACCGCTATAGATTGCATCCACATTCCAATCGTCGACACGCACTGGGCACCCCCCCAGCGAAGTCACAGCATCGAGCAGCAACAACGCACCCGCATCGTGCGCCAGTTTGGATAATTCCTCGACCGGTGTGAGCGCACCTGTACTTGTCTCCGCATGGACAAAGGCAACCAGCTTTGGTCGAGGCACAATCTTGAGCGCGGCGGCAATTTGTTGCGGGTCGATAATCTTGCCCCAAGGGGATTCCACCTTCGTGACTTTCGCGCCGCAACGCTCTGCCACATCCACCATGCGAGTCCCGAACACCCCATTCACACCAATGATCACCTCGTCCCCTCGCTCGATCAAATTGGCGAAACAAAACTCCATTCCCGCACTGCCCGTGCCGCTCACAGGAAAAGTCATATCGTTCTTGGTTAGAAAAACTGCACGGAGCATCGATTTGATCTCTTCCATCATCTTTACAAAAGAGGGGTCGAGGTGACCTACCAATGGCAGTGACATGGCGTGCAGCACTGAAGGCGGAGCATCGCTCGGCCCAGGCCCCATCAGAATTCTTCGTGGCGGTTGAAACTCGGCGACAATCGACATGGCTCAATCGTAAGCCTGCTGCTGTCCGCGCACAATGCTTTGATGATCGCCATCAACAAAACCCACGAATTATTCCAGTGTTGTTTCATCGTCAACCTCTCTATTTTCCAGCCGTGCGCGCTTCGTATGATGTCATCATTGCTGGACTCGGCGCGATGGGAAGTGCCGCCGCTTTTCACCTCGCGCAACGCGGCCAACGTGTTCTTGGCTTGGATCAATTCACTCCACCACACACTTTCGGATCCTCACACGGACAGACACGCATCATTCGCCAAGCCTATTTCGAAAATCCTTGCTACGTCCCGCTTCTACTACGAGCGTATGAATTGTGGAGCGACCTCGAAGATTGTACCGACCAGAAGCTGCTTCATATCACAGGAGGACTCATGGTGGGCCGCCCCGAAAGCTCACTCGTTCGAGGCGCACTGCAAAGTTCACAACTTCACAATTTGCCTCATGAGCTTTTGGAATCTCACGAAATGCGCCATCGCTTCCCTGCCCTTCATCCTGAGAGAGACATGATTGCCCTTTTCGAGCCTCGGGCGGGAGTTTTGATCGCCGAGAAATGCGTACAGGCTCATCTCGATCTCGCTCGCAAATCAGGCGCGACGCTCCAATTCAATGAGCTCGTCACGAGTTGGAACGCTGATGGAACAGGCATTCGAGTTCAGACATCCTCTGGAGAATATAGAGCGACATCCCTCGTACTTACTTCCGGAGCTTGGTTGACAAAACTATTGCCAGATTTACAAGTGCCACTCTCACTCGAAAGACAGGTGCAATTCTGGTTCGACCCCATCCAAAGAACCGCCGATTTTCAGCCGGGACGTTGCCCAATTCACCTTTGGGAATTTGACTCAGGCAGGTTCTTCTACAGCATTCCAGATTTTGGCCGCGGAGTGAAAGTAGCCCGTCACCACGAAGGCATTCCGACTTCGCCCGAATCCATTGAGCGAGTGGTTAGCCCCATTGAGATTGAAGATATGCGACAAACGATTCGGCGATTCATGCCAGGTGCAGATGGCAATATTCGCGATGCTGCATCGTGCATTTATACAAATACGCCTGACGGCCATTTCTGGATTGACCGCCATCCACATTGCAATCCAGTGCTCATCGCAAGTCCCTGTTCGGGACACGGATTTAAGTTCGCGGCAGTACTTGGCGAAGCCATCGCCGACCTGATCTGCAACGGACAATCAAGATTTGACCTGAATCTTTTTCGTACTCGATTCTGAAATCAAGTTCTGATTTGCGTCGGCCCCTTTGCTCCCTCGACACATCGGGACACTCTTCGTAGGCTTCGCGCGATGACAAAGTCCTGCGTTGCCGCTGCGTCGCCTGCCTTTTTGGAGGCTGTCAGACAAATAGTCGGCAAAGAGAATGTCATCCATAGCGCAGCAGAACTCCTCGTTTACGAATGCGACGCTTACACACTCGAAAAATCTCCACCCACACTCGTCGTCCTTCCAAACACCACTGCTGAGGTAGCTGCCGTCGTCCGTCTTTGCGCGCAATACAATCTGCCAATTATTCCGCGCGGCGCCGGCACGAGTTTGAGCGGCGCACTGTTGCCAGTAGACGGCGGAGTGATGATTGCGCTCACACGAATGAATCGAATCATCCATGTTGACACAAGAAATCGCCGTGCGTTGGTTGAGGCTGGAGTCGTCAACGCTTGGATTACGCAGGCTGTGAAGAGTCACGGACTTCTATTCGCGCCCGATCCATCAAGTCAATCAGCCTGCACCATCGGAGGAAATGTGGCCACCAATTCCGGTGGACCGCACACACTCAAATATGGCGTCACCACCAATCACGTGCTCGGTTTCGAGATGATTCTGCCCGACGGCGAAACGGTCTGGCTCGGCACCACACCGGACGGAGGAGAAGACGTGACCGGTTATGATTTGCGCGGCTCTGTCATTGGCAGCGAAGGCATGTTTGGGGTCGTGACTCGCGTTCTCGTGCGACTCATCCGTTCTCCCCAATCTCAAAAAACGATGCTGGGCATTTTTGAAAGTGTCGACGACGCCAGCCAGACAGTGAGCGACATCATCGCCGCCGGAATCGTTCCAGCCGCTTTGGAAATGATGGATCAACTCATCACACGAGCTGTGGAAGAAGCCTACAAATTCGGATTTCCACTCGATGCCGGTGCGGTTCTGATCGTTGAGTTGGATGGCCTTTCCGCCGGCCTTGAAAAACAGTCACAGCAAGTAATCGAGATTTGCCGGAGAAACAAAGCGCGGGACGTGCGGCTTGCCCAGAGCGAAAAAGAACGCACCGATTTGTGGAAGAGCCGCAAGCGAGCCTTCGGGGCCATTGGCCGTATCAGCCCGAACTTTCTCACGCAGGATGGCGTCGTGCCGCGATCCCGACTGCCAGAGATCATGCGGTTCATCAACGCAACCAGTGCGAAATATGGGTTGCGCATCCCGAACGTTTTTCACGCTGGCGACGGCAACATTCATCCACTCGTTCTCTATGATGAACGCGATGCCGATCAGGTTCGACGCGCGATTGCTGCCGGCCACGACATTCTACACAAATGTATCGAGCTAGGGGGAAGTGTATCGGGCGAACACGGCATCGGTGTGGAGAAGATTAGTTTTATGGAAGCACAATTTGGCCGCGACAGCCTCGACGCCATGCAGTCGTTGCGAAGCGCATTTGACCCGGACAAACGCTGCAACCCGCATAAAATGTTTCCCGGTTCTAAACGCTGCTCTGATTTCAGCCCACGCAGACAGGCCGCAGTCTGATGTTGCTACAACCTGTCAATCTGGACGATCTCGTCAGCCAATTGCGCACTGCAAATGCTCAAGGCAATAAAGTTGCAGGCGCAAATCTAGCCAGCATGAATCGGCTGATTGAGCATGTCCCCGAAGACATGACTTGTACTGTCGAGTCTGGAATGAATCTGAAACAGTTTCAGTCACAACTCGCGACGAATGGCCAGTGCCTGCCGATAGATCCGCCGCATGCCGGAAGGTTCACTGTTGGAGAATTCATCGGGAGAAATCTGAGTGGCCCGCGACGGTTTGGATACGGAACGATTCGCGACTATCTCATCGGAATCAAGGTGGTACTCGCCGACGGCCGGGTCATTAACGCCGGCGGGAAAGTGGTCAAAAACGTTGCGGGGTACGATCTGTGCAAACTTTTTGTCGGAAGCGATAACTCACTTGGAATCGTCGTCGAAGCCAATTTCAAACTGCGCCCACTGCCACCAGCCACCGCCTTCGTCGGTTTGATGTGTGAAAATCTGGATGCAATCGACAGATTGATTGATTCGTTGATGAAGTCTGAATTGACTCCAACTGTGATGGACCTTCACAACCTCAATTTGCAAGGGTCTGACTTCCCCTACGCATTCGTCATCGGATTTGAAGGATCGACTGATGAAGTGGATTGGCAATTGGCAAAGGCACGCGAGTTGGGCATTCACGAATCGACTACGAGTATTCCAGACACAGATTTCTGGGATGATCCGGCGCCGACCAAGATTTCTATCCTGCCATCGCAATTGACCGAACATTTGCGTTCGCTGGGGAATGCTCAATTCATCGCACGCGCAGGCAACGGAATAATATATCACCGTGGTAGGACTGAGAATCCTCACTCTGATTTACCCGTGGAGCTATTCCGACGCGTCAAATCTGTTTTCGACCCAAACCACACGCTCCCTGAACTGTGATCTCTCCTCGCGAACATTTCCTCGATGAGCAAAAGGCTCTCGCATGTATTCATTGTGGGCTTTGTCTTTCGTCGTGCCCGACTTATTTGGAAACAGGAAATGAAAACGACTCGCCTCGCGGACGGATTTATCTGATGCGCGCGATTCAAGACGGAAGATTGCCGCTCGAAGATGCGTCGGTAAAGCACATCGATCTTTGTCTTGGCTGCCGCGCTTGCGAGCGGGCTTGTCCCAGTGGCGTCCGTTACGGAGAACTCCTTGAACACACACGCGACCACATCGAGCAGCATCATCCACGCTCATGGTTCCAATGGTTTCTTCGCAGATTCGCCATCGAACAAATCTTTCCATACCCATGGCGGCTTCGGCTGACTTTATTGCCAGCCCGATTTCTCAAAGTGACAGGGATTTCAAAACTGATGCCGCGCATCATCCGTGAAGCGCTGGAGTTGATTCCGAATGACTTTTCAACTGGTTATCTTCCCGAGATTTCCTCGGCATCGACGGATGAAAGGCGAGGTGCTGTCGGATTGATAGAAGGTTGCGTGATGCCAGTTATGTTCTCAAAGACAAACTTCGCAACGGCTCGCCTGATTAACCGCGCTGGCCACGATGCATTGACTCCAAGCAAGCAGGTCTGTTGCGGTGCACTCTACGCCCACAGTGGCCAACTTGAGAAGGCGCGGCATTGTGCGCGACAGAACATCGAGGTATTCGATCAATTGAATGTGGACGCCATCGTGGTCAACGCTGCGGGTTGCGGCTCCATTCTCAAGGAATACGGACAGTTACTGTGCGATGATCCTGACTGGAAAGATCGCGCGATCAGATTCAGTTCGAAAGTGCGCGACCTGACCGAGTGGCTCGCCACATTTCAACCCCAACAAAGTCCGAGTCCGAATTATTCCAAATCGAAAACCACATATCACGATGCCTGTCATTTGGCTCATCCGCAGGGGATCACCGAAATACCGAGAACATTGGTGAAATCAGTTTCAGGCGCAAATTATGTCGAACTGTCCGAGGCGGATGTCTGTTGCGGGAGCGCAGGCACCTACAATCTGACTGAGCCGGAAATGGCCGCCCGGCTACAAAGGCGAAAGATTGAAAACATCATTAAGACTGGCGCAGAAATCGTGGTGACAACGAACCCCGGTTGCCTCCTCCAGATCCAAGCGGGACTTATCAGCGCAGGCGCAACGCATGTGAAGGCGATGCACATAGCCGATTACCTTGAGAGTTCAAGGTGAAGCGCGTTCGAGTCGGAGGATATTCCCAGGGCGAGCTTTGGTGTGCAGATCACTGCGCACCACAGCGACACCATTCACGAATACGTGCCGAAAACCTGTCGCGTACGCATGTGGTTTTTCATACGTGGCATTATCGCGCACCTTTTCCAAATCAAACACAATGAGGTCCGCAGCAAACCCTTCTTTGATTTGACCGCGATCTTTAAGTTGAAAAGTCTGCGCGGGAAGTGAACTCATTTTCCGGATTGCTTCCTCGATTGGAAGCAGCTTCAAGTCGGCGACATAACGTCCAAGCAATCGCGCGTTGTTACCGTATCCACGAGGATGTGGAATGCCTTCGCCGAATTTTCGGACTCCGCTATCGGAGGCAATCATCGTTTGAGGATGTTTTAGAAAAACTCGCAAATCTTCCTCGTTCATTCCGTGAAACACTGCGGTAGCACCCCCACTGGCGGTAATCTCAAGAATCAACTCAATCTGATCATTCAACGATGCACTTCCTCGCCGTCGCTTTGCAGCTTCCGCAACATTCAGACCCGATAGCTTTGGATCAACTGCCCATAATGCAATCACTGCATAGGAAAAATCATCGTTGCCGTGCTTTTTCAGCCGCGACTTCATCTCCGTGACAATCGCCAATTTCTTTACTGGGTCCATCAGTGCCTTTTTGAATTCGTCGACACCACCAGCACGAGCTTCATCTGGCACCAATTGCGCCAAGCCAGTACTGGAAGCCGTGTAGAGATACTGATCGTGCGTGACACGTATTCCATCCGCACGCGCCTTGTCGAGAAATGCGAGTACACCACTCGCACGATTCCAATGAGCGCGACCAGCGAGTTTGATGTGCGAAATCTGAACTGGAACTTTCGCTTGCCGACCAATGTTGACCGCTTCTTCGAGCGCTTCGATGTTTTTGTCTGACTCGTTACGAATGTGACTGGCATAGATTCCACCATATTTGCCAACCACTTTGGCCAGATCAATCAGCTCATCAGTCTTGGCAAATGTGCCTGGCAGATAAATCAGTCCGGTGGACATTCCCAATGCGCCGTCCTTCATCGCGCGGTCGATGAGTCCCTTCATTTTCTCCAACTCAGTTTCGGTTGGCGGACGCATGAAGGAGCCACCCATCACTTGCCGACGAACAGTGCCGTGTCCAATTAAGCTGGCTACGTTCACTGAAATATTTGTTCGAACTAGATCGGCGTAATATTTTCCTAAATCGAGCCGAGAAGAACCGCAGTTGCCAAGCACGAGTGTGGTCACTCCCATCCGCGCGAAATTCTCGGCTAATGGCAATTCGAACACATCCTCAGCGTGCGTGTGAACATCGATGAAGCCAGGTGAAACAACTAATCCGCGCACATCAATTTCAGAATCCGCCGCACCAACAATATTGCCGACTGCAACAATTCGACCATCACGAACGGCTACATCAGAAACAAAGGCTGGTTTACCAGTTCCATCCAGTACTCGACCTCCGCGCAAGACTAAATCGTACTCAGCGGCAGTGAGTGATGGAACGCAAGAGATGGCGATCCAAATGAGTGATCGCCAGGTGCTCATTTAAGATTCAACCGCCAATCTGCTGGCGATACTGGGAGTCAGAAAGCAATTGCAACTCTTCCGACGGTGCACTCAATTTGATTTTATACAGCCAACCATTGCCGTAAGGCTCTGTATTCAACAGAGCAGGGTTGTTCGTGGTCGCTTGATTGATTTCAGAAACCACACCGCTTAGCGGAGAATAAATGTCACTGGCGGTTTTAACAGATTCAACAACGGCACTCGGCTCTCCAGCTTTCAACTCCCGTCCAACAGCGGGTAATTCAACAAAGACCACATCGGTCAGCTCTTGTTGAGCGTGGTCGGTGATACCCACGGTGGCGATCGCACCATCAATCCGCACCCATTCGTGCGACTTGGCATATTTCAATTCGGATGGAATTTCAGATTTCATGTTTTCTTTTTGTAAAAAGGTTTACGGACAACGATGGCAGGCGCGAGTTGGCCACGAATTTCAATTTGAATTGCAGTGTCCGGTTGATTGAATTGCGGCGGCACATAACCAAGACCAATGCCGCAACTCAATGATGGGCTTTGTGTGCCGCTGACGACATCGCCAATCCTCTTTGCGTCTGGCCCAGCGCTCCAGATGGGGTAATGCGGTCGCGGCGGCGCGGATTTGCCATTCATTTTGAAGGCGATGCAACGCTTTGAAACTCCCGTTGCCTTTTGTTCGAACAGAATGGAACGCCCAGTGAAGTCGCCTTTATCGAAAGAGACAAAAAAACCCATACCCGCTTCGATGGGTGATGTCGATTCATCCAATTCGTGGCCGTAGAGCGGATAGCAGACTTCCGTCCGCAACGTGTCGCGCGCACCGAGTCCGCAGGGCTTGATGCCATGTGCTTTGCCAGCATCGAGCACACGATTCCAAATCGATTCGATTGTCTCCGCTGGCGCAAGAATTTCAAACCCATCCTCTCCGGT
>CAMDOH010000008.1 GCA_945903605.1 Akkermansia muciniphila
TTCAACACGCCGACGATTTATTCGGGCACGAAGTTCGAGAACGTGCGGCTGGAATTTGAGAACGGCAAGATCATCAAAGCCACGGCGAACAACACGAAGAAGCTCAACGAGATTTTGGACACGGACGCGGGGGCGCGGTACATCGGCGAATTCAGTTTGGGATTCAACCCGCACATTCTCTCGCCGATGTGCGACATCCTGTTCGACGAAAAGATTGCCGGCTCGCTGCACTTCACGCCGGGTCAGGCTTACGAAGTGGCTGACAACGGGAATCGCTCGGCGGTGCACTGGGACATGGTGCTCATCCAGCGCAAGGAATGGGGCGGCGGCGAGGTGTGGTTCGACGGCGAACTGATCCGCAAGAACGGCCTCTTCCTGCCGGCCGATCTGCGCGGACTGAATCCGGATCGCCTGCGCTGATTGCGCTCAGTCTTCCTTGAGCAGGTCGATGAATTGTTTCATCGCAGGCGAGAGCACTTTATTCTTGCGGTGGATCGCCGCCAGTGGCCGGTAATAATTCCCGTCGGAAATCGGAACGCACACGAGGGATTTGCGTGCCGTTTCCTGCGCGATGGTGCCCTTGGGCAAAATCCCAACACCGGCATTGATCTCGATGGCGCGTTTCACAGTCTCGATATTGTCAAATTCCATCACGGTCTGGACGGTGACATCGCGCGATTTGAAAAGCTTGTCGATCTCGCGCCGCGTGGGGATGTCCGGCTGGAAGCTGATAAACTTATGGCCGCGTAGATCGGGCAGCGTGATGGATTTGCGCGAGGCAAACGGATGCTCGGGATGACAGACGAGGACAAGCAGGTCGCGACGAAGCGGCACGATCGTCAGCCGCAAATCAGAATGCGGATAGGCGACGAGACCCAGATCGGCGGAGTTGCCGATGATGTCCTCATAAACTTGCGACGCGCGCCGGTATTCCACGGCGATATTCACGGTGGGATGCGAGCGCAGGAACTGTTTGAGATAGGGCGGCAGCTCGTGCAGCCCGATGCTGTAGATGGTCGAAACCTTGATGGAACCTGAGACGATGTTCTTGATCTCCTGAATGCGGTGTAGCAACGAATCGTAATTCTGAACAATTTGTTTGCTGAATTCGTAGAGAGCCTGGCCTTCACGGGTGAGCGCAAATTTCTTGCTCGTGCGTTCGATGAGCGGAGTACGAAAGTGACGCTCCATTGAGCTGACCTGCTGGCTCACGGCGGATTGTGTGACGTCGTTGTTCTTGGCAGCGCGGGTGAAACTCTGCGTTTCAACCAAGTCGCAAAACACCTTGAATGTATCGATCTGCATGGCGATTAAGTCTTATGACGTAAGCTGGATTTGACCTTGGATAAGGCGGAGCCATCAAAATGGAGTGGCAACAAGTCTGCCACTCGCGTCTCAAAGTAACGGTGAGGCTTTCGGCTGTCGACCACAACCACCACGGCATCGGGCGCGTGTTCTGCAAGTAGCTGACGGCAGGCGCCACAGGGCATTGCTCCTCCGGGCGAAGCGATGGCGATTGCTTGGAAGTTTCGATCGCCGTTTGTTATCGCATTGAAGAGCGCCACTCGTTCGGCGCAACAGGTCAGTCCGTAGCTTGCGCTTTCAACATTTGCTCCAGTCACAATCCGCTTCGATCCCACCAACGCCAAGGCTGCCCCAACGCAAAATCCCGAGTAGGGACTGAACGAGTTCGCTTGTGCTTTGATTGCTGCGCGACACAATTTAATCAGGAACTTGCTTTGCATAGAGCTGGACAAAATGAGCGATTAGATTGGTGAGTTTGTGCGCCGAGGTGCCAGCGACTTCAAGGACTTCCTTGTGACTGAGTTTTGTTCGGTTGATTCCGGCGGCCATGTTGGTGATGCAGGAAATGGCAGCGACTCGGAGTCCACATTGGCGTGCGACGATCACTTCAGGAACAGTGCTCATACCCACTGCGTCTGCGCCCCATCGACGAAAGGCTTTGATCTCCGCAGGTGTTTCATAATTTGGACCCGACAACGCGAGGTAAACTCCGAGTCTTGGTTTTGTTCGGCCAGCGGCTTGGATGAGCAATCTGATGAGGTGGGGATCATAGGCATTTGTCAGGTCGACAAAAACGGGCTGGTGGGATGGATGTGCTTCGCCGCGAAGTGGATTGTCGCCCATGAAATTGATGTGATCTCGAATGATCATCAATTCGCCGGGTTTGAATGTGCGGTTGACCGCGCCGGCGGAATTGGTGAAGAGGACAGTCTTAATTCCCAACTCGGCCATCACCCGGACTGGAAAGGTGATGTCCGCCATCGAATGACCTTCATAATAATGTGAACGACCAGAAAAGGTAATCACCGGAAGATCGGAAATCATGCCGGTGACAATCATTCCGGCGTGGCCAGTAACAGTTGGTTTCTTGAATCCAGCAAGTTTGCTGTAATGAATGATGGTGGGGTTTTTGACCTGTTGAGTGAAGTCACTCATGCCACTTCCAAGCACGATGGCCAGCTGTGGCTTGATGGCGGATGAGCGCAGGATTTGCTTTGCGGTTTTGGCAGGAGAATTCTTCACTGGCTTTTGGTGTCTTGATTTATCAGACAGCATCATTACGCTGTCGAACCCAATTTGTATGGAATTAAGCAATGAAGAGATCCGGCGTTACTCGCGCCATTTGATTTTACCCGAGGTCGGGTTGGCGGGGCAAAAGCGAATAAAAGCTTCAAGTGTGCTGTGCATTGGCGCGGGCGGACTGGGCTCGCCCATCGCGATGTACCTTGCCGCAGCGGGTATCGGCAAGATCGGAATTGTGGATTTCGATACGGTGGATTACTCAAATCTCCAGCGCCAGATTCTCCACACAGACGCCGACGTGGGCCGATCCAAAGCGCAATCGGCTAAAGAAACCATCGCTGGGATCAACCCCAATGTCGAAGTCGTGATTCACGACACGCGTATCTCGGCCGACAACGCGTTCGATCTCATCGCGCCATACGACATCGTGGTGGACGGTACGGATAATTTCCCCACCCGCTATCTGACCAATGATGCCTGTGTACTTTTGAAGAAGCCCAACGTGTACGGTTCGATTTTTCGTTTTGAAGGTCAGGCCAGCGTGTTTGCCCCGCAACTGGGAGGGCCGTGTTATCGTTGCCTGTATCCGGAACCTCCACCGCCGGGAATGGTTCCCAGTTGCGCCGAGGGCGGTGTGCTCGGTGTTTTGCCCGGCATCATCGGTTGCATTCAGACGACGGAGATTTTGAAGCTCGCGCTTGGCAAAGGAAGTTCACTCGTTGGTCGATTGATGCTCTTCAATGCGCTCGACATGAAATTCCGCGAATTGAAACTTCGTCGTGATCCTTCTTGCCCACTCTGTGGTGATAATCCGACAATCAAAGAGTTGATCGACTACGAGCAGTTCTGCGGTATCTTGCCCGAACCCGCCACGCCAGCGCACAACCCTGATGAAGTTTTGGTGCAGGATATGAAGAAGGCGTTGGATGATGTGAAACTGAACATCAAGGTGATCGATGTTCGAGAGCCGGATGAATACGAAATCGCACACATTCGCAACGTGCCGCTCATTCCATTGGGCACATTGCCGCAACGATTCACCGAGCTTGATCCGAACCAGATTATCTACGTGCATTGCAAGAGCGGGATTCGTTCTCTCAAGGCCGTGAGTTTTTTGCGCGAACAAGGATTCAAGTATGTGAAGAGCGTAAAGGGTGGTATCAACGCTTGGGCTGATGAAGTGGATCACTCAGTTCCGAAATATTAAGCAGTCGATTTTTGAAACATTATGGGTTCCAGACGTGAAGCGCGCGAACGCGCAGTACAGTTTTTGTTTCAGGCCGATGTAAATCATCCCGATGACATCGAGGTTGCCTTGGATCATTTCTGGTCATCTCAAAGATCAGCCGCCATTGCCGATGCCGATGGGCCAGCCAAATGGGGTGAGACGCACGAGCTGCCCCCACCCACATCGAAAGAGATTGAGATTCGAGCCTTCGCCGACCCCCTCATCCGTGGCACGATGGAGCATCGTGATGAGATTGATTTGTTGCTGACGGTGCAGGCACAGAATTGGGATTTGAATCGGATGGCTGTCCTTGATCGAAATATTCTCAGACTGGCAGTCTATGAAATGCGGCATCGACTGGATATTCCTCCGGTCGTGTCCATCAACGAAGCCGTCGACATCGCTAAGAAATTTTCAACAGACGAGAGCGGGAAATTCGTGAACGGTATTCTCGACAAGATCAAAGGCGAATTGTTGCGCCCAGCGAGAACAGGGGTTCAATGATGTACGCAGATCTTCATCTGCATACGAATTACTCGGACGGAACTTTTACGCCGCAAGAGTTGGTTGCACGCGCATTTGATGCAGGCTTGCAGACGTTGTCATTGACCGATCATGACACGATGGAAGGTTGTCAGGAGATGTTGGATGCCTGCGCCAAAGTGGGGCTGACTTTCATCACGGGTTGCGAATTTACAGTCGAATTCGAAGATCAGGAACTGCATTTGCTCGGCTACGGAATGAGGCTGGAGAATCCTGAATTGCAGTCGACGTTGAGCTATTACCAGTCCGTTCGCAGAGAGCGAATAATACGGATGACCGAGCGGCTTGCAGGATTGGGAATCCGGATCTTACCGGAAAAGGTGGTTGAAATTGTCCAATGCAATTCACCCGGTCGCCCTCATCTTGCCCGTGCCCTCATTGCTGGCGGACATTGTACGAGTATCGACGACGCTTTTGCCAACTACCTCAAAAAGGGCAAGCCGGCTTGGGTGGCAAAGCCGAAGTTGAATGCCGAAAAAGCGATTGACCTCATTCATCGCACGGGTGGCGTTGCTGTGTTGGCTCATCCCGGCATCACGCGCAAAGATGAATTGATCGCTGGCCTCGTTTCCGTGGGGATGGATGGTTTGGAATGTTTCTACATTCGACATTCAACTCCCATGACTGAGCATTATCTTGTTTTGGCCGACAAACATCGTTTGCTGGTCACTGGCGGTTCTGATTGCCACGGCATGAATAAAGGCCATCCATCGGTCGGCAAGATCAAGCTGGAACAACCCTTCGTGGAATCGTTGCAACGCGCGATTGCGAATCGGCAATCGTCCATTTCCACCGCGCTTTGATCATGGGGTTGTTCGATAGATTCAAGGCTGCACTCGGCAAGACAAATGCCGTTCTCACACACGAAATCAAACGGGTTTTCTCTGGCTCACCCAAACTCGATGCGACTTCGATGGAAACTATCGAAGTGGCTCTGCTCTCTGCGGATTTCGGCGTTTCGATGACCAGCCGAATCCTCAAGGCGGTTAAAACTTCCTACGAATCACAAGGAAGTCAGTCCTCATCAGTTTCCGAAATTGCCCAACGCGAAGTCATCTCTGCACTGCAACAAACCACGCCAGTCGCAAATGGAATTGCAAGCGCGCTACGAATTGTTTCAGTCGTTGGCGTCAACGGCACTGGGAAAACAACGACGTGTGCCAAGCTCGCGTATCTACAGCAAACTGCCGGGCACAAACCGATGCTCGCCGCCTGCGATACTTTCCGCGCTGCTGCGGTGGATCAATTAAAGGTGTGGGGAACTCGTTTAAACATTCCTGTCATCGCCGGCGCGCCCGGAGCCGATCCCGCAGCCGTTGCTCACGATGCCGTTGTCGCTGCGGAATCCAGAGGTATTGATTGGCTTTACATCGACACGGCTGGCCGAATGCACACCAAAGCCAACCTCATGCAGGAGCTTCAGAAAATCCATCGAGTCATCGCCAAGAAGATTCCCGGTGCACCCCATGATGTGTTACTGGTGCTCGATGCCAGCACCGGCATGAACGCCTTTGCGCAGGCTCGCGAGTTTCATTCGACAGTTCAATTGACAGGACTTGTCGTCACGAAATTGGACGGCACATCAAAAGCAGGAATGATCGTGGCAATTCAACATGAGTTGGGTATTCCCGTGCGATACGTCGGCCTTGGCGAAAACCCAGATGATCTTCAGCCCTTCGATGCCACAGCATTTGCCCAAGCCCTATTTGCAGCCTGAATTATTCTCGGCACGATCATGAACCGTTTCGCTTCTCCCTCTGATGAAAAGTGGATGCGACTAGCACTGAAACTCGCGCAAAAGGGGCAGGGCGCTGTCTCCCCAAATCCAATCGTTGGTGCTGTGCTCGTGAAGCGTGGAATATTAATCGGGCAAGGCTGGCATCGAAAAGCAGGCGGCCCACACGCAGAGATTGTAGCTCTCAGTGATGCGCGTCGACGCGGTCAGAATCCGCGCAGTGCGACGTTGTATGTGACATTGGAACCCTGCTGCACACATGGCCGCACTCCGCCATGCACAAAATCCATCATTGATGCGGGAATCAGCAGAGTGGTGGCCAGTGCTACTGACCCAAATCCAAAACATGCAGGACGTGGATTTCGTATTCTGAGGCGAACAGGAATTGGAGTCACTCGAGGTGTGCTTGCGGCTGAATCCACTGCGATGAACGAGGCATTCAATCATTGGATCGTCAAAAAAACGCCATGGGTGACCGTGAAAACTGCGATGACTCTGGATGGGAAGATTGCCACTGCGAATGGCCAATCGAAATGGATCACTGGTGAGCAATCGCGTGACCATGCAATGGGATTCCGTCGTTGTGCAGACGCAATTCTAGTCGGTGTTAATACTGTTCTGAAAGATGATCCATCGCTGACGGTGCGTGGGGGCACGCGAAAAGTTTTCTCGAAAAAGAGACTTGTGCTGGATTCAATGGCTCGAACGCCATTGACTGCAAAAGTGGTGTGCGATTCGTTTGCCAATTTGACGACGATCATCGTTACGAGCGCTGCAAGAAAGAGCAGGATCTCTGCGTTGGCGAAGCACGTTTGTGTTTGGGTTGCGCCTTCGAGGGATGGGCAAGTTGATTTGCGCTGGCTCTTGCGCAGGCTTGGGACTGAAGGCGTGACAAGTTTGTTGGTGGAGGGTGGGGGCGAGGTAAATGCTTCGTTTTTATTGTCGGGATTGGCTCATGATATTGCGTTTTATTACGCGCCCAAAATCATTGGAGGGCACGATGCGCGAAAGGCAGTTGCTGGTGTAGGGATCAATCGGCTGGCTGACATGATTCGATTGCAAGATATCGAATGGAAACGATTGGGGTCAGATTTGCTGTTGACGGCTCGCATCAGGAAGGTTTGAAAGGGCGCGATGTTCACTGGGATTATCGAAGAAATGGGGATCGTTGAATCGGTCTCGCCTTCTGAATCGGGTTTTAGATTGAAGGTGACGATCCGTAAATGCGGTCGTGGATTGCGACTCGGAGACAGTTTGGCGGTCAATGGATGTTGTTTGACCGTGGTGAAGATTGGGATCGACGGCCGCAAAAAACATGTTTGCTTCGATCTGCTTCAAGAGACTTGGATCCGTACGAACCTGCAGTTTCTGCGCGCGGGATCATTGGTGAATCTGGAACGGGCGTTGGCTGCGGGTGGGAGATTGAGTGGACATTTTGTCACCGGCCATGTGGATGCTCTTGCGAAAATCACTCGCTGGGAAAAAGTAGGGAATGACCATCAATTGAGGATCGTTCCGCCGCTGGAACTAATGCGATACATGATTCACAAGGGATCGATCGCAGTGGATGGCATCAGCCTCACAGTTGCGGAAGTGACGGCGACGGATTTCATGATGTGGATCATTCCGCACACGTTGGAGAGCACGGCGCTCAAAGAGCGATCTGTGGGCGGCTTTGTCAATATCGAGGCTGATATTCTCGGCAAATACGTGGAGCGACTTTCGCGCCAGTCGGTGCTCTGATCAGGATCGAGGCACGGGGCCAGTACTTTGGCGGATGATCAATTCTGATGGAAGTCGTTTCAATTCGTTCGGCTTGCCATCGAGCAAATTCTGCATTGTCTCCATCGCAGCAATTCCCTGTCGATATTTCGGTTGTCGAACCGTGGTGAGCGGGATGCGGTAGTGTTCGCTGGTGAGAATGTTTCCAAAACCGGCGATGGAAAGGTCGCGCGGAATCTGAACGCCCTGTGCGAGAAATGTGTTGGCGGCACCGATGGCCACGAGGTCATTCGTGGCCTGAATGGCTGTGGCGGGAGTTGATTCGTTGATCATCTCCAGCGCAGCCGCCTGTCCTTCTTCAATAGTGCTGCCTGCTTGAAAGATGAGTTGGTCATCGAGTGGAATGCCCGCTTCGGACATCGCCTGGCGGTATCCTTCGAATCGTTCTTGCGCCCAGGGCGCAAAGGGCGGGCCGATGAAACAGGCAATCTTTCGGTGGCCGAGTGAAAGAAGGTGCTGAGTCGTCGCCCGACTTGCAGCGATGTCATCCGTTTCCACATTGGAAAAGCGTTCGCAAAACAATGCGCGATGACCAAGAATTACAACGGGTGTTTGCTGGCGTCGCAATTCTTCGTAGATGGGTGCATGCGCTTCGATGCGATAAACCGGACTGAGAAAAATTCCGTTCACGCGTCGGGAAAGGAGCCGTCGGATACAGTTCTCCTCGCGGTCAGCGCGATTGAGTGACTGTGCGATGATGATTTCCCACCCCATTTCATGGGCGCGCTCTTCCAATGCCATCACAACGCGCGCGAAAATGGGATTAATCAGAGAAGGGATCACCAGCCCGAACATGCAGGTGGATTTGGCGCGCAGGCTGCGGGCAGCCGCATTGGGAACATATCCCAGCTGAGCTGCGAGTTTTTTTACCTTTGTTTTTGTGGCAACGGAAACGTCAGGTTCGTCGCGGAGCGCCTTCGAAACAGTCATCGCCGACACGCCCAATCGGAGGGCGATGTCCTTGAGTCGAATCATAGGTTTGATCCGCGCCACTGTAGTTTGTGGCGAAGGGTGCTGAAAAACGACGCGCTGGCGAGTCGGGCCAGATTGACAAAATGGCGACTGCGCCGGATGAGAAGCCGGTCTCCGATTCGCAGCTCCGCCTGCACATGGCCGTCGGCTGAGAGAAAAGTTTCAGCACGGTGTTTCAGGATTCGTAATTCAATTTGCGAATCCCAGCCGAGAATGACGGAGCGGTTCGATAGTGTGTGCGGGCAGATGGGAGTGAGTGTGAGCACTTCGGCATCAGGTGTGACAACCGCGCCGCCAGCGGCCAATGAGTAGGCGGTGGAGCCAGTCGGTGTGCCGATGATCAATCCATCGCAGCGATAGTGCGTCAATGATTCGCCGTTGATTTTCACTTCGACATCAATCAAGCGAGGAATGGTTCCACGGCTGATGACCATGTCATTCAAGGCGACTCGTCGAAAGGGTTCTCCTTGATGTTCGCCGAATGCTTCCAGCATGGAGAGTCGTTCAAGTTGGAATTTGCCCGCCTTTATTTTTTTCAACGAGTCTTTTAATTGTCCCGTCGCGCTGCCCGTGAGAAAACCAAGTCCACCCGTGTTGATGCCAAAAATTGGGGTGGAGAGTCCTGCCATTTCGCGGGCGACACGAAGGATCGTTCCATCGCCGCCGAAGACGAGCATGAGGTCGGCTGATTTCGCCAACAGATGGGTGCTGGCGATCGTGCCGGAATGAATGTCCAGCAAATGGGCTGTCGGTTCATCCAACGTCAACTGGAATCCCGCTGCGTGAATTTCGCGAATAGCCTTCCGGAGAATGGGGCGCAAGTTGGGGCGCTCGACATTCGCAATGAGCGCCAAGTGGCGCACCTTATTTGCTTTGGACTTCAATCAGAGCTAAAAATTCTTTGTTGCCGGCCGGTCCCAAGAGCGGCGATTCAGTCGAGCCTAGCCAGCGCAACGTGCCGGAAGCATCCACGAATTGAGTCAGTTCGTCCAGCACCCGCTGGTGAATCGCTGCGTCACGAATCACGCCGCGCCCCTTCGAAACCTCGCTTCGGCCAGCTTCAAACTGGGGTTTGACGAGCGCGATGATCTTACCACCTTTGCGGACGATGCTGCACGCTGGCTGCAGGAGAAGCCGCAACGAGATGAAGGAACAATCAATGACGGCGATATCGATTGGAGATTGAAAATCGGATGGCTTGAGAAATCTGGCGTTTGTTTTTTCCATGACCTTGACTCGTGGGTCTTGGCGCAATTTCCATGCGAGCTGGCCTTGCCCAACATCGACTGCGAACACTTTTGCGACTCCGTATTGCAGTAGGCAGTCTGTGAATCCGCCAGTCGATGCGCCGAGGTCGGCGGCTGTCAATCCAGTCACATCAATTTTGAAGTGTCCGATCGCGTGCTCGAGTTTGTGGCCACCTCGACTCACAAATCTTTCTGTGCCTTCCAAGGTGATGGAGTCGTCCTCTTGAACCAACTCGCTGGCTTTATGAGCGAGCTGTCCGTTGATGCGCACACGGCCGGCGATCACTGCGCGTTTGGCCTTTTCGCGGCTCTCGCAGAGTTCGCGGTCGAACAACGCTTGGTCAATCCGGACAGGCTTCGCGGGTTTGATTTTCTTGGTGGTCAAAGCAAAGGCGCATCTCGATTGCGTTGATATGAGTTTTAGTCAAACTCGACCGAGGTCGCAAGCATGGCAACTGTCCGAGAAATTATCGAGGCGGAGATTCGATCGCGCGGCGTGATTCCATTCACGCGATTCATGGAGTTGGCATTGTACTCTCCCGGGCTTGGCTATTATGAACGCGAACATCGGCAAATTGGTCGGGCGGGTGACTTTTTCACCAGTGTGAGTGTTGGAAAGTTGTTTGGAGAACTGCTTGGATTTGCATTCGGAGAATGGTTGCAGTCGATGCCTGTTGAGGGTCATCAGATTGTCGAAGCGGGCGCGCACAATGGACAACTGGCTTTGGACATGCTCGAACATATTCGAATGCGCCGACCTGAAATCTTCAGCGCGCTCGAGTATTGGATAGTCGAACCTTCCCAGTCTCGGCGTGCTTGGCAGCAGCAGACGCTCGAATCCTTTGATGGCAAAGTGAAGTGGTTTGATTCTCCTGCAGAGCTACCGTTGGTGAATGGCGTCATCTTCAGTAACGAATTGATTGACGCCTTTCCAGTCCATCGAGTCGGCTGGGATGCCAAGGCAAAATGCTGGTTTGAATGGGGAGTGATAATTCAAGACGGGAAATTTACATGGTCGAGAATGGTTGAGCCGGTTGCCAAAGCGATCCGTAGTCAATCGCTGCTTTTGCCACTTGAATTATCTGCGGTCTTGCCAGACGGCTTCACAACCGAACTTTGCCCAGCCGCTGCACAATGGTGGCTCGCCGTAGCAGAGAAGCTGGAACGAGGCAGATTGGTGACGATTGATTACGGGCAGCAAGCAGAGGGATTTTACACGCCGCAACGATCGGATGGAACTTTAAGAGCATATCGAAATCATCGGTTGTGCGACAATCCACTGGAGGAACCCGGAGAGCAGGATTTGACCGCATCGGTCAACTTCTCAGTTCTCACTTCGATGGGCGAATTGGCTGGGCTACGAACTGAGCACTACTTCACACAAGCCACTTTTCTGACGAGCATTTTGGATCGGACAATCAAGTCTCCACAGCATTTTGGCGAATGGACGCCGGAGCGGACGCGTCAGTTTCAGACATTGACGCATCCGGAACATTTGGGCCGACCATTTCAAGTATTGATGCAAGCTCGTGGCTGATTATCATGAAGAATATGAATCAAACTTCTTGTGGTGCGTTTTCATTGTCGCGCCGTAATTTTCTGCAGTTGGTGCCGATGGTTGCAGCGGGATGTGTGGCCGCGCCTGCACCGCGTGGCCCAAAGAAAATCGCTGCGATTGTATCCACCTATTATCAGAATTCGCACGCCGATGTGATTGTCAGTCGACTTTTGGAAACGCAAACATTGGACGGGAAAGGCGAACGGCTGGATTTAGTTCTCTCATCGTTGTACACGGATCAGGTTCCAAAAACTGACAAGAGCCGCACGCTTGCGACAACCCACGGCTTTAAGATTTACAAGACTGTCGAAGAGGCTTTGACGCTGGGGACGGGCCGACTGGCTGTCGACGGCGTGTTGTTGGTTGCCGAGCATGGGAATTATCCCATCTCGGATACTGGGCAAGTGATTTATCCCAAGCGCAGGCTGTTTGAAGAAGTGCAGCGCGTCTTTCGCAAGACTGGTCGCGCTGTACCAGTGTTCATCGACAAACATATCGCTGATAATTGGACTGACGCAAAATGGATTTATGATACCGCGAAAGAACTCGGTGCGCCGTTGATGGCGGGTTCTTCGCTGCCCACATTGTGGCGGCGTCCGATTGCAGACGTTCCGCGTGGCGCACGACTTGAAGAGATGCTTGCCGTTTCCTATCACACACTCGATGCCTACGGATTTCACGCGTTGGAAATGATGCAATGCCTCGCTGAGAGGCGAGTGGGTGGCGAGACAGGCATTCGACAAGTCCAGTGTTTAGAAAACGACGCAGTTTGGGCTGCAGGTGAGCAAGGTGTGTACAGCGATGAGCTGATGAAAGAGGCATTCACTCGTCTCGAACGGCCACCGAAAGGTGATTGGCGGGCACAAGTAAAGAATCCGGTTTTGTGGGTGATTGATTATGATGATGGTTTTCGTGCGCGCGTGCTGACGTTGAATAATGTCGTCGGCGAATGGGCGGTGGCGTGGCGCGAACGCGGTGTGACCAAGCCTGTTTCCACCTGTTTCTGGACACAGGAAGCGCGACCGTTCATGCATTTTGCGCACCTATTGGAGGGAGTGAACCAGATGTTTCAGACTGGCAAACCTGCCTGGCCAGCCGAGCGCACTCTCATGACCAGTGGCTTGCTTGATGCCTTGCTTCAATCCAAAAAACAAAGCGGGAAAATACTGGCAACGAACCATCTGCGATTTGCTTATCGGACAGACTGGAATTGGCGCCAGCCTCCTGAGCCGCCCAAAGGCCGTCCCATGGATGGCCAGTGATAAATCCGTTTGCGGAATCGCTTTGCTTCGCGTAAGTCTCGAAGTATTGCGCGTGTAGCTCAACTGGATAGAGCGTCGGTCTCCGAAGCCGAAGGTTGTGGGTTCGACCCCCGCCATGCGCACCAGAAAAAACGTACTTCCATTTTCTGCTCTCAATCCTAAAGTCCGACGCTTGTTTTAAGGAATTATATGGGTGTTGATACCTCCGCTGGAATCAAAGCAGTCGAAGCGCCGCCGCTGACACCGCTGAAACTGAAATCGAAATTAGCTGCTGCGCCCACCGTCGCGCCAAAGTTCGCGGTGAAGTTGAAAAACCTCGCTGGTGCTGAAGTGCTCGTGGCCGATCCTCGAGCCACTCGCGCTGCTGTGGCTCTGATGAACGTCCATGCCGTCAATGGTGGGGCGGCTTGTCATTGGGGCGGGCCATCGGCGTTTGCTGAGATCATGGCTGCGGTCCATGCACAGATGTTTGCGACAAGCGGCCGTCCATGGCATGAGGCGTTCAATTTCATCAACGACGCTGGCCACACTGAGAATGGAATCTATGCACTTCGCGCTCTGTGCGGATTCGATGGGATGAATCTTGAGACACTGAAAGGGTTTCGCAGCATCGAGAGCAAACTAACTGGTCACGGAGAAAGCCATATCAATCCCGAAGGCGTGCTCGTGAGTAATGGTCCGCTTGGATCAAGTCTGCCGCAGGCACAAGGAATCGCGATTGCCGATAAAGTGGCCAAGCGAGATCGGGTGACAATCTGCACTGTGTCCGATGGCGCAGCGATGGAGGGTGAGGCAAAAGAATCGTTCGCAGCCATTCCTGGACTCGCTGCAAAAGGGCGAGTGAATCCGTTCATTCTCATTTTATCTGACAACGACACGAAACTATCTGGCCGCATCACGAAAGATTCTTTTTCAATGCAGCCGACCCTGAATGCGATGGCCGTGCTTGGATGGAATGTCATCTCAGTGCCGAACGGCCACGACCTGTCGGCGGTTTATCACTCAGTCGAAACGGCGATCAGTCAGGCGCTGTCGAATCCTAATCATCCCGTGTGTCTTTGGGTTAAAACAATCAAGGGCTACGGCATCAAATCGACTGAAGAAAACTCGGCTGGTGGCCATGGATTTCCACTCGCCAATGGCGAAAAGATTCAGGATTGGATCACTGAAATCTATTCAGGCGACACAGCCCCAGATGAATTTGTGAACTGGGCGAATGCGTTGCGCGTGGATTGGGAAATGAAGGAGGCCGATAAGAAAGGGAAGGCCGCCGCTGCGCCGACTGCCACCACAGGAGTGAAGAAAGACAAAGTGCAGAGTGGACTTGCAAAAGGTGCTGTTCGCGCTGCGCAGGAGGGTTATCCCGTTTTTTCGATCAGCTCGGACGTGCAGGGGTCGACCGGTATCAGCCTGTTTCAGAAAAGTTTTCCAGATCGATTCATCGAGGTGGGAATTGCTGAGGCGAATATGGTGAGCACGGGTGCGGGATTTGCGAAGGCGGGCTTCATCCCGATTGTGGACACGTTTGGGCAGTTCGGAGTGACGAAAGGAAATCTGCCACTCACCATGGCTGCGCTTTCGCAGGCGCCGGTGATTGCGATGTTTTCACACGTTGGTTTTCAGGATGCCGCCGACGGAGCCAGTCATCAGGCGACCACTTACTTCGCCGCCACCAGCGCCATCCCCCACACTGTTGTTATCGCGCCGAGTTGTTCTGATGAAGCAGAAGCGTTCATGTACGAAGCGATCAAGCGATTCGCCGAAGATCGCAAGGCTGGCAATGATGGCGAGAGTTACCTCTTTTTTGTGGGACGCGAGAATTACCCGTTAACGTGGATTGACGGCGCGACATTTCCTTGGGGCAAAGCGCAGGTGTTGCAGCAGGGAAATGACGTTGTGCTGGTTGGTTCGGGGCCGTTACTCAGCAAAGCGATTGAGGCAGGTGCGAAGCTCAAAGCAAAGGGCGTCAACGCCACTGTCATCAATAATCCATTCATCAACCGCGTGGATATCGAAACCATCGGAGCTGCTGTGAATGTGGCTGGCGGTCGACTGGTGACCATCGAGGATCATCAAGCAGTGTGCGGGATGGGCGCGCAGATTTCGCACGCTCTCAGCGATGCAGGAATCGCCCATCGCATCAAGACACTCGCCATCCACGGGGAATTCGGTCAATCGGCCTATCTCGCCGATGAGCTTTACAAGAAGCACGGATTGACGGCGGACAAAATGGTGGAGGCGGCGTTGCAACTGCTCGGAAAGTCGTGAAACGGCTGAGAAACCTTTTTCAGCGACGCACAGGTTCCCAACCTTTGCCGGGAATAAATTCACGATCGCCGCGCCAGGTGCAGCAACCAGAATTCAACACCATCAACGCGAGCAGAAGGATAATTGCCAGTTTCATAGTTGAAGGAATTAATTGTCCGTTGGAGGTATTTCTGGCATATTAGCCGTGGGGAGCATGAAGTCAAAGTTCAAGTCGCTTCAAGGAAAGTTGCTGTTGGATGGCGGCAATTTACAGGGATCATTTTTCACTCGCACCGTGGTTCTCATTTGCCAGCATTCGCAAGAGGCCGCATTCGGACTGGTCCTGAATCGGAGCAGCAACAAGCAAGTTGGCGAACTCATCATTGAAGAGTTGCCTGAATTGATTCGCGAACAGAACCTGTTCCTCGGTGGCCCTGTCCAACCCGGTATCATGAGTTTCCTTCATACCGATTCGTTCATGCCTGATGCCAACGTGATTCCAAATCTGAGCGTCGGCAATTCACTTGAGAAACTTGCCGATCTTTCAAATTCATTCGCGATCGAAAGAAAGTTTCGTGTCTTTGCTGGATACGCTGGTTGGGGACCCGGACAACTCGATGCCGAGATGAAGCGCAAGTCGTGGATTGCACACCCCGCAAGTGTCGAACTTGTTTTCAACGCCGAACCCGAATTACTTTGGCGGAAAATCCTACTGAAGAAGGGCGGATTATTCAGGCTGCTTGCCAACGCTCCCGAAGATCTTTCCTGGAATTAAAGCGAGTTCGCGCCGCGCCGCTTGTATCTTTTTGATTCTTGGTTTGCATCGCCCGCCTTTCCGTCTTCAAATAATCCTTTCAGCTGTTTGACTTGGTCACGCAGCAGCGCCGCTTTTTCGAATTCGAGATTGTTTGCCGCCTCAATCATCTCCGCTTCCAATTCGCGAATAGTTTCGGTCACATCGAATTTTGAGCCCGCATCATGCAGCATCGATTCCGCCCGTTCCGATTTGACCTGATGCGATGAAAGCCGCTCTTCTATTGCTCGAATCACGCTTCGCGGAGTGATGTTGTTGGTTTTGTTGTAGGCAATCTGTGTTTCCCGGCGCTGTTTTGAGATGGCAAGGAACCGTTGGATGCTCTGAGTCAAGACATCGGCATACAAAATCACGGCACCATTCAAATGACGCGATGCGCGCCCTGCAGATTGAATGAGGCTGGTGGTGGAGCGCAAATATCCTTCTTTATCGGCATCGAGAATGGCCACGAGCGAAACCTCGGGCAGATCCAGTCCTTCGCGCAGAAGGTTGATGCCAACGAGGACATCGAAGTCGCCTTGGCGCAACGAACGCAGAATTTCGACGCGTTCGAGTGCGCCGATCTCGCTGTGCAGGTATCGGACGTTGATGCCGATATCGCGCAAATAATCCGTCAACTCTTCTGCAGATCGTTTGGTGAGTGTGGTGACGAGTACGCGTTCTTTTCGCTCGATGCATTTGCGTGATTCCTCGATAAGATCATCGATCTGCCCTTTGAGTGGCTTCACCGTCACCGGCGGATCAATCAGTCCCGTGGGGCGCACGACGAGTTCGGCAACTTTGCCGTTCGCCCAAACCAACTCTTTCGGTCCCGGCGTTGCGCTGGTGTAAATCGTTTGCGGCTGCAGATCTTGAAATTCAGTAAACTTCAATGGTCGATTATCGAGTGCGCTGGGAAGGCGAAACCCGTGTTCCACCAGCACCGTTTTGCGAGAGCGATCACCTTCGTACATCGCGCCAATCTGCGGGACGCTGGCGTGAGATTCGTCGATGACCATCATGAAATCCTTTGGGAAGAAATCGATCAATGTTCCCGGACGCGAGCCAGCAGGTCGGCCGGCGATGTGCCGCGAATAATTTTCAATGCCGGAGCAATAGCCAAGCTCCTCCATCATCTCGAGGTCATAATCAGTGCGTTGCTTGATCCGTTGCGCTTCGAGCAACTTTCCGTCCATCTCAAACTGAGCCAATTGCTGGCCGAGTTCCACGCCGATAGACAGAATTGCGTTCTTCAGCTTGTTAGTGGAAGTGACAAATTGCTTGGCGGGAAAAATGGTCACCGATTCAATGGGTTCGGTTGCATTGCCCGTGAGCGGATCGAATCGACAGATGCGGTCAATCTCATCGCCGAAAAACTCCAGTCGCAATCCATCCTCGGTTTGCGCAGGGCGTAATTCAACCGTGTCACCCCGTACTCGGAATTGGCCGCGCTCAAAAGCGATGTCGTTGCGCGTGTATTGCAAATCAATCAGTCGCAACAAGAGGTGGTCGCGTGAAATGGACATCCCGCGATTCACCGGTATCATCAGGCCTTCGTAATCTTCCTTGCTGCCGATCCCATAAATGCACGAAACGCTTGCCACCACGATCACATCGCGCCGAGTGAGCAGGGAACCCATCGTTGAGAGGCGCATTCGCTCGATCTCCTCATTCACTGAAGAATCCTTTTCTATGAACGTATCGGTGCGCGGGATGTAGGCCTCGGGCTGGTAGTAATCGAAATAGCTGATGAAATATTCGACCGCATTGCGCGGGAAAAAACTTTTGAATTCGGAGTAGAGCTGGGCGGCGAGAGTTTTATTATGCGAGATGACCAGTGTGGGACGGTTCACTTGCGCGATGATATTCGCCACAGTGTAAGTCTTGCCGGAACCCGTCACCCCCATCATCACTTGATGCTTGATTCCATCGCGCAGTCCTTCGACCAGCTTTGCGATGGCCGCTGGCTGGTCGCCTGCGGGTTGATAGGGCGAGACGAGCTCGAACATCCAAAGACGTTACGGGCGTCATTGGCGCGGTGTCAACTTGGGCAAATGGATTGCCAACCTCGCCCGCTATGAGAGCCTCTTGGTGATGGTTGCAATTTCTAATGAGCCGCTCCGAAGCCTGTATGTTCACGTGCCTTTCTGTGCGCACAAATGCGAGTACTGCGCCTTTTATTCCGCGCCACCGAGTGGCGATATCGTCAACCGCTACATCGCTGCGCTCGTTCGCGAATTCGAATTGGTTGCGCATGATCTGAAACCTCGGACGATTTTCTTCGGCGGCGGTACTCCTTCAATGCTCAACATGCGCCAGTGGGAATTGATCCTCACCGAGTTGGATCGATTCAATCTTCTTGGCGCTGCGGAATGGACCGTCGAGTGCAATCCCGCCACTGTCTCAGCCGACAAAGCCAAATTGCTTCGCGATTTCGGCGTGAATCGGATTTCGATGGGAGTGCAATCACTCGATGAGCGACTGCTTGAACGATTGGGGCGCATCCATTCGCGCGCGCAGGTTTTCAAATCGTACGACATTCTTCGTGCAGCAGGATTCGACAACGTGAACATCGATCTGATGTTTGCCATTCCAACACAGACGATGGAGATCTGGCGCGCAACATTGGCTGAAGCCGCCTCACTTGATAGCGAGCACCTCTCCTGTTACGAGGTCATCTACGAAGAAGACACGCCGCTTTACGCGCAGCTCAAAGCGGGCGAATTTGATGTGGATGAAGATCTCGCCTGCGCGATGTACGATGAATTGACCGCGTTTGCCGGCGAGCGCAATTACCAGCAGTACGAGGTGGCGAATTTCGCAAAACACAAAGGGACTGCTGCGAGCGACATTCCGGATCGCGCCTGCCGACATAACGTGAATTATTGGCGCGGCGGCTCGTATCACGGCGTTGGCCCGAGTGCCACCGGCTATGTGCGAGGAGTGCGCACGAAGAACTGGGCAAACACACAAATCTATTGCGAGCAGTTGGAGAAAGGTGTTCGTGCCATCGAATCGCGCGAAGAACTGCCTCCACGCCGACGCGCGGGAGAGACAGCTGCTTTCGGACTGCGAATGAATTCGGGCTGGCCTTATGCGGACTTTCGAGAAGCGACTGGATTTGACCTGCGGACCGAGTGGCCGCGAGAAATGGATTCGCTGATCGCGCGTGGTTGGGCTCAGGAAACGCAGAACCAATTCAAACTGTCCGAACGCGGCTTGCGCTTTGCCGATTCCGCAGCTGAAATGTTTTTATGAGAGCCCAACAGCGACGAATCCTCGCCATTGCTTTGGCAGGTGCGATGACTGTGTCAACCGTATCAGCCGTCATGGCTGCGGAGGCCCCGGCGAAACTGCATGTCAAATTTCCAGACGCACGGCTGACCATCAGCGGGCTTCCGTGGTTCGATGAAGAGAAGCCCGAGTTGCGCCGCTTGCCGACGCGAATGAAGGAATTGTTTCGTCCGCCGGTTTGGGCACTGGCTCAGAACCCCAGCGGAGGTCGTATTCGGTTTCGTACGGATTCAGGAGTCGTTGGAATCGCGGCGAAGAATCCCGACGCATCTTCAATGCATCACATGACGAAGATTGGACAGAGCGGTTTTGATTTGTATGTGGGCAATGATTATCTCGGCAGTGCGGCGCCAGACAAAGATGGCCGCATCGTGAAGGAATGGGCACTGGGCGAAGCGGGAATGATGCGTGACATCACGATTTATTTACCATTGTACAAGAACGTGACGGTGGAAGAACTCACGTTTGATTCGAAGGTAAAATTCGAGCCAGCCAAGCCATTCGCGGTCAAAAAACCCGTGGTCTATTATGGGTCGAGCATCACGCAGGGAGGCTGCGCGTCGAATCCGGGGATGAGCTACCAGGCCATTCTCGGTCGCATGACAGGATCGGATTTTGTGAACCTCGGTTTCAGCGGCAATGGACTTGGAGATGCTCCTGTGGCACTCGCGATGACGGAGATAGACGCGTCATGTTACGTGCTGGATTACTGGGGAAATCCGACAGCGTCGCAATACATGGCGACGTTGCCTGGGTTCACAGATCTCCTGCGCAAGAAATATCCCAAAGTGCCGATTATCATTCCCGGTCCATTTTATTTCTCAGCCGAATCACTCGGTGGCGATGTGGCCAGAACGCAAATGGAGAAACGCAAGATCGCGCGCGACTTTGTCGAGAAGCGCCAGAAGGACGGAGACCTGTTCATCTCATATGTGGATGGGCTTGAACTGCTCTCGCGTGAACAGACCGGTGGCCTTGTTGACGGGGTTCATTGCAACTCGCTCGGATTTCATTTTATTGCACGCGGACTGGATCCCCATCTCCGTCGCGCCCTCGGCCTGCCGTCGAAATAAGATTGGCATTCGCCAGCGCACTCCGTGATTATCCGGCTTCATTTATGAGTCAAGTGACCGTTCCAATTCAAATCGCCGACCCGATCAATGCACAGATTCTCGCTGTGTCCGAGGATCAGGTGCAGGGATTTCAGCGCGAGCCTCTCCACGAGATCGCGCGGCTTTCTGGAGTGAATCTTGAGTTGGTGATCGAGCGCATCACCGAGATGTTGCGAGCGGGGACGATTCGTCGTGTTCGTCAAACATTACTGGCGACGAACCTTGCGCAAGGTGCCTTGGTGGCGTGGGAAGTTTCACAGGAACGACTGGATGCCGCGTTCGACTACATGTTCAAGACAGACCCTTTTTCGGGTCATGTGGTCACTCGCTCAACCGATGTGGCCTCGCCCGGTTCGGCCTACAAACTTTGGACCACGCTCAAAGTGCCTCAGGGGTATTCGATGCCCAAGCATTGCGAATATCTCGCGAATCAGACGGGCGCATCCAAGTTCATTCTATTGCCGGCAAAAAAACTATTTGCCCTTGGAGTCGGGCACGTGCGCCGCAAAGGAATGGAATTTGGCAGCCGATCTGATGGGCCAGCCGTTATACAGGATGTCAGTATGACATCGTTGAACGAACTGGAGTGGCGTGTTCTCACAGCCATCAAGCGCGAATTCAAGCCGGAGGAGTTGGTGAGTAATATTTGGGATGCACGCGCATTGGAGGCCGCTGTGCCGTTGTCGACTTTCTTCGAGGTGGCCGAAGATTTGAATCGCCGCCGCGTGATTGGCCGTTTCTCGACTTTCCTCGAACACGTGAAGCAATTGAGCACCGGAGAGCACGTCACGCGTTACAACGCCCTCTTTCACTGGGCTGTGCCAACGGGACGAGAGATCGATGCTGGCTGCGAGGTTGGTCGACACCACATCATGACTCATGCTTATTGGCGCGAAGGCGGTCCTGAGTTTCGCAATGTCAACGTCATGGGTGTCGCGCACGGAACGGAAAAAGCAACAGTGCTGGGACACAAAGCGGCAATCGATGAGCACCTGAAAGAGGCAGGAATTGATATTTCCTACACAAATGTTTTTTGGGGCGGTCGCAGTGAAATCAAGCCGAGCGAAATCTCGCCATTTGTCTATCGTCATTGGTGCGAGATGAACGGCATCAATCCTGACGACATGAAGGTCGTGGGTTGATCTTTCCTGCAAGGCTCATCGACGTTGACTCTTCGAGCGGCTTTGCTACGTTTTCGCGCCGGTTTTTTCGGCAACAATTTTATGACCAACAAAAAGTCCGCTAAATACGTTTACACATGGGGCAACAAGAAGGCTGATGGCGATGGCTCGATGAAGCCGCTCCTCGGCGGCAAGGGCGCGAATCTTGCCGAGATGACGCGCATCGGTCTGCCCGTGCCCCCGGGATTCACCATCACCACGGATGTCTGCACTTATTTCTACGCGAACAAGCGCACGTATCCCAAGCTGCTACAGTCGCAGATGGAGGCGGGCGTCTCGAACATGGAGAAGATCATGGGAACGAAGTTTGGCGCGACGTCCGGAATGCCACTACTGGTCGCCGTCCGATCGGGCGCGCGCGATTCGATGCCGGGCATGATGGACACCATTCTCAATCTCGGTCTGAACGATGAGAGCGTTGTCGCGCTCGTGAACGCGACGAAGAACGAACGATTCGCGTGGGATTGCTATCGTCGTTTCATCCAGATGTATGGCGACGTGGTGTTGGGCGTGCAGAAGCGCGAGGGTGAAGATCACGAACCTTTCGAGACGATCATCGAGAGTTTCAAGCACGAGAAATATCACAAGGACATTGTGGACAGCGATCTCACGCCCGGGGATCAGCAGGAACTCGTGAAGCGTTTCAAGGCGCTCGTGAAGGAACGCACGGGCAAAGTGTTTCCGAATGATCCGTGGGATCAGCTTCGCGGCGCAGCGGGTGCCGTGTTCAGTTCGTGGATGAATGACCGCGCGATTGTCTATCGCCGCAAATACAACATCCCCACCGAATGGGGCACGGCCGTCAATGTGCAGGCGATGGTGTTTGGCAACACGGGTACGACATCCGGTTCGGGCGTAGCCTTCACCCGCAATCCGGCCAATGGCGCGAATGAATTTTACGGCGAGTTCCTCATCAACGCGCAGGGCGAGGATGTCGTCGCCGGCGTGCGCACGCCCGAGCCGGTGATCAAGCTCAAGGCGCAAATGCCCAAGAGCTATGCCGAGTTGCTTGCTGTACGCAAAACCTTGGAGAAACATTTCAAGGACGTGCAGGACATCGAATTCACCGTGCAGGAAGGCAAACTTTTCATGCTCCAGACGCGCAATGGCAAGCGGACCGCCGCCGCCGCGCTCAAGATTTCGATGGACATGTTCAAGGAGAAACTCATCGATGCCGAGACTGCGGTGCTGCGCAATCCAGCCGATCAGCTCGATCAACTGCTCGCGCCCATCTTCGATCTCGCAGAGGTGAAGAAGGGCAAGATCATCGCCACCGGCCTGCCCGCAGGTCCCGGAGCGGCTTCAGGCAAAATCTATTTGAACGCCGAGCGTGCCGTTCAAGCTGCGGACAAGGGCGAGAAAGTGCTGCTCGTTCGGCTCGAAACTTCGCCCGAAGATTTGCGCGGCATGATCGCCGCCGAGGGCATTCTTACCGCGCGCGGCGGCGTGAGTTCGCATGCCGCACTCGTTGCCCGGCAGATGGGCAAGGTCTGCATCTGCGGCGCAGCGGCGCTGGAGATCAATTACGAAAAGAAAACCGTAACGGTCGCGGGCCAGACTTTTGCCGAGGGCGATTTCCTTTCCATCGACGGCACGGCCGGCACCGTTTATGCGGGCCAGATCAAAACGGCTCCGGCAGAAATCATCTCCGGCACGCTGCATGGCGACAAGGCCGCGAGGGCTACAGAGAAATTCAAGAGCTTCAACCAGCTCATGAAATGGTGCGGCCAATTCAGCCGACTGCAAGTCCGTACCAACGCTGATAATCCGGAGCAGACGCGCAACGCCGTGGCATTCGGCGCGACGGGCATCGGACTCACCCGCACCGAGCACATGTTTTTTGAGGGCGACCGCATCGATGCGATGCGCGAGATGATTCTCGCCGAGTCCACCACCGACCGCGAAACGGCGCTGGCAAAGTTGCTCCCGTATCAGCGCGATGATTTCCACGGCATTTTCAAGGCGCTTGAAGGTCATCCAGCCACGATCCGTTTTCTTGATCCGCCGTTGCATGAGTTTTTGCCGCACTCGCAAGATCAGCAGCAGGCACTGGCGAAAAAGCTCGGCATCTCGGTGGCCAAGATCGAAGCCCGCGTGCGCGAGCTGCACGAGTTTAATCCGATGCTCGGATTCCGTGGCTGCCGTCTCGGTATCAAGTATCCGGAGATCACGCGTATGCAGGCCCGCGCCGTGTTCGAGGCTGCCGCCAAGTGCATCAAACAAAAAATCAAGTGCAAGCCCGAGATCATGATTCCGCTCGTCGGTTTCAAGAAGGAACTCGATCTGCAAGTGGCCATCGTTCACGAGACGGCGAAGCTCGTGGAGACCGAGTTAAAAGTGAAACTCAGCTACAGCGTCGGCACGATGATTGAAGTCCCTCGCGGCGCGCTCACGGCCAATGAGATTGCCGAGACGGCCGAGTTCTTCAGCTTCGGCACCAACGATCTCACGCAGATGGCGATGGGTATGAGCCGCGATGATTCCGGTTCGTTTCTCGCGCCCTATCAGGAAGCCGAGATCATGAAGAAGAATCCCTTCGCTTCGATTGATCAGACAGGCGTGGGTCAGCTCATGGAAATTGCCATCGCGAAGGGCAACCAGACGCGCCCCGGCATCAAGCTGGGCATTTGCGGCGAACACGGCGGCGATCCCGAGAGTGTGAAATATTGCCACCGCATCGGCCTCACGTATGTGAGCTGCTCGCCGTTCCGCGTGCCTGTCGCCCGCCTCGCCGCCGCGCAAGCCGCCATCGAGGAAAAGCGCAAAGCCAAAACCGCAAAACGGAAATAGCGCGCCACAGAATCAAGAAAGCCGCTGCGAGTTATTGCAGCGGCTTTTTGTTTTCACTGAAATCAGTACGGATCCGTGCGCTGTGGATTGCAATTTTGTTTCGGGGCGTGATGATTGAGTGAAATGAGTGCCGGCAAAAAACGGGTGGGGTCAGCGGGGGAACACGCGCTGCAATCGCGCTGCGGCACGACGCAACGGGCGCAGGCTTTTTACGAGCAGCAGATGCGCGACCGGCTCAATCCAGCGATGCGAAAGTTTTTGGCGCGAATGGAATTGATGTTCGTCTCCACCGCCGATGCTCACGGCGAATGTGATTGTTCCGTACGCGCGGGGCAACCGGGCTTTGTCTGCGTGCTGGATGAGCGGACGCTTGCCTATCCCGAATATCGCGGCAATGGAGTGATGGCCAGCCTGGGCAACATTACCGAGAATGGCCACGTGGGACTGCTCTTCGTGGATTTCCTGCGCAGCACGGTGGGCATGCACATCAATGGCCGCGCGCACGTGGTGGAGAATGAGGACTTGCTGCGTCGCCCGAAGCTGCCTGCCAAAGTGCGCGAGGCGATTGCCAAAGAAAGTCCGCGTGCGGATTCGTGTGCCGAACCGTCTGCGGAGCGTTGGGTGGTGGTGGAGATTATAGAAGCGTATATTCACTGCTCCAAACATCTGCCGCGATTTCAGAAGGTTTCAAAAACCATCCACTGGGGCACGGATAGCAAGCGTCACAAAGGCGGCGACTTCTTTCATGTGAAGGCGACTTAGTTCAGGAACCTTGTCAGCCGTGAATTCCACGGCATCGTTGGTTCAAGTGAAGAGAGGCAGAAGCGGTCGGCCTTGTTCGAGCAAGTTGTAGGGTCGGCCTTGCAAGTCGGTCGCTTCAAGATTTTCAATTCCCATCGCGTGATAGACGGTTTTGACGACATCGGCTGGATCGACTGGATTCTCTGCGGGATATTCTGCATGGGCATCTGTCTTGCCGTAGGTTTGTCCGCCGCGAATACCCCCACCGGCGAGTAGCACACTCATGCAGGAGGTCCAGTGATCGCGCCCGGCGGCACCCATTCCACGCGTTCGCGGGTCGCCGACTTTCGGTTTGCGTCCCATTTCACTGGTGACCATCAGCAATGTGTCATCCAGTAGATTGCGTTGTGCGAGATCGGCGATGAGCGCTGAAAAACTGCGGTCGAATTCGGGCAGCAAGTTTTCTTTGAGGCAACTGAAGTTATTGCCGTGAGTGTCCCAGCCACCGCCGCTGAGGCATTTCTTGGCGATGACCTCGTCATCCTCAGCCCAAAATACGGTGATAAAAGGCACGCCGGCTTCGACGAGTCGGCGCGCCATCAGAAGGCTCGTGCCATTGATGGTCTTGCCGTAGCGCTCGATTGTCGCTGATTTTTCAGTGGCGATATCGAATGCGCCTGCCGTGCCGCTAGATGAAAGTAGCGAGAATGCCTTTTCTTGTTGGTGAGTGTAGTTGCGCGCTGCAGCGGTGTGGTCGAGTTCGCGGCGCGCTGTGTTCAAAGATTCCAATAATGCGCGGCGATCCTGCATGCGTTGGGCAGTCATGCTGGCGTCGAGCGTCAGTGTCGGTGCAGAGAACTGGAGTGGATTGTCGCGATGGCCTGTGACGAAGAAGGGATCGAATTCCATTCCGAGTCGCCCAGCAAATTGGCCCGGCCGGGTGTAAGGCGCTCGACTCGGTTTGAATGGAAGAGTGATGACTTGCGGTAATTTGGGATGTAACGGACGACGCGAGCCGACGACGCAGCCCATGTGCGGCCAATCGGTGGAGTAGGGACGGCGATCGTTTCCTTGCTGGCGAAATGTTTCGTCGGGCGCGTGGCCAGTGAGGTTGTAATAATATCCAGCATGATGATCGCCAGTGGCGCGACCGAAGTCGGTGACGCCATGAACCAGCGAGAAATGATGTGCCTGTTTTGCGAGCATTGGCAGGTGTTCGCAGATGCGCAGTTCCGGCGCGGAGGTGCGGACGGGGCTGAATTCACCACGATATTCAACGGGCGCTTCCGGTTTCATGTCCCACATGTCAATGTGAGAGGAGCCGCCACAGAGAAAGAAAAGGATGGTGGACTTCGCTGGCTTTTTACGCGGTGTCACGGGAACTGCGCCGAGAGCAGAATTGGCAACGCCCATTCCAGCCAGCGCGCAGGTGGACGCAACCAGAAAAGTACGTCGGCTCTGCGAAGGTTGAAAAAGGGAGCGGCTCATGCTCGCAGTTTTGACAAACCAGCCATGAGCTACATTCAAGCGCTCATTTTTCAGTTTGTACAGTTCGTGTTCGCTGCCTAAGCTCAATCACCCTATGAAGCCATTCAACTACATCGTTCTACTTGCTACTGGAATCACCGCCATCGCAGCCGAATTGCCGCAGCCCAAGTTTCGTGCGGTGGATGTGGATGCCGCTGTCTCCATCGGCTACGGGATTGCCATTGCCGATGTGGATGGCGACAAGCGGCCGGACATTCTGCTCGCCGATCAAAAGACCATTCAGTGGTACCAAAATCCGACCTGGAAAAAGCATGTCATCGCCGAGAATCTCACGCCGCAGGACAATGTCTGCATCGCAGCGGCGGACATCGATGGCGACGGCAAGGCCGAGGTGGCGGTGGGCGCAGGCTGGAATCCCGGCGACACGGTCAATAGCGGCGCGGTGTTTTATTTGATCGCCCCTAAGGATCGCACGCAGAAATGGGAGGCGGTGAAGCTGCCGCATGAGCCGACGGTGCATCGGATGCATTGGGTGATCAATCCGGCGGGCAAACATGAACTGATTGTGAAACCGCTGCACGGACGCGGCAACAAGGGCAACGAGGGGGTGGGCGGTAAAGTGCTCGCTTATACCGTGCCTGCGAATCCGAAAGGTGAGTGGAAGACCACGGTGGTGAGCGACGCGCTTCATGCCAGCCATAATTTTCAGCCGATCAACTGGGACAAAGATCCGGAGCACGAGATGATTCTCGGCGCGAAAGAGGGACTATTCTGGTTCGGGCAAAGCACGGGCGCATGGAAACGGCGTCAGCTCGGCACCAACTGGGTCGGCGAAGTGCGCGATGGCAAGCTGCCCGGCGGCGGGCGTTTCATCGCCACGATTGAGCCCATGCACGGCGTGGTCGCGGCTGTTTACACGGAGCCAGCGGGCGGCAAGGGGCTTTGGAATCGCACGGCGCTGGATGAGGCATTGAAGGATGGGCACGCAGTGGGCGTCGCTGATTTTCTCGGCGCGGGCAGTGATCAGGTGGTGGTCGGCTGGCGCGGGATGAGTCCCAAAGGCGTGCCGGGCATCAAACTTTTTGCGCCGCTGGACAAGGAAGGCAAAAAGTGGCGCGCCACACAGGTTGCCGCCGAAGAGGTGGCGGTGGAGGATTTGAAGGTCGCTGATTTGAACGGCGATGGCCGGCCCGACATCATTGCCGCCGGCCGGCAGACCAAAAATCTGAAGGTCTTTTTTAACGAGCTGAAGTGACGGGCGCGCGTTCGCGAGCACCCATCACCACGCACACGACCATTGCCACGGCAATCGAGATGAGGAATGGCGCCTGCCATTTGCCGATGTAGTTTCCCCAAGCCCACACGGAAATCGAGGTGATCATCGTCACCAAACCGGCGTGCGCACCGCCCCGTTTTGTAAAAGTACCCAGGAGGATCAGCACGAATAATCCACCGCCACCAAAGGCCGATGCGTTGGAAACGAGTTTGTAGATGGACTCGGAGGAGAGTGCGAGCACGCAGGCGGTGATGCCGCCGCACAGGACACAGATGCGCGAGATGCGCAGCTTGGTGTCTTCGTTCAAGCCCGGGCGCAGCGGTAGGATGAGGTTGTGCGAGACCACAGCGGCAGCGGCCAGAAGCGTGCTGTCCACAGTGGAAAGAATCGCGCAGATGATCGCGCCGATAAAGAGCACGTAGAGCAGCGGGCTCAGTTTCTGCATCATCAACGTGGGCAGAAATTGTTCCGGATCTTTCAAGTCCGGCAAGAGCACAGGGCCGAGCAGGCCGAGCACGGCCGGGATTAATCCGATAGAGAGGTACAGTCCCGCGCCAATGAGTCCGGCGCGCCTCGCCACCTGCGGGGATTTTGCCGCGAGCACGCGCGCGACCAATTCCTGCGCCACGAGCGAACCGCAGATGGGTATCGACCACGCCTCCAGAAATGCCCAGATGGATTTGCCACCTGTGGAAATCGGATTCCAGCGCGTGGCGTCCAACTGGCGCAGGGCTGCGACTGGCCCTCCATCGATTGATCCCATCACGCTTACAAAGACAATGATGAGACAGGCGATGATGATGAGACCTTGCACACAGTCATTGATGACGTCGGCCCCCAGTCCGCCCATCGTGGTGTAAATCATCACCACGGCCGTGGCGATGATGATGCACTCGTTCACGCCAATTCCCAGCGAGGTGTCCATCACTTGGCCAAAGGCGCGTAGTTGAGCCGCTGCCCAGAGGATGGAAGTTGGCGCCAAAAGAAGGACGGCGATTTTTTCCACCGCAGGTGAATAGCGCGCGCGATAAAAGTCGGGCAGGGTGGTGACTTTGCTTTTCCAAAGCGGCACGGCAAAGACGAGCGCCATCAGCAGTAGGCAAAGTGCGTAACCGAAGGGATCGGCAGAACCGCCGGCCAATCCGTTTTCATAAATGCGACCCGAGGCGCTCAGACAGGTTTCCGCGCCGAACCAAGTAGCGAAGATGCTGAAGCTGGCCAGCCCCAGCCCGAGAGTGCGGCCCGCCAGAAAATAATCCTCTGAATTGCGCACCCGTCGCGACACCCAATAGCCGATGCCCAGCTGCACGGCGACAAAGACGATGATTCCAATCTGAGTTGCGTTCATCCGTGGTTCAATTGGAGTAACACTTGGCAGGGATGCTGCATTTCGTTAACGTCCCTGAGCAATATTTTATGGGCGGTTGGCGCAGTGGTTAGCGCAGATGCTTTACACGCATTTGGTCGGGGGTTCGAGTCCCTCACCGCCCACCATGTTTTGCTTTGTGTATCGATTGCCAAAATAAGTGCTTGCTCCAGCGGCAAGATTACCTATATTGCCGCTCCTTTTGGAGAAATTATGCGTCGAGCAAGAAATCAGAAAACTCGGAAATCTGCAGCCAAGCGTTTCAAGATAAGTGCTACTGGCAGGGTGTTTCGCAACCGACCGGGCAAACGCCATTTGCTTTCCAGCAAACGGCCAAACCGCCGTCGCCGTCTCGGGACGGCCACCGAAGTGTCACCCACCGATTTGGATCGCGTGCTCCGATGCCTGCCATTTAGCCGATAGGAACCTATGAGAGTTACCAATTCACCAGCCTCACGCAAACGCCGCAAGCGGATGATTACAGCCGCGAAGGGCTATCGCATGCGTCGTAGTAAACTTTACCGTTACGCCTCCGACGCAGTGGATCACGGGCGCCAATACGCCTTTCGCGATCGCAAGACAAAGAAGCGCACCTTCCGCGGACTGTGGCAGGCGCGCATCAATGCGGCCACTCGTGTTGTCGGCCTCACCTACAGCCGTTTCATCGAAGGATTGAAAGCGGCAAAAATCATTTTGGATCGGAAGGTCATCGCCGATCTCGCAGCGCAGGATAACGCCGCTTTTTGTGAATTGGTCAAGATCGCCCAAAGCGCTCTGAAGGCCAAGGCAGCGAAAGCCTGAGTCAACACATTCAAGCGAACGGGCGGCCAGATTTTGGTCGCCCGTTTTTGTTTTTACACGTCGCAATCCTTCATTAAGCTCCGCCCACATTCGATATGTCTCTCATCAACGATATCGAGCCACTCAAACAAGATGGCATCGCGGCATTGTATGCAGCGGCTGACTTGCCGGCGCTGGAGCAGACGAAGGGTGCGTGGATTGGGCCGCAGGGCAAGTTCACGGCACTGATGAAACAACTGGGCACGCTCTCCAAAGAAGAGAAGCCCGCTGCGGGCAAGGCCATCAACGCCGCGAAGATTGAACTGGAGTCAGCGCTCGCCGCGCGTCGCGATGAACTGGAATTAAAAGCGGCGCTGCCAAAAGAGCCGACGGATTTCACGCTGCCCGGTCGCCGCCGCACGCTCGGCAAACTTCATCCGCTCACGCAGGTCACCGAGGACATCGTGCGCTGTTTTCGGAAAATCGGTTTCGCTGTGGCCGATGGTCCGGAGTCGGAGGATGAGTATCACTGCTTCGATGCGTTGAACACGCCTGCCGATCATCCCGCGCGCGATGCGCAGGACACGTTCTATCTCGGCACGGCTGCGCGCCCGCTTTTGCGCACGCACACAAGCTCCGTGCAGATTCGCGTGATGAAAAGCCAGCCGCCGCCCATCCGCATCATTGTGCCGGGCCGCGTTTATCGCCGCGACAACGCCGACGCCACGCACAATCCAACCTTCCATCAGATCGAAGGATTGTACGTGGACAAGCACGTGACGGTTGGCGATTTGAAAGGCACGGTCGAGTTTGTCTTCAAGCAACTTTTGGGCGACGATGTGAAGCTGCGCTTTCGTCCGCATTATTTCAGCTACACCGAGCCGAGCTTCGAGATTGATTTCTCAAACGCGCTTGTGAAGAAGCTTGGCAAAGATTGGCTGGAAATCGCCGGCTGCGGTATGGTGCATCCGCAGGTTTTTGAAAATGTCGGCTACGATCCTGAGGTGTGGACAGGCTGGGCCTTTGGCTTCGGCATCGAACGCATCGCCATGCTGCGTTACGGCATCACCGACATCCGACTTTTCTACGAAAACGACGCGCGCTTCTTGCGCCAATTCTGATGACCTGTCTTGGCCAATATCTGTTCGCACTCGCGGCTTTTGCTTTCGCGCTGTCAGCGGCACCGCAGGGGAAAACAAAAAATGTTTTTCTCATCACAACCGATGGGCTGCGCTGGCAGGAGGTTTTTTCCGGGGCGGAGGAACAGTTGATGTCCAAAACCAACGGCGGCGTGCTGAACACGAACGCCCTGCGCCGGGATTTTCTGCGGGACACTCCTGAGGCGCGACGAAAAATGCTGATGCCATTTTTATGGAATGAGGTTGCAGGCAAAGGACAGATTTTTGGCAATCAACAAATAGGCAGTGTGGCGCGCGTGACCAACGGACGGTTCTTTTCCTATCCTGGCTACAGCGAGTTTCTCACCGGCGTTGTGGATCCCACCATCAAGAGCAACGACAAGCGTCCGAATCCCAACACGAATGTCTTCGAGTGGCTGAACCTCAAGCCCGCGTATGCCGGCAAAGTTGGTGCCGTTGTGAACTGGGATGTCATCCCGTGGATACTCAACGCCGAGCGCAGCAAACTACCGGTCTGGTCGGGTTTCGCCTTGCCGCGCGGCGCACCTGAGCTCATCAAAGTTTCGCCCGCGCTTGAGCAACTCATCCAAAATGCCACGCCGCTTTGGGACATGATGATGCTCGACACCTTCACTCATCAAGCGGCGATCGATCACATCAAAATTGCCAAGCCGCGCGCGCTTTACATCGCTTATGGCGAGACCGATGAATGGGCGCATGAAGCGCGTTACGATCTTTATCTGCGCTCGGCAAACAACGTGGATCGCTACATCAAGTCGCTTTGGGAAATGGTGCAGGCCATGCCGGAGTATCGCGACCAGACGACTTTTGTCATCACGACCGACCACGGGCGCGGTGTTGGCAAGACGGCTTGGAAAAGTCACGGCGCAGAAATTGCCGAGGCCGAGTTCATCTGGCTCGCGGTCATCGGGCCAGACACGGCGCCACTGGGCGAGCGCAGTCATTGCGAGCCAGTGACGCAAAGTCAGGTCGCCGCCACCGTTGCCGCATTATTGGGCGAAGATTTCCGTGCCGCCTTGCCGCAAGCCGCGCGGCCCATCGCCGATGTGCTTAAAAAGTCCAAATGAAAATTACACTCAACTGGCTCAGGCAATACGTGGACTTCGATGGGTCGCCTGTGGAATTGGCCGAGCGGCTCACGATGCTCGGGCTTGAAGTCGAGGGTGTGCAAAAAGTCGCCGGTGATTTTGATGGCGTTGTCGTTGGGCAGGTGCTCTCGCGCGAAAAAGTGGCGGGCTCCGACAAACTTTCTGTCAACCGCGTCGCTGATGGTCGCGGTGAGCGCACGATTATCTGTGGCGCGCAGAATCATCAGCCCGGCGATAAGGTCGCGGTCATCCTGCCGGGCTTCGCGCTGCCGTTGAAGCCGGGCGAGAAAGAACCTTTCGTCATTCAAGAACGCAAAGTCTTCGGCGTCGTCAGTCAGGGAATGATGTGCTCGAATAAAGAACTCGGCCTCGGCGAAGATGCCGATGGCATCATCATTCTGCCTGCGGAGGCGAATGTGGGCCAGACTTTCGCCGCCCATCTTGGCCGCACCGGCGGCGATGTCATTTTTGATTTGGAGATCACGCCGAACCGGCCGGATTGGAATAGCGTCATTGGCATTGCACGCGAAATCAGCGCGGTGACGGGCAATCCGCTCAAGCTGCCGGAAATCAAGTTGCCCGATGCGGCGGGCCATGTGGATGAGATTGTCGCCGTCCGCGTGGAGGATGCCGAGTTGTGCCCGCGCTACACCGCGCGCGTGATTCGCGGTGTGAAGGTCGGCCCGAGTCCCGACTGGCTTCGCGCCGCGCTGGAGAAGGTCGGTCTGCGCAGCATCAACAACGTCGTGGATGTGACAAACTTCGTCATGCTGGAAAGCGGCCAGCCTCTGCACGCATTTGATTTTCATCTCATCGCAAAGGCCGCTTCTGGCAAGCCGACGATTGTGGTCCGTCCGGCGCAAGAGGGCGAAAGATTCACTACGCTCGACAATCAAGAGCGCGTGCTTACGGCGCAGAATCTACTCATCGCCGATGGCGGGAAGGGCATTGCGCTTGCCGGTGTGATGGGCGGCGCGAATACCGGGATTGCCGATGACACACGCGATGTGCTCATCGAGAGCGCGTACTTTAGTTCCGTGAACATTCGCCGCACGAGCAAGTCGCTCGGTCTGCGCTCTGATTCCGCCTATCGTTTCGAACGTGGCGCGGACATCGGCATTTGCGATTGGGCCAGTCGCCGAGCCGCGCAGCTCATCCTCGAGACTGCGGGCGGTCAACTGGTCGGTGGCGTGGTGGATACCTGCCCGCAGCCGCCCGAGCCAAAAGCGCTTTCGGTACGGCAAGAGAAAGTGCAGCAACTGCTCGGCATCGAGATTTCGCGAAGCGAGATTGAACGGATGCTGGGTTCGTTGGGTTTGATGGTCGCGCGCGTGCCGCAGCCGCTGGATGGGACCATGGCCGATGCGCCACCCATCAGCGTTCGCGTGCCTAGTTTTCGAGTGGACTTGAAGCGCGATGTGGATCTCATCGAAGAAGTCGCCCGGCTCTTTGGCGTGGACAAGATTCCGAGCACGCCTCCGCGCGGCGCCATCGGCATGAACGCTTATGACTTCGTGCATGATCAACTGGCTGAAGCGCGGCGCCTCCTCGCTGGTCTCGGCCTCAACGAAGCGCAGGGGCAGACGCTCATCGACGATGCCAAGGCGAAGCTCGCGGTTATACCCGCTGCGATTGTGCCGCTCGCCAATCCACTGAGCAGCGACATGAACGTGCTTCGGCCGTCGTTACTTCCCGGCTTGCTCGATTCACTCCAACACAATCTCAGTCGCAAGAGTGGCGATGTGGCTTTGTTTGAAGTTGGCCGGGTGTTCACGCTTGTAAACGGCCACTCGAAGGAAGAGCGCCGGATCGCCATCGCGCTCACGGGTCGTCGCGCCGCCACTTTCTGGAGCGGAGCCGAGCGCGATGCGAAATTCAATGTCAGCGATCTCAAAGGGATGCTCGAAGAATTTCTCGAACAGTTTGGACTGCGTGGAGTTGTTTATTCCAGGCGCGCCGAGAGCACGCCGCTCTTTCTGGAATCAGCCACGGTCTCCCTTGGTGGCAAATTGCCGCTGGGCGAACTGGGCCAGCTTTTGCCGGTGTTGGTAAAAAAATACGATCTGCGCGACGCGGTCTTTCTCGCCGAACTCAACCTCGACACATTGCTCGCCCGGCGCAATCCAGCACGCTCCTTCAAACCGTTGCCGCAATTTCCTGCCATCGGTCGCGATGTGGCGATGCTCGTGCCCGATGCGACGACTCACGAGACCGTCCTTGCCGCAGTCAAACAAGCCCGGCCAGCGAATCTGGAAGGCGCCGAACTCTTCGACATCTTCCGTGGCAAAGGCGTGCCCGATGGGCAGAAGAGCATGGCCTACGCCTTCACCTACCGCGCCGCCGACCGCACCCTCACCGATGCAGAAGTGAACACGGCGCATGAGAAAGTGATCGAGCAGTTGGAGAAGGAAGTTGGCGCTACGATGCGGGCGGGTTGACTCGGCTATTCGTTGTCCGATTGGTGGATGTAAGTGAAGATTGCGGGCGGGAAGCGCGTCGACTATTCTTACAGCCATGAATCACCTCAGCCTATTTCTATTGGGTTCATTGTTCATTCAAGCATCACTTTCTGCAGCCAACTGGCCGGCGTGGCGCGGAGCAAATGGGGATGGTGTTTCTTCAGAAAAAGATCTGCCGGTGAAATGGTCTCCCACTGAAAACGTGAAGTGGCGCGTGCCGTTGCCTGAGCGCGGTAATTCAACACCGGTCATTTGGGGTAAACGTGTTTTCGTCACGCAGCCAATTGAGAAAGAGGGGCGTCGCGAACTTCACTGCTATGATCGAGCTGATGGCAAATTACTTTGGCAAAAGGGCGTGACATACAAAGAGAAGGAATTGACCCACGGCACCAACCCGCAGTGTTCAGCTTCGCCTGTCACAGATGGCGAGCGCGTCATCGCGTTCTACGGTTCGGCGGGCATTTACTGCTACGACATGGAGGGGAAGGAACTTTGGCATCGTGACCTCGGTAAACTGAATCACATCTGGGGTTGGGGGCCTTCGCCGGTGATTTATGGCGATTTGTGTCTGCTGAATTTCGGGCCTGGACCGCGTCAGTTTCTAGTCGCACTGAACAAGAAGTCGGGTGTGACGCTTTGGCAACACGACGAGCCGGGTGGACACTCGGGCGAAAAGAAACCCGAGGAGCAGGGGAACCAGTGGATCGGAACATGGACGACGCCCATCATCATCAAGGCCGGTGTCCGCGAAGAATTGGTGATGAGCTGGCCGAAGCGTGTGGCAGCGTTCGATCCGAAGACGGGCAAGGAACTTTGGACTTGCGCGGGACTTAATCCGCTCGTTTACACATCGCCAATTCATAGCGACGGAATTGTCGTTGCGATGGGCGGCTTCGGTGGTTCCGATCTTGCGGTGAAAACTGGAGGCAGCGGCGATGTGACATCCACCAATCGGCTCTGGCAACATCCGCGTAATTCGCAGCGCATCGGCTCTGGAGTGATCAGCGCGGGCCATGTGTTCATTCTGAATGAGACTGGCGTTGTGCAGTGCATTGATCAAAAGACGGGCGAAGACAAATGGAATACGGATAAACCGCGACTCACAGGCTCGGGCGGTCGCACAGCATCGTGGGGTTCGATGGTGCTGGCGGGCGACAAGATTTATGTGATGAACAAATCGGCCGATACGTTCGTGTTGCGCGCAGCCTTGAATTTCGAGTTGCTCTCGCAGAACTTACTCAACGAACAAACCGAATCCTCGCCGGCACCCTCCGATGGCGAGATCTTTCTGCGGACACACAAAGCGCTTTGGTGCATCGGCGCTAAATAGCATGGAAACCCTGACAATTCGCCAGACTTACAAAGCGCCGGTCAGCCGCGCATTTGAAGTATTTACCGATCTGCAAAAGGCTGCGGAACGCATCAAGGCGATCAAGAAGATTGAATTGATTTCCGGTACTTCGGTTGCTCCAAACGCCCGATGGAAGGAGCTGCGGCGATGCGGTTGGCGTGATGCGTGGATGGAGTTTTCGGTGACGGAGTTCACACCAGAAAAGAGCTACACGATCATCTCCGAGACTGGTGGCACGCTGTGGACGACGCAGTTTGAGTTCACGCCAGTGGCCGACGGTACAGAGGTGATTGTGGCGATGGAGTGGCAGCCCAAGTGGCTCATGATGCGCCTCTTCAACGGGATGATCCGGCGCAAAATAACCGAGGGCATGAAGCAGGATTTTGAGGATGTGAGGCAGGCGATCGAGGAGAGCATATGATGAAACAGTTGCTGATGATATGGGTGTTGGTGGTGGCGCAGGTTGCGGTCGCCGCGCCGTTCGGCCAGTTGCCGAAGAACGCCACTCACGGTGACCGGATGTTCGCTGAGTATTTCAAAACGGAGACCGAGAAACTTTCCAAGCGCAGTCTTGCGGAGATCAAGACGATTGAAGATTGGAACGGGCACAAGACCGAGTATCGCCGCCAACTTGCAGAGATGCTGGGTTTGGATCCGATGCCAGCAAGGACGGATTTGAAACCAGTCATCACAGGTAAAATCGATCATCCCGATTTCATAGTCGAGAAACTGACATTCCAGTCGTTGCCTGGTTTGTATGTCACGGCGAATTTGTATTTGCCGAAAAAGTCTGGAAAGCCTGCGCCTGCCATTCTCTATGTTTGCGGTCACGCACAAATGAAAACGAATGGTGTGAGTTTCGGTAACAAGACCGGCTACCAGCATCACGGTGCCTTGTTCGCTCGCCACGGCTACGTCTGTTTGGTCATCGACACGATTCAATTGGGTGAGATTGAAGGCAAGCATCATGGCACGTATCGATTCGGTCATTGGTGGTGGAATAGCCGTGGATATTCTCCAGCAGGCGTCGAGGCGTGGAACGGAATTCGTGCGCTGGATTATCTCGAGACACGGCCCGAGGTGGACAAGACACGATTTGGAGTCACTGGGCGATCGGGTGGTGGCGCGTATTCATGGTGGATAGCCGCGATGGATGAACGCATCAAAGTGGCTGCGCCGGTTGCGGGCATCACCGATTTGCAAAACCATGTTGTGGACGGCTGTGTGGAAGGACACTGCGATTGCATGTACCAGGTGAACACGTACCGCTGGGAATATGCGCAAGTGGCCGCACTTGTAGCGCCGCGCCCGTTACTCATCTGCAACACGGATAAAGATTCAATCTTCCCGCTTGATGGTGTGGTGCGACTGCATTCCAAGGTCAGCCGGATTTATGATCTTAACAAAGCTGGGGGGAATCTGGGTTTACTCATCACCGAAGGGCCGCACAAGGATACTCAAGATTTGCAGGTGCCAGTATTGCGCTGGTTCAATCGCTTTCTCAAAGGCGAGGACAAGCCGATCACGATTGCGGCCGAGAAACTATTCGCCCCGTCGCAATTGAAGGTGCTCGCATCAACGCCTACTGACGAACGAGTGACCACCATTCACGAAACTTTTGTTCCCGCAGCAGCATCGGAGGGGAATCCCGACGAAGTGTTGCGCTTGATGCGCGCGAAGACATTTGCGGGTTGGCCGGAGCAGGTAGAGTCGATCAAAGTGCGAGAGGTGGCACGTGCCGAGAAGGATGGAGTGCGGCTCACGGTTCACGAATTCACCAGTCAACTGGGTGTGAACCTGCGGTTCTATCTCGCGCAACCGACGGCAGCGAAAGCCAAGTCACTCCATTTTGAAGTGGTGGACGAGAAACAATGGCAGCAACAACTCCAACTGGCGCGCGCCGGTTTTGCATCCGCATTCAAAGAAGAATTATCGGCTGCAGGTGTGGATGCAAATGCACCTGTGCCGGATTCCTTGCAGACGACTTTTGGTAAATGGATGAGCTACATCCGAGACCACAATGGTGCGTACATCACTTTTGCTCCACGAGGGATCGGGCAATCGGCGCTGAGTGCCGATGAGAAATACAGGACGCAAGTCCGCCGCCGATTCATGTTGCTGGGGCAAACGCTGGACGGAATGCGCGTGTGGGATATCCGACGCGCATTGCAATCCGCGCGCACGATTGATGGGATTACGACGTTGCCGACGGTATTATGGGGGACTGGGAATGAAGCCAGCAACGTGATCGTTGCCTCATTGTTTGAGCCGGGCATGGGCGAATTGCAATTGGGTGCATTGCCGGAATCGGCAAATGACTGGCCAGATTATCTGAACGTGTGGCGGTTCACTTCGCCGGATCAACTGCTAAAGATGGCCGGGGCACGAAGCAAACTGAATCTTCCCAAAAAGAAAACACTTAAAAAGTAAATTGGACTGACATCGATGGTTGTAGCATTATTCGTCCGTAACAATATCTTATATTATGATCACAAGAACTCTTCTGGCCATTTTCGCATTATCGCTTATCCAACTCAACGCGGCTGATTACAAGGTGGTGCCGGATTGGGTGAAGCTTCCCGAAGCGCGGGAGAAAATCGGCAACATGCACGGCGATGTCGCCGTCAGCTCCAAGGGCGAAGTGTATGTGAGTGTGATGGACGCGAAGGCGGGACTGCAAGTTTTCAGCGACGAGGGAAAGTTTCTACGCAATGTTACGAATGCGCCGTCGGATTTTCATGGCTTCGTCATTAAAAAGGAAGCAGGCGGCGAGTTTATCTACGGGCCACGGCTCGGCTCGGGGAACATCCTGAAGCTCACTTTGGATGGCAAAGAAGTCCTGAACATTCCTTCCAGTTCGATCCCTGATGAATTCAAATCCAAGACCAAGGAGGGCGCAACGCGCGTTGCAATGACGGGCATGGATGTCGCGCCCAACGGCGATTTGTTTGTGACTGATGGCTACTCGAGCAGTTTCATCCATCACTTTAACAAGTCCGGCAAGTACATCAAATCGTTCGGCGGAAAGAATCCACCCTACAATTTCACCACGCTCCACAAGATTGCGGTGGACACACGGTTCAAGCCTGTCCGCATCATCGCTTGTGATCGGGAGGCGCTTCGCGTGGTGCATGTTTCCATCGATGGAGAATTCATCGGAGTGGTTGCGAAGGATTTGCTCGCTCCGGCGGCGATTGCTGTGCAGGGCGATTACGCGCTGGTCGGTGAAATTAGAGGCAACGTGAGCGTGATCGACAAAGAAGGCAGGATCGTGGCCAAGCTTGGGTTGAATGAGGTGAAGAGTGAAGTAGGCACAAATGCAACGCCGCCGCCGAAATGGCGGCCCGGCATTGTGACTGCCCCGCATGGCGTCGCTTTCAATTCAAAGGGCGACATCTTTGTTGCGGAATACAGCGTGTTCGGTCGAGTGCATCGATTCAACCGTCAATAGTCGGTACGCGAATCAGGGCTTGCGGAATTCATCGATGAATCGTCGGACGGCTGGCCCGAGTATGGATTCGATGGTGACGGTGAGATAGCGAGCGCCGCGAAGTTGCCACTCGCGCGCGTTTTCGACGGAGGTGGCCATCAGTCCGAGTGCTTTGCCTGACGGCAACACGATATCGGCGATTCGTTTCATGGCGTCCTGCACCAGCGGGTGTTGTATCTGACCGGGTAATCCGAGTGAATGGGAGAGGTCGTTCGGGCCGATGAAGATGACGTCGACGCCATCCAACTTCGTGATTTCTGCAAGGTGCTTGATGGCCGGCTCTGTTTCAATTTGAGCGACAAGAAGTGTTTCGCGATTCGATTGCAGACAGTGTTCGGTGAAGGTGATGCCTTGGGCGTAGTGCGCGGCACGAGTGCCTGCCAGTCCGCGGTTACCGAGTGGATGAAATTTCAAAGATCGGACAGCTTGCGCCGCATCGTCGAGCGTATTGATGAATGGGATTTGTGCGCCATGTGCGCCGATGTCCATGTATCGGAGAATGACGGGCGGTTGATTGGTCGTGACGCGGACGATGGGTGTGACGCCGCGCAGCTCGCAGGCGCGGACGAGATTTTCGCAGTCGCGCGGTTCGAGTGAGCCGTGTTCAGCATCGAGCACGAGAAAGTCCCAGCCTTGATAACCGAGAAATTCAATCAGTCCGGCATCGGCGTAACGGCTGAAACAACCGAGTACAGTATGGCCTGCAGTGAGTTTTTGTTTGGTGAGATTTGTTTGCATGTGCGGCGAATTGGACGCGTCAGGGTTTGAGAGGTTTGACGTAGGCTTCGATGGAAGTGATGCCGGTGGAATGAGCCGCGTCGCGCACTTTTACAATCTGTCCGAATGGGGCGTCGTTGTCTGCCCGAATGGAGAGGATGAGTCGCGGGTTGGCGGCGAAGCGCTGTTTGAAAATGGTTTCAAGGGTGGTGATGGAGATCGGCTTATTGTCGAGATGAAGGTGAGGATCGGACTTGGTGATGGTGATGATGAGCGGCGTGGTGGGCGAGGTGTTGGTTTGCGAATGGGCTGCCTCGGGGATGGAGAGATTGATTGAGGCTTGGAATTCTTTGAACGTGGTGGTGACGAGCAGGAAAATGAGGACGACCATCAGGACGTCGATCAGCGAAACGATGATGACCGAGGGCGTGTTTCGCTTCGGACGATTGTGGAATTTCATGGCTGCTGCGCGCGACGCGGTTTGCGCTGGACGATTAGAAAATGGGATACGAGCGATTCCATCTCCAAGGAAAGACTTTCCACTTTGCGATTGAAGTAACTCCAGGCAGCGAGTGAGGGAATGGCGATGAAGAGTCCCATGAATGTGGCGCGTAACGCGAGACTGATGCCATCGGCGAATTTCGTGCCGCTGGCAGCGACGGATGGATCGAAACCGCGAAAGAGGAGTATCAATCCGTAAATGGTGCCGACCAGTCCGAGCAGCGGCGCAATGCCTGTGACAATTTCAATGACGACCAGTCCGCGTTCCATGCGGCAGATTTCTTGTCGCGCCCGTGTCTGGACGGTGTCGATGAGATCGGTTCGTGGAAGTTGGCTGTGGTCGATTGCGTGGCCAAGCACGGCTCCGTAAGGCGAATTGTGTTTCTGACAAAGCGCGCGGAGGGATTCTTGATCTTCGGGGTGTCTGTAGTTCCGCTGCGCTTCGATGATTTCAGTGGGGATGATGGCGGCTCGGCGCAGCGCCAGTGCGCGCTCGATGATGACGGAGATGCTGATGATCGAGGCCAGCCCGAGTAGGGCGAGGATCAGGTGTTCCATGTGCGAGACGAAAGGTCAGTAGTAATGAAAAGTGAAACGGATGCGGCGCGTTTCTCCGCCGGCTTCTTCTTTCATGGCTTCGGGCCATTGGCCGTACGGGGCGGGTTTGGTGATGGATCGTAAACACATGAATGCCTCGACCTCGTGTGTGACGCCGTCGACAATGGTGGCATCGTCAATTCGTCCGTCGGACTTGAGCTTGAATTCAATGGCGACAGTGCATTGGTGAACGGAACCGCCAGCTCTGCGACGTTCTTCGATGAGGAAGTACCACTGGTGTTGCACAGCGGCGACGAGTTTAGAGTCGTACTCTCCAAAGTTGCTGCCTGCGACATCGAATGCCAATTTTCCAAGGCGGGGCGCACCGCCCGGCTGGCGAATGGTTTCACCCGCAGTCAGCGTGCGAGGCAATGCGGCAATGGCTTCTTTCAGTGATGGGGGACTTAGTGATTCGGGTTTGGTGACAGCGAGGGCTGTTTTGATGGGTGGCGTTGGCGGTTTTGTGACGGCAGGCGGATTGTTGGCGATTGGCTTGACTGACTTTGGTGGGTCGAGTTTGGCAATGGTTTGAGTTGGCTGCAGCGGTTCTGGTTTGATGACAGATGGAGAAGGTTGCAATGGCTCAGATGGTTTGATCGCGACAGGCTTTGGTGTGACTGTCGGTTTTACTGACTCGACGATTCTTGGGATGATTGTCTGGCCGACCTTGCTCTCGGGAGTTGTGGATTTTGTGGTTGAGGGATTCGGCGAGGCGGCGAGTGTGTTCTGAGCCGCGTAGAATTTTGTATTTTCGGGTTTCGAGGTTGAAACTGTGGCGGGATCGACATCGACAAATACGAGCGCCTTCTTTTGCAAATCGGGTGTGATCGCAGGTGGCGGTTCGGGGAGGATGGCTGCTGTGATGCGGTCAAGCAGCGGTATTCGGATGTCAAGTTTTTGACTGATCTCCCAAGCGCCGTAGGCAGTGAGATGGACGATGAGAGAAAAAACCAATGCCCAATTGTATTGGTTGGCCACTTCAGTTACTGCAGGTTTCGCCACCATCCTCGTCACAAGATAATCAATTTACACCGTGATTTCCAATCAATTGTTTCAGATTGAGGAGACTTCGAGATGTTTGGGAACGATGACGTTTGCATGGGGTTTCAGTCGCCGGAGAGTTTCTCCAAAGGCGAGCGCCTGCGATTCTTCGCCGTGGATGACGTGAATGGTTTTGATGTTTCCCGTGAGTGACCGGACGTAGTCGGAAAGTTCGCTGGAGTCGGCATGGCCGGAGAACGCATCGATTTTGGCGATCTGCGCGCGGACTTCCACTGGCTCGCCAAAAATGTTCACTGGTGATTTCCCAGCGAGGATCTGAGAGCCGAGTGTGTGCTCGGCGCAATAGCCAACGAACATAACGAGGTTGGCCGGATTACCGATGTTGTTCTTCAAATGATGCCGGATTCGGCCAGCCTCGCACATGCCCGATGCGCTAATGATGATCGCGGCACCCTTCAGCTCGTTGAGCTTCATCGACTGCGATTGCTCGCGAATGTAGGTAAGTCCTTCCATGCCGAACGGATTGGATTTCTCGCGCAGAAATTTATATGTCTGCTCATTGAAACATTCTGAATGGAGTCGAAACACCTCGGTTGCGTTCACACTGAGCGGGCTATCGACAAAGATGGGCACTGGCGGGAGTCGTCCGGCTTCGGCCATCTGATTCAGAATATAGACAATGGTCTGTGTGCGACCGACGGAAAAGGCTGGGATGATGATCTTGCCATTTCGCGCGATGGTTTCGCAGATGAGTCGCTCAAACTCCGCCTGTACCGAAGTGATCTCGGCATGCTCACGCCCTCCGTAGGTGCTTTCAATCATCAGCGCATCGACGTTTTCCACGGACTGCGGATCGCGGAGTATTGTGCTTTTGCCACGGCCAATATCGCCGGTAAAAAGCCAGCGAAATTTGCGGCGACCTTCCTGAATATCAAGTACCACTTGGGCGGAACCGAGGATGTGTCCGGCATCACGAAAGGTGAGATGGACTCCATCGGCAATGGGGATTGATCGATCGTAGTTGATGGCGACAAATTGCCTGACCGCCAGCTCGGCATCCGTCGCCGAATAAAGCGGCTCAACTGGCGGCAGTCCTTTTCTCGCTCTTTTCTTGGAGATGTATTCCGCGTCGGAAATCTGAATGTGCGCGGAGTCCTCCAACATGATCGCTGCGAGATCGCGAGTGGCGAATGTGCAGTAGATATTTCCCTTGTACCCGGCACGGCAGAGTGTCGGGAAATTTCCGCAGTGGTCGATATGAGCGTGGCTGAGGATGGCGACATCGATCGATTTGGGATCGTATGGAATCTGGCGGTTGCGTGCGAAAGATTCTTCGCGTTGGCCTTGGAAAAGTCCGCACTCGACTAGAATCCGCTTGCCGTTGACTTCGAGAAGGTAATTCGACCCAGTAGTGGTGCGCGCTCCACCGAAGAATTGAATCCTCATTGAATGAAGCATGGGTTGACATGCAAGGATGTCGAGTTCAGAACATTTACCAGCAATCTGTGGAAACAATTTCTGAACCAGCCGGACTGAAGGTGACGGTCGATCGCGTCGAGTATCAAGTCGGCGCGAACACGCCTGTCGAGTCGCCTCATTGCTTTGCCTATTTCATCAGCATCCACAACGACACGGAGGGCTTGATCCAGATTCTCGGTCGAAAATGGGTCGTGCGAAGTGATGATGGACAGGTGATCGCTGTGGAGGGCGATGGGGTTGTCGGACAATTCCCAGACATTCTTCCGGGCGAAAAATTCAGCTACAACAGTTACCATCTACTTTCGGGGCGTTCCGCACTGGCTGAGGGAAGTTACATAGGCCGCGATGGCGATGGTCAACGGGTTCGTGTGCGAATTCCCGCATTCGAAATGCGCGTGCCTTAATCGGGCACCGGCAGCTCACTTCTCCGAAAGGAGATTCTCGATTTTCTTAGTGAGATCTTCGCGGGCATCCATATCGCGCAGTTTGCCCTGCTTGTCCACAAGCCACATGGCGGGGAGGCTGTCGATGGCGAAGTCCTTTGCGATTTTGTTTTGCCAGCCCAAGCCGTCAAAATACTGCGGCCAAGTCATGCCGTTCTCTTTCACAAAGCGGCGCAGCGTGTCCTCTTTTTTATCGAGTGAAATGCCGACGATCTCAAAACCTTGCTTACGATATTTCTCGTAGGCAGCTTTGACGTTGGGCAGTTCTGCCACGCAAGGGCCGCACCATGTGGCCCAGAAATCCACGAGCACCACTTTGCCTTTCATCGCAGCAAGATCGACCTTCGATTCGTCGAGGGCTACAAATTTGAGAGGGACCGGCTTGCCAAGGGATTCAAATTTTCTGAGTTGGGCCTCTGCAGTCTCTCGGATGTCTTTGTTCGTGTTTTTTGAAAGCTCAACAAGGATGACCTTTGCTTTTTCAGCGGGGAGATTCACGGCCAGATCCAGCAGCATGGAGTCCACTCGCTCATCCTTTGGAAATTCTTTCTTCAATTGGCGGATGCCCAGTAACGCTTCGGCCAGCATGGCATCTTTGCCTTCCTTCCGTTTCTCGCCGACCGCAGTGAAAATCTCTTTCGCGCGCTGTTCAAACGTTGGCGCGGGTTTCTTGTCTTCGGCGGTGGTATTGAAAGCCACAGTGATGGCGGCCAGTGCAGCGAAGATGAATTTCTTATTCATTGGGCAACTATATCGGCGAGCCAAACCGTGGCAAGAACGTACTCTAATCAACAGGCTTGTTCCTTCAATCTACGGAAAGCGATGCGTGTTGACTCCAAGTGGAGCGCACAAGGTTCCCAGCATGGAATGCAGGATTTTGACTCGACTAAATCCGTCGTGAGATTGCCCACCGTCCATCGCCGTTGCCGAATGCAGCGCTTGCTGGCGCAGCAATGGCGAGTGACATCTGCAGCTTGTTCATCAGTCAACTTTGCAGTGACTCGGTACATGCCTGATTGTCGTGAGGTGAATTCGGTGAAATGCGTTGGTTTGCCAGTGCCATTTGTTGCGGAAAACCAATCCGCTGCAGCGCCGGGATAAATGCAATCTAACGTTTCAAACAATGCCGCTGCGGTCGTAACAATGCAGGTCCAGCCGCGTTTCATTGTCGGTGCAGTGCGAAGTGGGCGAAAGACGCCATCGGTGTCGAATTGAAACCAGTGGCGCAACTCAGGCGAATTCAGCTTGCGCAATTCAGTGATGAGGCGAGAGCGGTCGGAATGATGTCGAACCTCAAAAGATTTTCCGATACGAGAGATGATCATTTCACCAAAGGTAAATTCTGGTGCAATCGCAATGTCGAGCGCTGCGTGGATGGGATTGATAAACGTCGCAGACAAAAGATCAGGCAGGTTTGATTTCTTTGAGATAGACCGTTTGTGTGGGGAAGGCAAATTCGAGTTTTGCAGCGTCGAATCTGTTTTTGAGTGCGAGGTTCATCTCTTGCAGGTCGGCGAGCTGAGCAGGGTGAAAGTTGCCTTGCCACCAATGGATCACTTGCAGGTTCAGTGAGGTGGTTTCGAATTTATTGAAAGTGACGAGCAAGTCATGAGTCTTCGGATGTTTTCGGAACACTTCGTCAATTATGCGGATGGCCTCGCGGATTCGAGATTCGGGAGTGTCGTAGGTCAATCCGATGTTCATGACGGTTCGGATGGTCGGTCTTCCGCTGATGTTGATGACGGTTGTGCTGGCCATCGTTTTGTTTGGCACGGTAATGAGGTGCCCGTCCAAATGCCGGATTCGCGTGCTGCGAAGGCCGATGTTTTCCACGTGGCCTTCGTGCTGTTCGAATCGGATTTGATCACCCACTTGAAATGGTTTGTCCAAAAAAATGGAGGCGGCACCAAAGAGATTGCCCAAGGAATCCTGCGCGCCAAGGCCAAGTGCCAACCCACCGATGGAGAGTGATGCGAGAAGACTGGTGATGTTCATTCCCATGTTTTGCATCGTCACGAGCAAACCAATCACAACGACGAACGCTCTTAAAATCTTTTTGAGAATCGGAAAGAACTGCTGCGCCATTGATTTATCCACGTCCTTATCCAAACGCTCGCGCCAAATGGAAAGAAGCAGGTCGACCAGCTTGATCGACAAATAAATTAACGATCCGGCGACGATTAACTGAAGCGCCTTCGAGATCCATTTCTCTGCCCAGTCCGGCCAAGGAAAAAAATCGAGGCTAATCTGAAGCAGAAGAACGAAGATGAGAACTTTTACTGGGCCGGCTAATAGATCCAACAACAGGTCGTCGTACGGAGAATCCGTTTTCTTGACGAGCCGCTTGAAATAACCGCGCGCCAATAGGTCGATGACTTTCGCCAGGAGTATCGCAATGACTACGTAAACCAAAAAGGCGGCGTATTGCCAAAGCTCGATACCGAAGAGTTGGTTGTTCTTCAAAGGTGGATACTGGTCGAGGCCGAAGGTGAGATGGAGTGGCGATGTAGAACCGATTATGTTATTGCTGGGTGGAATAAGTTCCTTCGTCGAGTTGGTTGTCTCGGCACTTGCCCACAGGGAAAAGCAAAGCAGGCAGCCTAGAAAGAGCAGGGATCCACGGTAGAATGTCTTAAATTCCATCCTCATGATTGCGGATTTAGCAATGTCTCTCGTTTCGGGACAAGCATTTCGTATTCGCGCTTCAAACGCAATTGGGTGAATTGCGTATAGCTGATATCAATCGATTCAGCTTTGCTCCAGCCCCAACGCTGATTAAAACTCCGTCCGTGGAGTCTGGGTTGTCGCCGAATCTTTGGATGGTACTTCCGTTTCTCGCGTTGCTCATTGCAATTGCGACGGGTCCATTATTTTTTCCCCATTGGTGGCTTCGGCATTATCCGAAGCTGGCCATTGGCCTCGGGTCCGTCACAATCGCCTATTACATATTCGGACTTCACGCGGCACCTCGTGTGCTTCACACGGCTCAAGAATATGTGAGCTTCATCACGTTGATCGGATCGCTCTTTGTTGTCTCCGGTGGAATCCACATCCATGTCAAAGACGAGTCGACCCCGCTGGCGAACACACTGTTCCTATTATTTGGCGCAATCATCGCAAATCTGATCGGCACAACCGGCGCATCGATGATCCTCATCCGTCCGTGGCTGCGCATGAACAAATCTCGAGTCGATGCGCATCACATTGTCTTTTTCATTTTTATCGTATCGAATGTTGGAGGCGGTCTGACGCCGATTGGTGATCCGCCACTATTTTTGGGATTTCTCAAAGGCGTGCCTTTCATGTGGGTTCTCAAGAACTGCTGGCCAATGTGGCTCTGCGCAATCGGCGTGTTGCTGGCTATTTTCTACGCAATGGATCAGCGAAGTTTTGTGCGTGGCCCAGTCGCCGTCCTTGAAGTTAAAAAACGGTCAGAGGATAAATGGAAAGTCGATGGATCAACCAATTTAGTTTTTCTAGCTGTCATCCTCGCTTCGGTCTTCATCGACAAACCACTATTCCTGCGAGAAGCAATCATGATCACGGCAGCAGTCGCTTCCTACTTTGTCACATCGAAAACAATTCATGCGGCGAACGAGTTTAATTTTCATCCCATCCGCGAAGTCGCAATTCTTTTCGTTGGAATCTTTGCAACCATGTTGCCCGCGCTTGATTGGCTTGGGTCGAATGCAAAATCATTTGGCAAGTTGGAACCGACGTTTTTCTACTGGGGATCAGGTTTGTTGAGTGGCGTCTTGGACAATGCGCCGACCTATCTGAGTTTCTTCGAGGCTGCGAAAGGGATGTATGGCACATCAATTGGAACGGCGGAGTTGCTGCATAATCCTCAATTCGCAAGTCAGCTCGTAGCCATCAGCATCGGCGCCGTTTTCTTCGGCGCGAATACGTATATCGGCAACGGGCCTAATTTCATGGTGAAGTCCATCGCCGAGCACCAGAAAGTTCGCGTGCCGACATTTTTGGGCTACTTGAAATATACTTTCCTAATCCTAATGCCGGTCTGGACGCTTATCTGGTTTGTCTTCATCCGCTAACACTCGCACGTCAGCCACCAGCAACAATTCGCACGATCTCCAATCGGTCATTCGGCTGTAGGAGACGGCTTGAGAATTCGGACGGAGCCACGGCTTCACCATTGTGTTCCACCACGACACTGCGCGGGGGCAATTGCTGACTGAGTAAAAATGTTTCGATGGAGCAGGGAAGGGCGACTTGTTTTTTCTCGCCATTGGCGATGACGAGTCCGGTGGCAGACATCACACCTCCAAGATGCTGATCTCGGGACGACAATTCAGACGGACACCGTGCAGGTTGCCAACGCCTTTGGTGATATTCAACCAGCGGTCTTGAATCTTGTGGAGTCCGCGGACATAGCGTTTATCGCGGACTGGGGCGAAGGGTGCGCCGATGCCCGGGAGATAAAGTTGTCCGCCATGTGTGTGACCGCTCAACATCAAATCCCAACGGAACTCCATCAGTCGTTCTTTTGAATCCGGGTTATGCGAGAGAACAATGCGAGTGGCTCCTTCGCCAATCGCTTCGTTCAAGACTTTGTCTGGCTCACATTCGTTATTCCAAATGTCGCCGAGGCCAGTCATCTCGATTGTGCGATTGCCAATGCGGATCTTTTTCATCCGGTTGTGAAGAAGTTGAACGCCGGATTGATCGAGAAGCGAACGTACCTGCTCACTACTGGAATATCCGAGCGAACGTCCGGCCCAAGTGCCGCCATCGTGATTGCCGAGACAGGCGAATGTGGGCGCGGCATCGGAAAGACTGCGCAGCGTGTCGGCGTAGTCTTCAAAACGGTTGTATTTCCACGTGATGAAATCGCCCGTGAGGCAAATGAGGTCGGGTTTGTGTTCTAGGCCGATCTCAAAGGCTCGTTCAAGATAACCGAGACTGACCACTCGAGATGCGTGCAGATCGGAGAGGTGCAGGATACGAATCGGCTCTAAATCGGGGGCGATTGGCAGCGAGCGCCGCGTCACTTCAATCCAGCCTGACTCCCAAAAGCGCATGTACGCTCCGGTGCCCACCATGCTGCCGAGAAACATTCCGGCGATGAAACGACGACGCGATTTGAATCCAGTCCAGAATTTGCGGGCGCGAATTAACAACGGGGCAAGATAGTCTGGAAACTTAGCCCGTCAATACCTCATCCCAATCTTTCCAGACCGGTTCAAGATCGAGTCGGCGGATGAGTGCGGCGACTTCTTCTGGAGAACGTTCGTCGGCAATATCGAATTGGCCGGTGGCATTGGTCGCACGGCCGTTCGCTGGAGACCATTCACTGGAATCGGCCGATAATTCCACAATGCGGCCGCGTTCAGTGCGATGAAGATTATTTTTTCCTGCGCCCGTGTATCCGCCCGGCTCAGTGTGGCTGCCAGCACTAAGATGCGTCACACCCAAAGGAATGAGCCCATCACGAATGTGCGCCGGTTCACGGGTTGAAAGCATGATTCCGACATCGGGTAGCAAGATGCGAAAGGCAGTGATGAGTTGCACAAATTCGCGGTCGCTCAATTGCGTCAGTGGCTGGAAATCTCCGGCGCATGGTCGCAGTCGCGGGAGTGAAATAGTCAGTTGCGCTTTCCAGCAATGTTTCAATAGATGAAGGGCATGTGCGGCAAGTGACAATGCTTCCATTCGCCAATCCGCAAGGCCAAATAGTGCGCCGATACCCAGCCGCCGGAACCCAGCTTCATGGGCGCGCTCGGGTGTTTTCAATCGCCAATCAAAATCGCGTTTCGGGCCGGCGGTGTGCATCTCGGCGTATACTTCACGGTCGTAGGTTTCCTGATAAACGACAAGACCCTCGGCGCCGACATCGACCAGTTTTTTATAGTCACCGACTTCAAGTGGGCCGACTTCGAGCGCGACTGATGGGACAATTTGTCGGACAGCACGGACGCAGTCAGCGAGATAATCCGTGGCGACAAATTTCGGATGCTCCCCCGCGACAAGCAGGATGCTGCGAAATCCTTGCGCGGCTAAAGCCCGCGCTTCGGCCAGAACATTTTCAATATCCAGCGTGACTCTCAAGATGGGATTATCGCGCGAGAAGCCGCAGTACTTGCAGTTGTTGATGCACTCGTTTGAAAGATAGAGCGGGGCAAACATGCGGATCGTCCGGCCGAATCGTTGGCGCGTGATGGTGGCGGATCGACGGGTGATCGCTTCGAGCTGCGTTGCAGCATTCGGCGAGATCAAAGATGCGAAGTCGCGCAAGTTGGGATGTGACGCAGTCAATGCACGCGAAACAGATTCAGAGTCAGCGCGAGTCGACAATTCTTGAAGTCCGCTGGTAGGCGCAAGTTGAACGCTGTCCAATAAAATCACGCTCCATCTCTCGGACAAGTTTTGGTCGAAGTCAATCTCGCTGCTGGGGTGCGGTAATAACTTTTGCTGTTCTCATTGCGGCAGTCTTTTATCAATCAGGCAGTGCAGACTCACTTCATTGCCGTAGCGAATCAGAAGGGGGGCGTGGGCAAGACGACGACTGTCATTAACCTAGCCGCCAGTCTTGCTGCCCAACCGCGCAAAGTCCTCCTGATTGATTTGGACCCACAAGCAAATGCAACCAGTGGCCTCGGCATTGAAAAGAAACCCGGGGCCAGCGTGTACCCTTGCCTGATTAACGGCCTATCATTGAAAAGTAAAATTCGGAGAACATCGGTTCGAAATCTTGACCTGTTACCGAGTGAGATGGATTTATGTGGAGCAGAAATCGAATTGCCACAACTCGAAAACCATCTGACTCGATTGCGCGATTTGATCAATCCCATCCGTCAGTCTGGTCGTTATGACATTATACTTTGCGACTGCCCTCCATCGCTGGGCATCCTCACATTGAACGCGCTCGTTGCCGCCGACCAAGTGCTCGTCCCCTCTCAATGCGAGTATTTCGCCCTGGAAGGATTAACGATGCTGAATCGCCTCATCGGGCAGGTTCGGGATGGTGGAGCTAATCCATCGCTTACAACCCTCGGTATTGTCATGACGATGTTCAACAACAGCACTCGACTGTCGCATCAAGTCGTCGACGAAGTTCGAAAGCATTTTGGCAGTCAGGTGTTCGATGCGGTGATACCACGCAACACGCGATTGGCCGAAGCGCCAAGTCACGGAAAAGCCGCCATCGTTTACGACCCTAATGGGGCTGGGACGGCTGCTTACTCTGTACTCGCCGAAGAAGTTGTTGGTCGGCTCGGCCTGAACTCGAAGAGTGCTATTGAGCCAATGATCGGCCTTGTCGAAAAAAGTGCTTAACGACTGGCGGCTGTTTCCATACATTCACCAAACTTCGCGGCTCAATCGCTGCGTCTATTTATGGCCAAACAAATCGCCGAGATGTTGATTGAATCGGTCAACATGGAATTACCCGACGTCAAGACGCTCCGCTACAAATGGCCGGAAGGATATGACCCGGGAGAATTCAAGACAGGCCAGTTCATCACCGTTTATTGGCCCGACACGACCGCTTACAAACGCGCTTACTCGCTCAGTTCCTGCGCGCTGGATCGGGGGTTCTATGAAGTGACTGTGAAGCGTGACGGTAAGATGGGCACGCGCATAGTAGACTGGGCAAAAGCAGGCGACAAAATGTTTGTGATCCCGCCGACGGGACGGTTTCTGCCGGCTTTTGATCCACCGGGCAAACATCTCATCTGCGTTGCAGGCGGTTCGGGCGTGACTCCTTTTCGCGGGTTTGTGCGCGATGCCACGCGTCGCAATCTCGACACAAAAATTACCGTTCTTTATTCCGTGCGAACTACGGCTGACATCATTTTTAATGACGAGTTTCGCCAATTGGAGAAGGAAAATCCTCACTTCCAATTCAATGTCACCTGCACACGGCTACCTGAAACTGATCCTTGGACCGGCCGGCGCGGACGCATCACCGCAGAGTGGGTGAAGAGTTTCATCGGCGATCTTGCCAATACGGTCGTGTACGCCTGCGGCACAACCGAGTTGGTTGAATCCACGGAGCATCTCGTGCTGGGCGAATTGAAACTAGCAAAGGAACAAATGCGCACGGAGAAATGGGGTTGAGCTTGTCGACGACACCACAACGCACACCGCTGTTTGCGGCTCATCATAAACTGGGTGCTCGCCTCATTGATTTTGGTGGCTGGGAAATGCCAGTGCAGTACACGAGCATTGTCGATGAACATCTCGCTGTCCGTAATGCCGCTGGCGTATTCGACATCTCACACATGGGCGAAGTGATTGTTTCAGGCCCTTACGCCAGGCAGTTTCTGAATGGATTGCTGACCAACGATGTCGGCAAACTTCAGCTCGGCAGAGCGCAGTACACGCTCATGTGTAATTCGCGAGGTGGCACGGTGGACGACTTGTACCTGTACGAAATCGCCAACGAAACTTATCTAATGATCATCAATGCCTCGCGTATTGACGCTGATCTGGCTTGGATGCAATCGGCCTTGGTAGAATTTCCGGATCGAGCTGGTGTGACCATCGAGAATGTTTCCAACTCCTTTGGAGCTGTCGCTGTTCAAGGCCCCAAGGTTGTCAGTTTCATTAGCGATATTTTTAGCGGCAAGGGAAAGTTCGGTGCTGAAGTGCCGACTGAATTGGCAAAGAATGAAATCGGTGCTTTTTCTTTTTGCGGCGAAGAAGTGTTCGTGACTCGCACAGGTTACACCGGAGAGGATGGGTTTGAAATTCTTGCGCCAGCGGAGACAATCGAATCGATTTGGAATCGTGTGCTCGATGCTGGCAAAGCACATGGCATCAAGCCCTGCGGACTCGGTGCGCGCGACACGTTGCGGACGGAAGTCTGCTATCCGCT